>DASTKZ010000015.1:0-11653 GCA_035715445.1 Methyloceanibacter sp.
CTTCTCGCATGAATGCGGGCATCAGTTCGAGGGCGCCGATGAGACCAAGGCGGATCTCTTCGCCATCAGGCGCGGCGTCAAACGGGGCTGGCTCGATGCCCAAGGCATGGAAGACATCTGCGTCTTCATCTCGCAGTTGAAGGGCGATGCCGTCCACCCGCCCGGACCGCAACGCTGCGAGACAATGCGCAAATATTATCGCCAGCTGGTCGGGGCTTCGGGCTTGCAGACAGCAGCGCCGCCCGCCTCGTCGGCCAAGCCGCACGCGCTTGCGCCGGCGGAGTAGCGCGCGAGACGATACGCCTCAGAAGATCCAGGCGATCATCAACCAAAAAACGACGAAGAAGATTAGGAAGCCGAGGATCGTGAACGGCAGCTCGCCGAAAATGGCGTCGCCGCCCGACACGATGGCCATCACCAGAATGACGACGAAGGAGACGCCGAAGGCGATCAGCGCCGCGTCTTTGAGTCCGAGCCCCGCCGAGAAGGGAACGCCGTCGCCAAGCCCGCCGCCGAAATAGTAGAGACCGGCCCCGCCGATGATGACGAGCAGGAGAATCCCGCTGATCGCCGCGACCAGCAGCCTCAGCGCCTCGTTACGCTCGCCCCTGTCGCTCGGCCTGGCCATCGCGTGCCTCCCCGCCTCAGTTGCGACTCTCGCGCATCTCTTGCGCGTTCGAGATCGCTTCGCTGATCAAGTGCGGATCGGGCATGTCGGCGATGGTGAACTCGGGCAGGTCGCCGGCGGTTGAGATTTGAATCGTCCCGACCCCAAGAATACGATCGACGAGTGTCTGCATGACGTTGACCGAGCGGATGTGCCGGAGCGACACCGAGGTGCGGTCCTTGCTCAGGATTCCCTTCTCGTAGAGGAGATCGCTGTCGGTGACGGTGAGCGTGGTCGCGCGTGTCTTGATGTACCAATAGAGCAAGATGAGAATGCCGGCGCCGAAGGCGGCGATGAGCAGGACCGCGAGGATGAACCAGAAGGGATGAGCCCGGAACATGGCCGGGTGCGCCTCGTAAATCACTTGATCCGCCATGTTCGATCCCTCTCCCGTGGTTCGGCCGGCGAACCTTAGCCGCTGGCGGCCCGGCCTGAAAAGCTGGAAAGCGCGGCCGCTTGCCTCTACATAGCTTCCGTTGAAGAGGAACCCATGCAGAAATTCACCACGCTAACCGGGATCGCCGCCGTTCTGCCGATGATCAATGTCGACACCGACATGATCATTCCCAAGCAATATCTCAAGACCATCAAGCGCACCGGGCTGGGTAAGGGCCTGTTCGCCGAATTGCGCTATGACGAGGCGGGCGCCGCCTTTCCTGAATTCGTCCTGAACAAGAAGCCCTACTCGGACGCGAAGATCCTCATCACCGGCGAGAATTTCGGCTGCGGCTCCTCGCGCGAGCACGCGCCGTGGGCGCTGCTCGATTTCGGCATTCTTTGCCTGATCGCGCCGTCCTTCGCCGACATCTTCTATAACAACTGCTTCAAGAACGGCATTCTCCCCATCACGCTGCCGCAAGCCGAGATCGACAAGCTGATCGACGATGCCGGGCGCGGCGCCAACGCCACGCTTTCGATCGACCTCGCCGCGCAAGAGATCAGAGGCCCCGACGGCGGGGCGATCCGGTTCGAGATCGACCCCTTCCGCAAGCGCTGCCTGATGGAAGGCCTCGACGATATCGGCCTCACCTTGGAGAAGGAGGGCGCCATCGAGTCGTTCGAGCAAAGGGCCCGCCTCGAGCGCCCCTGGGCGTAACGCCCGTCGGGCGACGTCAACGGTGCCGGATCGGGCCAATGCCTGTGAGAAGCCACTCAACAGATACGCGGCAGGCGAGGCAGAACGGCACGATCAAGTTATGCGGCATGAGTGAAGCGCCTCGGCCCTCATACTTGGTATAGGTGTCCCGGGTCACGCCAAGCAGCAACGCCATTTCCTCGAGGGGATAGCGGGCGGCGGTTCGTGCCTGCCTGACGCGCGCAGCGAACGCGGCGCGATATTCCTGCGGCGTCACGCGGCGTCTCTTTGGCGTTGTTATTGCAGCTCCGCTTCTGGCCATTCCAAGCTCGTCCAAAAGGTGAGGACAGAGGAATATCAAGAGACGGGCGCTCTTGTCCTTCACAAAAGGGGTTAAGGGCGCGGCCGGCAAAGCCTATTCGATTGGGATTGGCGTCGATGCCTGCTCGATGAGCGTCTTGCCGTCGCGCGTAACCTTGAGCGTGGCCGCATATTGGCCCTCGGGCCACCCGCCGGCTGGGACCCCGCGCTTTCCGGCTTGCAGCAGGAGACGCGCTTTGTCCTCGGTCAGGGTCTCGCTATTGTGGTGCAGAGGCTTGCCGTCCTTGATGAGAGCGACCTCGACCGCATCGCCTTTTTTCAGGTCCGCCGCCAGGCCATAAGCGACCCCACCGGTGTTGAAGCGCGGCGGGGGCAAAGCCTCGCCCTTCTCGAGCTCTCCTTGCGTCACCTCGTGGTCGCTGAGGCCGAGCGCCAACACCTTCGACTCGCCCGCGCCTGAGGCCATTGGCGCCACGGCTCCGAGCAGGAGAACCACGAGATACAGCGCTCTTGTCAGCATTTCCCACTCCCTTTAGGCAAGCTCTAGTATCATCTGTCTCTGACGCACGGGACGGGGCATGGCAACCTACAAACTCTTGCTGCTACCGGGGGACGGCGTCGGCCCCGAAGTGATGGCCGAGGCCGAGCGCGTTGTCGCCTGGGTGAACCGGACGGGTGCCGCCTCGATCGAGACCGAGACGGATCTGGTCGGCGGCTCGGCCTACGACGCCCACGGCCAGGCCATTTCCAACGCCACCATGGAACGGGCGCTAGCCGCCGATGCCGTTATGCTCGCCGCGGTCGGCGGCCCGAAATGGGATACCGTTGCTTACGATCAGCGGCCCGAGGCCGGGCTGTTGCGGCTCCGCAAGGACCTCGAGCTGTTCGCCAATCTTCGTCCCGCCATTTGCTATCCGGCGCTTGCCGACGCCTCCTCGCTCAAGCGCGACCGCGTCGACGGGCTCGACATCATGATCGTGCGCGAGCTGACCGGCGGCGTCTATTTCGGCGAGCCGAAGACGATCACCAATCTCGGCAACGGGCAGAAGCGCGCCGTCGATACCCAAGTCTACGACACCTTCGAGATCGAGCGCATCGCAACCGTCGCCTTCGACCTCGCCCGCGAGCGCAAGCGGCTGGTGCATTCGGCCGAGAAGCGCAACGTCATGAAGACCGGCGTGCTGTGGAACGAGGTGGTCACGAAAATCCACAAGGAGCGCTACGGCGACGTGACGCTCCACCATATCCTTGCCGATAACTGCGCCATGCAGCTCGTCCGTGCGCCGAAGCAGTTCGACGTGATTGTCACCGACAATCTGTTCGGTGACATGCTGTCTGACGAGGCGGCGATGCTCACGGGCTCGCTCGGCATGCTGCCCTCCGCTTCGCTCGGCGCGGCCGACGAGCGCGGTCATCGCCGCGCGCTCTACGAGCCCGTGCACGGCTCGGCGCCCGATATCGCCGGACAAGGCGTCGCCAACCCGATCGCCACCATCGCCAGCCTCGCCATGTGCCTGCGTTATTCCTTCTTCCTCGGCGAGAGTGCCGACCGCATCGACGGGGCCATCGCCCGCGTGCTCGATCAGGGCCTCCGCACCGCCGATATCAAGCAGGATGGCTGCCGCACGGTCGGAACGCGCGAGATGGGCGAGGCCATCGTCAAGGCGCTCGATACGTGAGCCGAAGGACAATGAGACGCTTCTTTGCCCTGATCGCCGCATCCGTCCTTGCGCTTGCCCCCGGCGCGCTCGAAGCGGCGGACAGTTCCGCGCAAGGCGGAACCGAGGCTCCGGCTGAACCGGCGGCGCCGACCACCACGAGCCCGGGCGAGGCCAAGCGGCAGCTCACGCCCGAGGAGGCGGCCGAGAAGGAAGCGCGCAAAGAGTGCAAGAAGGAGATCTGCGACATCGTCGCCACGGGCGACCCCAATGGCGAGAACGTCTCCTGCGACATCGTCAAGACCTGGCGCGAGGAAGACATCGTTAAGATGCTCGGCGGCAAGGTCAGCTGGCCTTGGGGCAAGGCCGTGTGCCGGTCGAAGCTCGAGCTCGAGCGGAAGTCGCTCGCTTTGGCGATGAGCGAGGCTTCGCACGAGATTGTCATGCCGGTGCAAAAAGTGCGCTGCACCCTCGCGCAGAAGGCCGAAGGCGAGCCTTACACCGTCGAGGTGACGCTTGCGCCCAAGGTGAAATTCGAGAATGGCAAGGCGACGGAGGCCAGCATCAATTGGGGCGAGGCGGCGGCGCCGCTTCTGATCTATCCCCTGATCTACGCCGGCACGGGTATCGACAACAAGACCAACGTGCTCGGGCCCGAGGTCGTGCGCATGGTCAATGGGTTCGTCACCAAGAAATGCACCGAGGTGAAAGCGGAAGCGCCTGCCAACAATCCCTGATCGGCAGCGGCGAGGCTCGACTAAAGCATGAATTGGCAGGAAGACGCCTCCCCGACCGGCAACGCGCCGGACACAACGCCGCGGCCCAGACCGCGCCGTACCTCGCACCTCTTGCGCGATTTCGTCACGAGCCATCCCGAGCCGCGCATCAGCCTCGGCGTGCTGCGCGATGCGCTCGGAGATCGCGGCTTCGGCGTCCTGCTCTTCATCTTCGCTCTGCCCAATCTCGTGCCGGTCAATATCCCTCTGCTCTCGGCGGTGCTCGGCCTGCCGCTGGTGCTGCTCGCGGCGCAGCTGACCTATGGGCGTCATAAGCCGTGGTTTCCACGCTGGCTGACAGAGCGGTCTTTCTCGCGCGAGGGTTTCGCCAATGTTGTCTTGCGTTCGCTGCCCTATCTCGAAGGCGCCGAGCGCCTGCTGCGGCCGCGTCTCGCCGTCCTTCTGTCGTGGACCGGCGAGCGCCTGATCGGCCTCGCCATTCTCATCCTTGCGCTCGTACTCTTTTTGCCGATCCCTTTCGCCAACTGGCTCCCGGCTTGCGCCATCGCCATCATCGGGCTTGCCATTGTCGAGAAGGACGGCCTCGCCGTGCTGGTCGGACTTGCCGTCGGCGTTGCGAGCCTGGCGGTGGCGGCGGCGGTCGTCATCGGCCTGGTCAAGGCCTTTCTCTTGCTCTTCTCCAACATGCTGAATTGAGGCTGCGCATCCTGGGAAGGCGTTTGCCTCGCGCGAGCGCGCCGCTAGACTGGCCCCCGATTCGGCAAGTGACACGGGAGGAACGCAGGATGGAACGAGCGGCGCCTTATCTCATCTTGATCGGCCGCGTGGTGCTTTCGATCATGTTTATCCAGTCGGGCTGGAGCAAGATCTTCGGCTATGCCGGCACCGTCGAGCACATGGAGGCGGCGGGCGTTCCTGGCGCGCTCCTGCCGCTCGTCATTCTGACCGAGCTCGGCGGCGGCCTGCTCGTCGTGCTCGGCCTCTTCACGCGCTGGGCCGCCCTCGCCCTTGCCGGCTTCTGCCTCCTCGCCGGCTATCTGTTCCACTATCAGCCGGGCGACATGATGCAGATGATCAACTTCATGAAGAACATCACCATCTCCGGCGGCTTCCTCGTTCTCGCGGGCTCCGGCCCCGGCGCCTACGCGCTTGACGATCGTCGGACCTAATCTCCCGGTGACTTAGGGCGTGGGCTTGGACGCGGAAGGCGTCACGCGCCACACCACGTTGCCGACATCGTCGGCGACCAAGAGCGCGCCCGAGCGGTCGATAGCGACACCGGCGGGACGTCCTTGCGCTTCGTTCAGTCCGTTGAGGAAGCCGGTGAGCACATCGGCCGGCGCGCCTGAGGGCTTCCCGCCCGCGAACGGCACGAACACGACTTTATAGCCGCTCAACGGAATGCGGTTCCACGAGCCGTGCTCGCCGATGAACACGCCGCTCCGGAACGTCTCCGGCAACAGCGTGCCTTGCGCGAAGGCAAGGCCGATCGGCGCGACGTGATTGCCGAGCGAATAGTCGGGCTTAAGCGCCTTCGCCACGAGTTCGGGGTTTTGCGGCTCGACCCTCGTATCGACATGCTGGCCCCAATAGCTGAACGGCCAGCCGTAGAAGGCGCCGTCCTTGACCTCGGTGAGATAGTCGGGGACGAGATCGGAGCCGAGTTCGTCGCGCTCGTTCACAACCGCCCACAGCGCGCCGCTCTCGGGTGCGAAGGCAAGGCCGACCGGGTTCCGCAATCCGGTCGCGAAGCTGCGCGTCTCTCCCGTGGCCGGATCGATTTCGAGGATTTGCGCCCTCCCCTCCTCCAAGGCGGGACCGTTCTCGCCGAAATTGCTGTTGGAGCCCACGCCGACATAGAGGCGCGATCCGTCGGGGCTCGCCACGAGACTTTTTGTCCAGTGAAGGTTGGGAGCGAGGGCGGGCAGATCGGCGATCTTGGTTCCCGGCGTCTCGATCTTGGTCGCGCCTTCCCGGTAGTCGAACCGCAGCAGCGCATCGGTATCGGCCACGTAGAGCTTGTCGCCGATGAGCGCCATGCCGAACGGTGAATTCAAGCCTTCGAGGAACACCTGTCTCGTCTCCGCCACGCCGTCGCCGTCGCTGTCGCGAAGCAGCACGATGCGGTTGGGACTCTGGACGCCGGCGCCGGCGTAGTTCATGGCCATGATCATCACCACGCCCTTGAACCCTGGGACGCTCACGTCGCCGCTCTTGGGCGTATTGGTCTCGGCGACGAGAGCGTCGCCGTTCGGCAAGACATGGAGCCAACGCGGATGGTCAAGACCCTCGGCGAAGGCATTGACCGCAAGCCCTGGCGCGGGCGTCGGCATCGCACCCTTGGGCCAGCCCACGGCGCGCGCGAGATTGATGTCCGGCACGAGAGCCCAGCGCGGGGTGGGGATGGTCGGATTGGCCCCTTGGGTCTCCTCGTCGGATAGGCTGGACCAGTCGCACCCCGCGACAAAAAGCGCGATCATGGCGAGGAAGGCGGCACGTGCGATCGAGGTCATGATCCGTCCCGGGGCCAGAGGTTCGGTTGCCGGCAAAGCTTTACAACCGGGGGCCGTTCCCCGTAAATCGGCCGCAAATTGGCAGCAGCCATAGGTTTTGCACGAAGGAGCGTTTGCCAGCCATGGGTTATAAAGTCGCCGTTATCGGCGCGACTGGGAATGTCGGGCGCGAGATGCTCAACATCCTGGCCGAGCGCGAGTTCCCGGCCGATGAGGTCTTCGCCCTCGCCTCGCGGCGGTCGATGGGCGTCGAAGTGTCGTTCGGCGACCAGCGGCTCAAGTGCCGCGACCTCGAGCAATTCGACTTTCGCGGCGTCGATTTCGCGCTGATGTCGGCCGGCTCCGCCGTCTCCAAGGACTGGGCGCCGCGGATCGGGGCGCAAGGCTGCGTCGTCATCGACAACTCGTCCTATTGGCGTTACGACCCCGACGTGCCACTGATCGTGCCCGAGGTCAACGCCGACGCCGTGGCCGGCTTCACCAAGAAGAACATCATCGCCAACCCGAATTGCTCGACCGCCCAGCTCGTGGTGGTGCTGAAGCCGCTGCATGACCGCGCCAAGATCAAGCGCGTCGTGGTGGCGACTTATCAATCTGTGTCGGGCGCGGGCAAGGAGGCGATGGACGAGCTCTGGGACCAGACCAAGGGCATCTTCGTCACAAGCGCGACCGAGCCGAAAAAGTTCACCAAGCAGATCGCTTTCAACGTCATTCCTCATATCGACGTCTTCCTCGATGACGGCTCGACCAAGGAGGAATGGAAAATGTCGGCCGAGACCAAGAAGATTCTCGACCCCAAGATCAAAGTCACCGCGACTTGCGTGCGCGTGCCGGTGTTCGTCGGCCATTCCGAGGCGGTCAATGTCGAGTTCGAGGAACCGATCACGGCGGATGAGGCGCGCAAGATCCTGCGCGAGGCGCCCGGCGTGCTCGTCGTCGACAAGCGCGAGCCCGGCGGCTACGTGACCCCGGTCGAATGCGTCGGCGACTATGCCACCTTCGTCAGCCGCATCCGCGAGGACCAGACGCTCGACAACGGCCTGTCCTTCTGGGTCGTGTCCGACAATCTGCGCAAAGGTGCCGCGCTGAATACGGTGCAGATCGCCGAAACGATCGTCAACCGCAAGCTGCTCGACCGCGCCGCTTAAGCTCTTACGCCTCGACCACGGCCGAGAAGCGCGCCGTTTCCGGCTCGAGGCCGAGCAATTGCCCGCTGCCGAGATCGAAATGCAGCCCGTGCAATGCCAGCAGCCCCTCCTTCAACCGCTTTTGGATGAAGGGGAAGGTGTGAAGGTTGGCGATCGAGGAGCGCACCGCGGCGAGCTCGAACGCCATCTCGTCGCCGTAGGCGAAGATGTCGCTCTCGACGAGCTTGAGGTCATCGAGCAGCGTGAGCCAACGGCCGATGAAACCGTGCTCCGGCACCTTGTCGCGCACCCCGCGCCGGTATGTGTCAACGCCGCCGCAGTGCGAATGACCGAGCACAATGACATGCGGCACCTTGAGCGCGGTCGCGGCGTATTCGACCGCGGCGCTCGTGCCGTGATATTTGCCTTCCGGCTCGTAAGGGGGAACGAGATTGGCGACGTTGCGCATGATGAACAGCGCGCCGGGCTCGGCATCGAAGATCGCCGAGACATCGACGCGCGCATCGCAGCAGGCGATCACCATGGCCATCGGCGCTTGACCGAGCTCGGCGAGCTGGAGATAGCGTCCGCGATTCTTGGCGTGTTGATCGCGGCGAAACCGGAAATGACCCTCGACCAGCGTTCGCGGTAACGACAAAGTTTTCGTCTCCCCCAGCGGTACTTCCACAAGCATTTCAGTCAGGTTGGTCTTTGTCCAGTTCGGTCGATAGACCGCTTCTATGGACCGTTCGGATGCGACTACTTGATTTCCGCCGCCCGCGAGAGTGGGGTTTCGAGGATCGGCAATTCCATAGGCCGCGCTTTAGGCCCGCCGATCAGGAAACGCGAGGGTGGGTCGATGCGTTTTACTCTCTGCCCGGTCTCGCCCGATGCGACATGTGGCAGCAGAGCTCCGACTCCCTCCTCTGACCTGTCTCCATGCCCGCCCATGAAGGAGCTCACCCATGGCAAAAGTACTCGCCGTTCTTTATGACGATCCGGTCACGGGCTATCCGCCCAAATACGCCCGCGACGACATTCCCAAGATCGATCACTACCCCGACGGCATGACGACGCCGACGCCGAAGAAAATCGATTTCAAGCCGGGCGAACTGCTCGGCAGCGTCTCGGGTGAACTTGGCCTTCGCAAATTCCTCGAAGATGCCGGTCACACTCTGGTCGTCACCTCCGACAAGGACGGCCCCAACTCCGTCTTCGAGAAGGAGCTTCCCGACGCCGAGATCGTCATCTCCCAACCCTTCTGGCCCGCTTACCTCACCAAGGAGCGGATCGCCAAAGCCAAGAACCTCAAGCTTGCCATCACCGCCGGCATCGGTTCGGACCATGTCGATCTGCAGGCGGCGATGGACAAGGGTATCACCGTCGCCGAAGTCACCTATTGCAACTCGATCAGTGTCTCCGAGCACATCGTGATGATGATCCTGGCGCTGGTGCGAAACTACATCCCGTCCTACGGATGGGTGATCAAAGGCGGCTGGAACATCGCCGACTGCGTCGAGCGCTCTTACGATCTCGAAGGCATGAATATCGGAACGGTCGCCGCCGGCCGCATCGGACTGGCCGCGCTCCGCCGCCTCAAGCCGTTCGACGTCAAGCTGCACTACACCGACAAGCATCGCCTGCACGAGAAGGTCGAGAAGGAGCTCGGCCTCACCTTCCACCCCAACGTCGAGTCGCTGGTGAAGGTGTGCGACGTCGTGACGATCAACGCGCCGCTTCATCCCGAGACCGAAGGCATGTTCAATGACAAGCTGATCGGCAAGATGAAGCGTGGCGCCTATTTGGTGAACACGGCCCGGGGCAAGATCGTCGATCGCGACGCCGTCGTGCGCGCGCTCGAAAGCGGGCAGCTCGCAGGCTATGCCGGCGACGTCTGGTTCCCGCAGCCGGCGCCGCGCGACCACCCCTGGCGCACCATGCCACATCACGGCATGACCCCGCATATCTCGGGGAGCTCGCTCTCGGCGCAAACGCGCTACGCCGCCGGCGTGCGCGAAATCCTGGAAAACTATTTCGCCAAGAAGCCGATCCGCACCGAGTATCTGATCGTGGACAAGGGCAAGCTCGCGGGCGCCGGCGCCCATTCCTACACCGCAGGCGACACCACCAAGGGCTCCGAGGAAGCGGCAAAGTTCAAGAAGGGAGCGTGACGGCACCCCGATCTCTCGCCCTAGGCTCCCCCTATAGCCTTGGGATCCGTCTCCCGGCCCGGCCAGGGCTGCGTCGCCATCGGACCTTGCGGTCGCGGCCAAGCCCGGCCAGACTGCCGTCGGTCGTGGCGAAGGAAGGCTAATCCTGGGGGCACCGCATGGCGAGTGCTGGAGAGTCCGTGGCCGCGGGCGGTCGTATCGGCCTTCTCGACAAGGCGCAGATCATTGCGCCGCCGGGCTACAACCGCTGGCTCGTGCCGCCGGCCGCGCTCGCGATCCATCTCTGCATCGGCATGGCCTACGGCTTCAGCGTGTTTTGGCTGCCGTTGGGGCGCGCCGTCGGCGTGGCGCAAGGTCTCGACAAGTCGCTCCCCTGCCCCGGCGACGCCACCACCTTCTTCGGCAAGGTGGCCATAACCGCGCACGCGCTGTTTGCCACCGACTGCGACTGGACCCAGTTCGATCTCGGCTGGATGTACACGCTGTTCTTCGTCCTGCTCGGCGTTTCGGCGGCGATCTGGGGCGGGTGGCTCGAGCGGGTCGGACCGCGGAAAGCCGGCGTCGTCTCGGCGCTGTGCTGGTGTGGCGGCCTGATGATTTCGGCGGTCGGCGTCTATTTCCACCAACTCTGGCTGATGTGGCTCGGCTCCGGCTTCATTGGCGGCATCGGCCTTGGGCTCGGCTACATCTCGCCGGTGTCGACCCTGATCAGATGGTTTCCCGATCGTCGCGGCATGGCGACGGGAATGGCAATCATGGGCTTCGGCGGCGGCGCCATGATCGGCTCGCCGCTCGCCACCATCCTGATGAATTACTACGCGACGCCGACCTCGGTCGGCGTGTGGGAGACCTTCGTCACGCTCGGGATCGGCTATTTCATTTTCATGATGTGCGGCGCCTTCGGCTACAGGCTCCCGCCAGTGGGGTGGAAGCCCGAAGGCTGGACGCCGCCGTCAAACGCCAAAGCGATGATCACGACGGGCCACGTCCACCTCAAGGACGCGCACAAGACCGTGCAGTTCTGGCTGCTTTGGGCCGTGCTCTGCCTCAACGTCTCGGCCGGCATCGGCATTATCGGCGCCGCCGCGCCGATGTTGCAGGAGACTTTCGGCGGCCGTCTGTTCGGCGACGCCTCGATCGGCTTCGCCGATTTCACCGACGACCAGAAGGCCAAGGCGGCTCTGGTCGGCGCCGCCTTTGTCGGCCTGTTCTCGCTGTTCAACATCGCCGGCCGGATCTTCTGGGCCTCGCTGTCCGACAAGATCGGCCGCAAGACCACCTATTTCATTTTCTTTGCGCTCGGCTTCGCCTGCTACGCCGCGGCGCCGACGCTCGCCGACCTCGGCGCGCTTGCGCTCTTCGCCGCAGCTTTCTGCCTGATCGC
>DASTKZ010000016.1:0-13713 GCA_035715445.1 Methyloceanibacter sp.
CTCCTTGGTCCACACCGTCTGCGCCAGATATTCGAGATTGACCTGATGGCAGATGCCGGTGCCCGGCGGCACCACGCGGAAATTGTCGAAAGCGGCCGCGCCCCAGCGCAAGAAGGCGTAACGCGCGCGGTTGCGCTCATATTCCTTGTCGACGTTGATCTGGAACGCGCTGTTCGAGCCGAACGCGTCGACCATGACCGAATGGTCGATGACGAGATCGACCGGCGCCAGCGGATTGATCGCCCGCGGATCGCCGCCGAGCGCACCCATTGCGTCGCGCATGGCGGCAAGATCGACCACGGCGGGAACGCCGGTGAAGTCCTGCATCAGCACGCGCGCCGGCCGAAACGCGATCTCGCGGTCGCTTGACTTCTTCTTTAGCCAGAGCGCGACGGCGCGAATATCGTCGGCGGTGACGGTGCGCCCGTCCTCGTGACGGAGCAGGTTCTCGAGCAGCACCTTGAGCGAGAAGGGAAGGCTCCCGATGCCGGCAAGCCCGTTCGCTTCGGCCTCCTTCAAGCTGAAATAGTCGTACTCGACCCCGTCGGCTTTCAGTCTGCGGCGGCATCTGAAGCTGTCGAGTGAGGGTTCAAGGGCCGCGGTCAAGCGGGCATCTCCTTCGGCGAATGGTTTCTCCAAGCAGGCGCGGCCAAGGCGAGGACGGAACAGGCTCGCTCCGGCCTCGAACGGCTCCCCTTGGTTAAGGCTTGCGTGCTCGGGACCTATATAAAAGCGCTTGCGGCAATGAGACAATGACGCGAAGAGAACTTCCGGCCCGAATCCCTCGGGAAAGCCTGCCTTCCCCGGTTTTGACCCCGCGTCATTTCGAAGCCATGCCGCACGCGATCGGCCTCGCCGCCCTCGAAATCAGCTGCCAGCGCGGCGGCAGGACCATCTACCGGGACTTGAGCTTTCGCCTTGCGCCAGGCGAAGCGCTCCTCGTCACCGGGCCGAACGGCGCCGGCAAGACAAGCTTGTTGCGCCAGATCGCGGGGCTCCTTCCGCTTGAGGGCGGCGCGCTTCGCCTCGAGGGCGGAGCGCCGGACGCCGCGATCCCCGAGCTTTGCCACTATGTCGGCCACTCAAACGCGGTGAAGACGAGCCTCAGCGTCGCCGAGAATCTTGCTTTCTGGGCCGAGTTCCTCGGCGATCGCCGCCAGAGCGTCGCGGCCGCCCTTGCCGCGTTCGGGCTTGGCGCCTTGGCCGATCTCCCCGCCGGGCTCCTTTCGGCCGGACAGAAGCGGCGGCTCGCGCTCGCCCGCCTCCTCGTCGCGACCCGGCCGATCTGGCTGCTCGATGAGCCGCAGACCTCGCTCGACAAGGCCTCGCTCAAGCTGCTCGATGCAGCAATCGAACATCACCTGGCAACGCGCGGGATCGCGCTCGTCGCGAGCCACGCCGAGATCGGAGCGAAACGTGCGAAGCACCTCCCCCTCGGCAAGGAGCGCGTGTCGTGAGCGCCGCCCTCGCCCTCCTTGCCCGCGACGTGAGGCTTGCGCTTCGCGAAGGCGGCGCCATCGGCACGGCGCTCGGCTTCTATCTCGTCGTGGTCGCGATCGCGCCGCTCGGGCTTGGCCCCGATCTCAACCTGCTCGCCCGCATCGCGCTCGGCTTGTTGTGGGTCGCGCTCCTCCTCGCCGCGCTCCTTTCCGCCGACCGCATCTTCCACAACGACTACGAGGACGGCGCGCTCGACGTGCTGGCTACGGGAGCGCTTCCTCTGCCGCTCGTCGCCGCGATCAAGAGCCTCGCCCATTGGCTCACGACCGGCGTGCCGCTCGCCCTGCTCGCGCCGTTGCTCGGGCTCCTGCTCAACCTGCCGGCTGAGGCGAGCCCGTTCCTCGTTCTGGCGATGCTGGCCGGAACGCCCGCGGTGAGCTTCATCGCCGCGATCGGAGCGA
The DNA here is from genome assembly GCA_035715445.1 of Methyloceanibacter sp. Taxonomy (GTDB): domain Bacteria; phylum Pseudomonadota; class Alphaproteobacteria; order Rhizobiales; family Methyloligellaceae; genus Methyloceanibacter. Next base: position 1,902 of record DASTKZ010000016.1, read on the forward strand.
GCCTCACGCTCGGGTTGAGGCGGAGCGGGCTTTTGCTCGCGCTTCTCGTGCTGCCGCTTTACGTGCCGGTCCTGATCTTCGGCGTGGCGGCGGCGACGGCCGCGATCGCGGGCCCCGCCTCGCCCTGGCCGCCTTTTCTCATGCTGTGCGGTTTCAGCCTCGCAAGCATCGTGCTCGCTCCTGTTGCCGCGGCCGCTTCGGTCCGCGCCGCTCTCCGCTAGGCGCGGATTGCCATGCCAAGCCAAAGCCACTAGATCAGGCCCGATGCCGAGCCTCGCCAATCCGACGCGTTTTCTCGACCTCGCCGGCCGCCTCATTCCGTGGCTCGCGGCGCTGACGGCGATCCTGTTCGCCGTCGGGCTCTATCTTTCCTTCTTCGTGGCGCCGCCCGACTACCAGCAGGGCGAGACCGTGCGGATCATGTTCGTCCACGTTCCCGCCGCCTGGCTCGCCATGTTCGGCTATGCGCTGATCGCGGTCGCGAGCCTCGGCACGCTCATCTGGCGTCATCCTCTCGCCGATGTCGCCGCCAAGGCCGCAGCGCCCATCGGCGCCACCTTCACCCTGATAGCGCTCGTCACCGGCTCGCTTTGGGGCAAACCGATGTGGGGCACCTATTGGGTTTGGGACGCGCGCCTCACCTCGATGCTGGTTCTGTTCCTGCTCTATCTCGGCTTGATCGCGCTGTGGCAGGCGATCGAGGAACCGGGGCGCGCGGGGCGCGCCGCCGCGATCCTCGGGCTCGTCGGCGCGATCAATATTCCCATCATCAAGTTTTCGGTCGATTGGTGGAACACGCTGCATCAGCCGGCGAGCATCGTCCGCCTCGGCGGTCCCACCATCGATTCCTCGATGCTAACCGCGCTTGCCGTCATGGCGGGCGCCTTCACGTTGCTGTTCGTGCTTCTGCATCTGATGGCGATGCGCGCCGAGATCCTGCGCCGGCGCGTGCTGGCGATGCAGCAGATGCAAGTCGAGCAGGCGGCGCTGGCCGAAACCTGACGCTGGACGCCATGCCCGATCTCGGTCCGCACGCAAATTTCATCCTTGCCGCTTACGGCTTCACCTTCGCCGCGGTGGTCGCGCTTGCGTTCTTCATCGTCGCCGACGACCGCAAGCAGCGCCAACGCCTTGCCGATCTCGAGGCGAAGGGAGTAAGGCGGCGCTCGGCCGGTGCGGCACGCGAAGGCAAGCCCGCGCGAGGCCGGAAATCATGAGCGAGGAAGGACGCGCCGCGCCGCTCCGGCGCTTCGGCCCCATGCTGCCGCTTGCGATCTTCGCCGTGCTCGCCGGCCTCTTCTGGTACGCGCTTCGGAGCGGCGATCCTTCGCTTCTGCCTTCGACCTTGATCGGCAAGAGGGTGCCTGAGTTCTCGCTTCCGCCGCTCGAAGGTCTCTTGAACGGCGCCGACCAGGTGCCGGGCTTCGCCGCATCGGATCTTGCTAGGGGAGAGGCCACGCTCGTCAACGTCTTCGCGTCCTGGTGCCTCGAATGCCAGCACGAGCATCCGCTCCTGCTCGCTCTCGGGGCGACCCCAGGCGTCAGGCTTTACGGCATCGACTACAAGGACGATCCGCAAGCCGCGCGGCGCTTCCTCGGCCGTTACGGCAATCCCTACGCCCGCGTCGGCGCCGACGGCTCGGGCCGCGTCGCCATCGATTTCGGGGTGTACGGCGTGCCAGAAACCTACGTGGTGACGGGCGACGGCACGATCGCCTATCGCCATGTCGGCCCGCTCACGGGCGACGTCGTGAAGGACAAGATTCTGCCGCTGCTGGCGAAGCCGAACGGCAAGCCTGAGGACTAGCGGCGCGGCTTGTTGGCCGAGGTCACGATGAGATCGAGCGCGTCGAGAAAGTCTTGCCGCTTGCCGGCCGGGAGGCAGCCGATGAGCCGCTGGTCGGCGGCGGCGGCGCCGGGCCTCGCCTCGCGGAGCAGTCTCGCGCCCTGCTGACTGAGCTTGATGGCGTAGGCTCTGGCATCTTCCTTGGTGCGGCGGCGCTGCACGAGGCCCCGGCGCGTGAGCCGCGCGACGAGGTCGGCCATCGTCGACCGGTCGATGCCGGTGCGATCGACGAGCTCGGTCTGGTTCAGCCCTTCCTTTTCGCCGATCACCATCATCACCGCGAGTTGGCGCGGCGTCAGTCCGCCGGTGCGCGTTTCGGAGGAAAACATTTCGGCGGCGCACTGGCCGGCGCGATGAAGCAAATGGGTTGCCGACCGGTCGAGGTCTTTTCCCAGCTTAGCCATTACTCAAAGATCCTCTTGCCGTGCGTCGGACGCGCCGGCGCTCATTCCCAGATTCCTATAACTTTAATCAAATTTACTTCGAACGGCAAATGTCAGTCTGCGGATTACGCGGGGCGCAATCGTGGTCGCACACAATTGAGACGGGCATTTTTAGCCATGCGAGCGAAGGGCGGGCGCCAAGCCGGGGGCACCTTGTCCTAAACGCCGGAGGGGGCGCCGACGCTCCCGTCGTTTACCAATTATTCCGCGGCGTCGTGCTTCGGCAGGCCATGGCGCTGGAGCAGCGGGACCTGCGCAAGCGCGAACAAAAACGTGAGCGGCAGGAAGCCGAAGACCTTGAAGCTGACCCAGGTATCGGTCGAGACGTTGCGCCACACGAGCTCGTTGACGATGGCCATGGCGACGAAGAAGAAAATCCAACGCACGGTCAGTTTTCGCCAGCCCTCCTCGGTCAGCGTGAAGGCCGAGCCGAACAGGAGCTCGAGCAGCGGCTTTTTCAGCATGAGACCGGCCGTGAGCAGGCAAGCGAACATCGCATAGACGATCGTCGGCTTCAGCTTGATGAAGGTATCGTCGCGCAGGTAGAGCGTGAGCCCGCCGAACACGAGCACAATAGCGCCGCTGACGAGCAGCATGACCGGAACCTTCTGGTGACGGATGCGGGTTGCGGCGAGCGAAACGAGGGTCGCCACCATGAACGCCGCGGTGCCGGCGTAGATGCCGGCGACGGCGTTGGCGGCGAAGAACACCAGAAGCGGTCCGAGCTCGATGATCAGCTTGGACCAGACCCCCTGCTCGGGGGCCGTCGCGGCATTCTCGCGCTTAGGCTGCGGCTTCATTCTCGCTATACGCTCCCGCGATCGCGCGCGCGAAGTCTTGCGCGCCGAACGGCTTGAGGTCGTCGATGCCTTCGCCGATGCCGATGGCGTTGATGGGAATCTTGAAGCGCTCTGCGATGGCGACCAGGATGCCGCCCCGCGCCGTGCCGTCGAGCTTGGTGACAACGAGGCCGGTGACGCCCGCGATCTCCTTGAAAATCTCCACTTGCGCGAGCGCATTTTGACCGGTGGTGGCGTCGAGCACGAGGATGACGCCGTGCGGAGCGGCCTCGTCGATCTTCTTCAAGACGCGAACGATCTTGGCGAGCTCGGCCATAAGGTCCGACTTGTTTTGCAGGCGCCCGGCCGTGTCGATCAGGAGCACGTCGATGCCTTCGGCCTGCGCGCGCTCGAACGCCTCGAAGGCGACGCCGGCGGGATCGGCGCCGACCGCCTTGGCAACGACCTCGGCGCCGACGCGCTCGCCCCAGATTTTGAGTTGATCGATCGCGGCGGCGCGGAACGTGTCGGCGGCCGCGAGCATGACCTTCAGGCCCTCGCGCTTGAAGCGGTGGGCGAGCTTGGCCGCGGTCGTGGTCTTGCCGGTGCCGTTGACGCCGACAACGAGAAAGACATGAGGGCGTTGGCGCGCTGAAAGCGCGATCGGCTGCGCCAAGGGCGCGAGCACGCTTGCGATCTCAGCGGCGACGACCTCACGCACGGCCTCGGGGGCAATCCCCCGCTCGTGGCGGCCCTTCGCCAGCCGCTCGCGGATGCGCGCCGCCATCCCGACGCCGAGATCGGCCTTGATCAAGGCCTCCTCGATCCGGTCGAGCGTCTCCTCGTCAAGCTTGCGCTTGGTGAGCGCGCCGGCAAGACCGTCGGACAGCGCGTTAGTGGTGCGGGAGAGCCCGCGGCGAAGCTGATCGAACCAGCCGCGCTTCGGCTCCGTCCCTTCCCCTTCGTTCATGATCGCACCGCGATCAGCGCCGCGCCGTCATCGCCCGCAACCATCGCCTCGACCAGCGCTCCCGCGCTTGTCCCCGCCTCCAGGCGCACCGGCGTGAAATCGGCCGCCCGCCCGCTTGCCCCATGCTCCATCAAGACCGAGATGCGCCGTCCCTTGGCGCCGCGAAGATGAGCCTGAAGCGCGGCAACGCCCTTGTCGCGGAGCGCGCCGGCGCGGCGCGCGATCACCCCGCCATGAAGCTGGGGCATGCGCGCGGCGGGTGTCCCTTCGCGCGCCGAGAAGGGAAAGACGTGGAGGAAGGTGAGCCCGCAATCGTCGATGAGACCGAGCGAGTTCGCGAACATGGCGTCGGTCTCGGTGGGAAATCCGGCGATGAGATCGGCGCCGAAAACCATGTCGGGACGAACCCGGCGCACCTCTTCGCAGAAGCGGACCGAATCGGCGCGGGCGTGTCGCCGCTTCATGCGCTTCAAGATAAGATCGTCGCCTGATTGCAGCGAAAGATGCAGATGCGGCATCAGCCGCTTCTCGTCCGCGATCGCGGCGAAGAGCGCCGCATCCGCCTCGACCGAGTCGATCGAGGAGAGCCTGAGCCGCGGCAGCTCGGGGACGAGCTTGAGCACGGAGCGCACCAGCCTGCCGAGCGTCATCTCGCCGGGCAGGTCCTTGCCGTAGGCGGTGATGTCCACGCCCGTCAGCACGATCTCGGCATAGCCCTTCTCCACAAGCAGGCGCACTTGTGCCACCACTGCGCCCGCCGGCACCGAGCGCGACGGTCCGCGCCCGAACGGGATGATGCAGAAGGTGCAACGATGATCGCACCCGTTCTGGATTTGCACATAGGCGCGGGCGCGGCCGCCGAAACCCTCGACCAGATGCGCTGCGGTCTCGCGCACCGACATGATGTCGTTGACGACGACGCGCTCGCTGTCGCCAGCGCCGAATTTCGCGAACGTCTTCGCTCCGAGCTTCTCCTGGTTGCCGATCACGTGATCGACTTCTGCCATGGCGGCGAAGCGGGCCGGATCGATCTGGGCGGCGCAGCCGGTAACAATGATCTTGGCCTCGGGGCGGTCGCGGCGGGCCTTTCGGATCGCCTGTCGCGCCTGACGCACGGCCTCCGCCGTCACTGCGCAGGTGTTGACGATCACCGCCTCAGAGAGCCCGGCGGCGTCGGCTTGCGCGCGCATGACTTCGGATTCGTAGGCGTTGAGCCTGCAACCGAAGGTGATGATGTCGAGATCCGGCATGTGTCAGCTTCTAACATGAATTGGCGGGCGAGTCAGACCCTAGCCAGGTTCTCCGTGATACCGGCGAAAGCCGGTATCCAGCGGCAAATGCACCGTGCCCTTCGCCGGATTCCGGCTTGCGCCGGAATGACAAGAGCCTCAAACCCGCGCCGGCTGCAACAGCAGGGCCGGAAGCGTGCCTTCGAAATCGAAGGCGTAAGGGCCAGTCATCAGGATATGGCCGTCGCTTGTCCGCCACTCAATGAGAAGGTCGCCGCCCGGCAGGCTCACCTTGACCTTGCGGCCGGAAAGCCCGCGCCGCGCCGCGCCGACCGCGGCCGCGCACGCGCCCGTGCCGCAGGCACGCGTCAGGCCTGCGCCCCGCTCCCAGGTGCGGAGCTTGAGATGCGCCGGGCCGAGCACTTGGACGAGCGAGATATTGGCGCGCTCGGGAAAGAGCGGGTGATGTTCGAGGCGCGGTCCGAGCCGGGCGAGGTCGTGAGCCTCGACATCGGCGACGAAGAACAGGCAGTGCGGATTGCCGACATTGACCACCGACGGCGAGCCGAGCGCCGGATCTTCGGTCGGGCCGAGCGCGATCGCGCTTGTGTCGTCGAAGGGCTTGGCGAGCGGAATCTCGTTCCAGGCGAAGCGAGGCGCGCCCATGTCGGTGGTGACGCTGCGGTCTTCGTTGACGGTTGCGCCGATCACTCCGCTCTCGGTCTCGATGCTGACGCGCGGCACGCCGCGCTCATCGGCGAGAAGCGCCGCGACGCAGCGCGCAGCGTTGCCGCAGGCGCCGACCTCCCCGCCATCGGCGTTCCAGATGCGCATGAACAGATCGGCCTTGCGCGAGGGTTCGAGCGCTACGATCTGGTCGCAGCCGATACCCTCCTTCCGGTCGGCGATGGCGCGGACGACCTCCGGCGACAGGGTGAGCGCGCGGGCGCGCGCGTCGAGCACGACAATGTCGTTGCCGAGTCCGTTCATCTTGCGGAACCTGATCGCCTCAGCCTGCATGGCGCCTCGCTCTGCCGCTATATAGGGCGAGTGCGTCGGCTTTTTCCAGCGCCGCCCGGCCTTAGCAGGAACGCCAAGAGTGCGATGGCGGCGAAGGCTGCGCCTGCGAAGAAGGTCGCGCCGGCGCCGATCCGGTCCCATAGGAGCCCGGCGAGCACGCTCGCGATGAGTGTGGCGAGCCCGGCGATCAGCCCGAACAGCCCGAACGCCGTGCCGCGCAGGCGCTTGGGCGCGGTTGCGGCGATCAGCGCCGCGAGCACCCCTTGCGTGAGGCCCATATGCAGGCCCCAAAGCCCGACGCCGACGAAGACCGCCGGAAGCGAGGGGGCATAGGCGAGAACGAGGTCGGCAGCGATGAGCGCGGCAAGGCCGGAGACGAGAAGCGGGCGTCCGCCGATCCGGTCCTGGAGCCTGCCCGCCGGGTAGGCGCTTGCCGCAAAGACGAGGCTCATCACCGCGATGACCGCCGGCGCCCAGGCAAGAGCGAGCCCGGCATCAAGCGCGCGGATGACGAGGAAGGCCTCGCTGAACCGCGCCAAGGTGAAGACGGCTCCGGCGGCGGCGACGAGCCAATAGGCGGAACCGAGCGCGCCGATCTCCTCGATCCGGAGCGGGGCCCGCGCTTTCGCACGCACGCGCCGGGGCTCTTTCACGCCAAAGACAAGGACGGCGACGGCAAGGAGTGCGGGAATCGTCGCGAACCAAAGCACCGCGCGAATATCGTCGTTGAAGAGATACATCAGCCCGATCGCCAAAGCGGGACCGAGCGTGGCGCCGATCGTGTCGAGCGACTGGCGCAAGCCGAAGGCAGCGCCTCGCGTGGCGGCAGGCGTCACGTCGGCAACGAGCGCATCGCGGGGCGCCCCGCGGATTCCCTTGCCGATACGGTCGAGGAAGCGCGCTACGAGGACGAGCCCGATGGAGTTGGCGAGCGGGAAGAGCGGCTTGGTCGTGGCCGCGAGACCGTAGCCCAGCACGGTGAGAGCCTTGCGCCGCCCGAGCACATCTGAGAGCCAGCCCGAGAAGACGCGGGAGATTTGCGCCGTGGCTTCGGCTACACCCTCGATGACACCGAGCGCGGTTGCGCTCGCGCCGAGCGTGACCACGAGAAAGACCGGGAGCAGCCCGTGGATCAGCTCGGAGGATGTATCCATCAGGAGCGAGGTGAGACCGAGCGCCCACACCGCGCGCGGCAGGCCACGTCCCGATTCGTCCGCCGCGCTCACCGCCAACCCTCCCTCTGAAGGATCGCTCAATCGCGCCTGTGATATAGAGGGTAATCTCTTTTCCCCTCGGCAAGGCATCGTTAGGCGACATGACCTCCGTTCCAGCTGAAGACCCGGTTCACGCCCTCGTGCCTCATACTCTGACCGAGCCGCTCGCCGGGAGCGCCGAGGGACCGCTTGCGGGCCTCACTTTCATGGTGAAGGACCTCTTTGCAATCGCCGGCCGGAAGATCGGGATCGGCAATCCGGTCTATTACGCCGATGCGGCGCCGGCCATGACGACCGCGCGCGCGATCGTCCGCTTGCTCGAGGCCGGCGCGACCTGCACCGGCATCACCATCTGCGATGAGTTCTTCTATAGCGTGCTCGGCTCCAACGTTCATTACGGCCAGCCGATCAATCCTCGCGCGCCGGAGCACGTGACCGGAGGCTCGGCCTGCGGCGCCGCCGCGGCCGTCGCCGGCGAATTGTGCGACTTCGCGCTCGGCAGCGATACCGGCGGTTCGATCCGGGTGCCGGCGTCCTTTACCGGGCTCTACGGCTTGAGGCCGAGCTTCGGCCGCATCGCCACCGAAGGCGCGACGCCGATGGCGCCGAGCTTCGATACGATCGGCTTTCTTGCGCGCGATGCGGAGCTGTTCCGAAAAGTGGGCCATGTGCTGCTCGAAGGTGCGCCCGTCGAGGCCAAAATCGAACGCTTGCTCCTTGCCGAGGATTTGTTCGGCCACGCCGAAGCAAGCGCCGACCAGGCGCTATGGAACGTCCTTGCGCGGCTTGGGCCGGCGCTGCCGGTTCCCGAGCACCGGGACGTGATAGGCGAGGCGCTCGACGACTGGCGCAACGCTTTTCGCATCATCCAGGGCTTCGAGTTGCAATCGACGCTGCTCCCGTTCATTCAATCGCACGACGTCGCTCTCGGGCCCGGCATCAAGGAACGCTTCGCCGCGGCGGCGGAGATCACCGCGGCCGAGGCCGAGGCCGCGCGGGCCTTACGCGACGAGATTGCCGAACGCGCCAACGCGCATATGCGGCCGGGAACGCTGATCGTGCTGCCGACGACGCCGACGCTGCCGCCCGAGCGCGACATCCCCGACGGCGCGTCCTTCGCCGAGTTCCGCAGCCAGACGCTCGGCCATACCTGTCTCGCCGGGCATGCCGGCTTGCCGCAGATTTCTATTCCCGCGACCGAGGCCGCGGGCTGCCCCATCGGCCTTTCCTTCATCGGCTGGAAGGGTGGCGACGAGGCGCTTCTCGACCTCGCCGTCACGCTCGCACACATCTTGCCGAAGCAGATGCCACCAACTGAGGAGTGAGCCCGTGACTCTCGTTGTGTCTTATCTCTACCTCACTGCCGCGATCGTGTTCGAGGTGATCGGAACCGTGGCTTTGAAAGCCTCCGACACCTTCACCCGTCTCGTTCCGAGCGTCGTGACCGTGATCGCCTATCCGGTCTGCTTCTTCTTTTTCGCACTCAGCCTGCGAACCATTCCGGTCGGCATCGCCTACGCCGTGTGGGCGGGCCTTGGCATCGTGCTGATCGCGCTCATCGGATGGCTTTGGTTCAAGCAGACCCTCGACGGGCCGGCGCTTCTTGGCCTTGCCCTCATCATCGCCGGGATCGTCGTCGTAAACGCCTTCTCGCGGTCGCTTCCCCACTAGCTTCATCGAACGGCACGCTTGACTTACGGCCCCTCCTCGCCGACATTCCCGGCGAAATTCAAGGCCGCTCCGTAACGCGAGCCGCCGCCCTGCACATGGTATGCGCTCAAGTAGGCCGGAGGCCGGTAGCGCAAATATATCGGGAGGCAGGGGGGTCAACATCCGACAGCGCGATGCGCCCTCGGGTGCGTTTGGTGTTTGTGGTGGTTGATTTGGAACGACGCATATCAAACTTCTTGTCATGCCCCGGCTTGACCGGGGCATCCAGCAACCCCTGTCTTCGTGATGAAGATTCAGGGCTGCTGGATCGCCCGCTTACGCGGACGATGTCAATAGGGAGCGGGACGGACTGATGTTCGAGAGCCTATCGGAACGGCTTGGCGCGATCCTCGACAAGCTCACCCGAAAAGGTGCGCTGACCGAGGCCGACGTCACTGAGGCCATGCGAGAGGTGCGCCGCGCGTTGCTCGAAGCCGATGTCGCGCTCGACGTAGTCCGCGACTTTACCGAAGCCGTGAAGGCGAAGGCGGTCGGCCAAGAGGTGGTGCGTTCGATCACGCCTGGCCAAATGGTCGTCAAGATCGTCCATGACGAGCTCGTGCGGGTGCTGGGGTCGGACGCGCAAGGGATCGATCTCGCCGCAACGCCCCCCGTCGTGATGATGCTGGTCGGCCTCCAAGGCTCGGGCAAGACCACCACGACCGCGAAACTCGGCAAGCGGCTTCAGGCGCGCGACAAGCAGAAAGTGCTGATGGCCTCGCTCGACACCCGGCGCCCGGCGGCGCAGGAGCAGCTTCGCGTGCTCGGCGAGCAGACGGATATCGCAACGCTTCCGATCGTCGCCGGCGAAACCCCGGCAACGATCGCCAAGCGCGCGATCGATGCGGCGAAACGCGGCGGCTTCGACGTTCTCCTGCTCGACACCGCCGGCCGCACCCATATCGACGAAGAGCTGATGGCGGAGACCGCGGCAATCGAGAAGATCGCGCGGCCGCATGAAACGCTGCTCGTCGCCGACGCGCTCACGGGCCAGGACGCGGTCAATCTCGCCAAGAGCTTCGGCGCGCGCGTGGCGCTGACCGGCATCGTGCTCACCCGCGTCGACGGTGACGGGCGCGGCGGCGCGGCGCTGTCGATGCGCGCAGTCACCGGCAAGCCGATCAAGCTCATCGGCGTCGGCGAAAAGCTCGACGCGCTCGAGGACTTCTACCCGGAGCGCATCGCCGGCCGCATCCTCGGCATGGGCGACGTGGTCGGCCTCGTCGAGAAGGCCATCGAGACGGTCGAGATCGACAAGGCCGAGGCCATCGCCCGCAAGGTCAAGAAGGGCGCCTTCGATCTCGACGACCTCGCCGAGCAGTTGAAGCAGATGCAGAAGCTCGGCGGCATGGGCGGCGTGCTCGCCATGCTGCCCGGAATCGGCAAGATCAAGAAGCAGCTCGATGCCGCCAAGCTCGACGACAAGATCTTGAAGCGCCAGCAGGCGATGATCGGCTCGATGACGAAGACCGAGCGCAAGAACCCGAAGCTGCTCAACGCTTCGCGCAAGAAGCGCGTCGCGGCGGGCTCGGGCACGAGCGTGCAGGAGATTAACCGGCTCGTGAAGATGCACCGGCAGATGGCGGACATGATGAAGGCCATGGGAAAGAAGCGCGGACTGCTTGGCTCGCTGTTCGGCGGCGGACCGCCGCCCGACATGCCGGCGGAGGGAAGCCTGCCGGAAGGAAAGTTGCCGCCATTTCCCCCCGGCGGACTTCCCGGGCTCCCGGGCGGCTTTCCCGGCCTTCCCGGCGGCATTCCGCGGGGCCTTCCTGGCCTCCCTGGCTCGAAGAAACGATGAGATCGACTTGAACTGAGGAGAAAAGAAACGATGTCCCTGAAGATTAGACTCGCGCGGGCCGGCGCGAAGAAGCGGCCTTATTACCGCATCGTCGTCGCCGATTCGCGGAGCCCCCGCGACGGCCGCTACATCGAGAAGATTGGCACTTACGATCCGCTTCAGCCGAAAGGCTCGGCCGAGCGGGTGAAGTTCGTGGACGACCGGCTCAAGCATTGGCTTGGCGTCGGCGCCGAGCCCACCGACCGCGTGCTCCGCTTCCTCGACGCCGCGGGCTTGAGGACGCGCGCCGCCCGTTCCAACCCGAACAAGGCCAAGCCCGGCAAAAAGCGCCTCGAGCGCGAGGAGGCAAAGCGCACCGCGGCGGAGCAGAAAGCCAAGGAAGCGGCCGAGGCCGCGGCAGCGCCCAAGCCCGAGCCTGAGCCCGAAGTCCCGGCCGAGCAGCCTGCCGCCGAGGAGCCGGCTTCCGAGCAGCCGGCTTCCGAGTAACCGCGTTGCCGGCGCGTGAGCTTGTGCTTCTCGGCGAGATCGGCGCGGCGCAAGGGCTCAAAGGCGAAGTCCGGCTCCGCTCCTACACCGAGGAGCCCGCGGCCATCGCCCGTTACGGTCCGCTTCTCGACGACAGAGGCCGCGCCGTCGAGATCGAGCGCGTTCGCGCCACCCCCAAGGCGCTCATCGCCCGCATCAAGGGCGTCGCCACGCGCGAGGCGGCCGAAGCGCTTGTCCGCACCAAGCTCTATGTCGAGCGCGACCGCCTGCCCGAGCGCGCCAAGGAAGAGTGGTACCACGCCGATCTGATCGGC
>DASTKZ010000017.1:0-17039 GCA_035715445.1 Methyloceanibacter sp.
CAGGCCGATCCGGTGATGGTCGAGGTGTTCAACAATCTCTTCGTCTCGATCGCCGAACAGATGGGCTACGCGCTGCAAAACACCGCGCGCTCGGTCAACATCAAGGAGCGGCTCGACTTCTCCTGCGCCATCTTCGATGCCAGAGGCAATCTCCTCGCCAACGCGCCGCATATCCCGGTGCATCTCGGCTCGATGGACCGGAGCGTCGCAACGGTGCTCCGTGAATTGGGCGACGTGCTCAAGCCCGGCGACGTCTATATGCTGAACGCGCCCTATAACGGCGGCACCCATCTCCCCGATATCACCGTGGTCACGCCGGTCTTCGGCGAGAACAGCCCCGATCTTCTCTTCTTCGTCGCCGCGCGCGGGCATCATGCCGATATCGGCGGGATCGCGCCGGGCTCGATGAGCCCGAAGGCGACCCGCATCGAGGAGGAAGGCGTCTATATCGATCCGTTCAAGCTGGTCGCGCGCGGACGCTTCCGCGAAGCCGAGGTGCGCGACCTCCTGACCAAGGCCTCCTACCCGGCGCGGAATCCGGCGCAGAACATCGCCGACCTCAAGGCGCAAGTCGCCGCCAACGAAAAAGGCGCCGATGAGCTTCGCGCCATGGTCCGCCATTATGGGCTCGGCGTTGTGCGGGCCTATATGGGTCACGTGCAGGCCAATGCGGCCGAAGCCGTCGCGCGGGTCATCGCCGAGCTGAAGAACTCACGCTTCGAGGTCGAGACCGATCAGGGAAGCGTCATCAAGGTCGCGATCAAAATCGATCGCAAGGCACGCAAAGCAACCGTCGATTTCACCGGCACGAGCGGGCAGACTCTCGATGCGTTCAACGCGCCCGAGCCGATCACGCGGGCTTGTGTGCTCTATGTGATCCGCACGCTCGTCGATGACGACATTCCGTTGAACGCGGGCTGCCTCAAGCCGATCAAGATCGTGGTGCCGAAGGGTTCGATGCTGAAGCCGCGCTACCCTGCGCCGGTCGCCGCCGGCAATGTCGAGACGAGCCAGACGATCGTGAACTGTCTCTATGGCGCGCTCGGGTGCTTAGGCTCGGCGCAAGGCACGATGAACAACCTCACCTTCGGCAATGAGAACTATCAGTATTACGAGACGATCTGCTCGGGCGCGCCGGCGGGCCCCGGCTTCGACGGCGCTTCCGCCGTGCAGACGCATATGACCAATTCGCGCCTCACCGACCCCGAGGTGCTCGAACTCAGATACCCGGTCCTGGTCGAACGCTTCGAGATCGCGCGCGGCTCGGGCGGCAAGGGGACATGGCGCGCCGGCGACGGCACGCTGCGCGCGATCCGCTTTTTGGAGCGCATGGATTGCGCGATCCTCTCGGGCTTCCGCAAAGTCCGGCCCTTCGGCCTCGACGGCGGAGCGGAGGGAGAGACGGGCGAGAACTGGGTTAGGCGAAAGGGAGGCAGGCTCGAGCGGCTGAAGAGCGCCGACCAGACCGTGCTCGAACCGGGCGAGGCCATCATCATCAAGACGCCGACCGGCGGCGGCTTCGGCGATCCGCGCACATAACAAGGGCGTGAGACCGCCGGCCCCACGCCCTCGCTTCGTTGCCTCTTTGCTCAGCGCTCGTTGGTGGAGCGCATCTCAAGCTTGATGTTACGACGCCGAAGGGGCGGCGCGGCGCTCGGCCATGAACTGGTCGAACTCGGCCTTGTCCTTGGCGTGACGCAAGCGCTGCAAGAAGGCGTGAAACTCGTTCGCCTCCTCCTCGAGCCGCCGCAACGTCTCCTCGCGATACTCATCGAAAGCGCGATTGCCGGTCGAACGGAAGGACGTCATGCCTCCGCCGAAGCGCCGCGCCTCATCGGCAAAATACTGCCGCCATGCCACTCGATTTCCACAGCATCCCATGCGTCCGCTCCAGATTAGATAAGCCAAAATGCCAAGGCCAACGGGCCACCAGAGAACGAAGCCGACAATCATGGCTGCTATCCATGCCGGCTTCCCGTATTCGTCCAAGGTCGCAACCAGCTGCATTGTGGGTCCTTCCCGGTTGTGAATGTTATTCACATTCACATAGATGCCCCTCCCCTGTCCAGAGGTCAAGGGCGCACACAAAATGTGATACGCGGAAGCTTGGGGATCGTCGGTCCAAGGCCCCTTGCCGCCGCAAAAACGGCAAGAATATCCTAATCTTCTGCGGGCTAGGGTTGCGTCCTGGCGGGTAGCGGGGGCTTAGCGCTTTGCGGTACAATCGGGGCGGCGTCTTCCAGCGTGGTCTTGCAGCGTTCGCCGTGGCGGCGTTCCTTGTCGCCGCGGGCGCCGGAGAAGGCGATGCGCGGTCGGGCTTGCGCGACGCCAAGCCCCATACCGGCGTCGCGGCCGCTCACACCATGCCGATCCAGGGCATCGACGTCTCCTATTGGCAGGGCGATATCGACTGGGAGGCGACACGCGCGGCCGGAATCCACTTCGCTTTCATCAAGGCGACTGAGGGCGGCGATCATGTCGATCCGAAGTTTCGTGACAATTGGTTTGGCGCGAAGCGCGCCGGCATCGCGCGGGGCGCTTATCACTTCATCTATTGGTGCCGGCCTGCGCACGAACAGGCGCTGTGGTTCATGCTGAACGTGCCGCCCGATCCCGATGCGCTGCCGCCGGTGCTCGACCTCGAATGGAACAGCCACTCCAAGACCTGCCCGAAGAAAGTGTCGCGCGAGGCGGCGTTGCAAACGATCCGCACCATGCTCGCGGCGCTGGAGACACACACCGGCAAGCGGCCGATCATCTACACCGACCCGAAGTTTCACCGCGAGGTGCTCGAGGGCGAGTTTCCCAATTATCATTTCTGGCTGCGCTCCGTCGCCGCGGAGCCCGGCGAAGTCTATCGCGAGCGCTCGTTTGCGTTCTGGCAGTTCACCACGACCGGCAAGGTGCCCGGCGTCCCTGGCAAGGTCGATCGCAACAGCTTCAACGGCACGAACGCCGATTGGGAGCGGGTGCTGAACTGGCTTCAGGCCGGCCGCTGATCGTTGCAATTCGTCGCGGTTCTCTTGTCATAGCCCGGCTTGACCGGGCAATCCAGCAAGCGCTGCTATCTCGGGATGAACTACTGGATTCCCGCTTTCGCGGGAATGACACCGGCCAAATAGGCAACGGCTCAAGGCGCGCTCGAAGAGGTGGAGCTCTCCGGCTTCAGTGCGCCGACGCAGGATGTGTCGGGAGCGGCGGGATCGGCGAGGAACGACGCGACCACCGCCTGAGCGCAAGGCGACTGTGGGGTCACGGCGTGCCCGACGCCCGGGATGCTGATGATGGTCGCGTTCGAGAGCTTCGCCGCCCCGGCCTTCGCCCCGGCAAGCGAGGTCAGCGTGTCGAAGCTGCCGGAGATGAGAAGCGTGGGGATGCTGCTCACGACGGGCTGGTGCATGGCCTCGGGCGCGGCGGAAACTTTCCAGATCTCGCGGCAGTCTTCGTTGAAATAGGCCCAGCCGCCGATGCCCTCGCGGGTCAGCGAGGCCGGATAGTCCGGAAACGCTTTCCGGCCTGCGGCGGCGAGATCTGCCGGCGTCGCGAACGGATAGCTTTCGCGACAGCTGACACCATAGGACAGTCCGTAGCCGAGAGCAGGCACATCGGGACCGGGTGGCGGCGCGCGACTAGCCCGATCGAGAGCGATGGCCTCGACGGCCTTGGGGTCGTCGTTGGCGAGGCCGCCGATCCGATCCGGCGCAGCTTGGAGCATGGGGACGGCGTAGTTCTGGTTGCGCAGCCAGTCGATCAGCGCCCCGCCGTCGATCACGACGTTTATGTCTTCGCCTGTGGCCGGGTCCTTGACGGTCGTCGTCAGAGGCTCCGCCTCGAGCTTGTTGACCAGTCCGGTGAAAGTTTCGTCGAGACGAGGATGGGCCGCGTTGCAGGCCGGTTGCGCCGCGCAAGCCTCAAAGATGTTGTCGAAGCCGTCGCGCGCGTTCTGCCAGTTTTGGGCGACGTTGTACGTGGCCGGCAAGACCGAATCGAGGACGACGCTGCGGATGCCTTCGGAGTGATCGCGCATGAGAGTCTGCGCCAGGTATGAGCCGTACGATGTCGCGAAGACATTCCACACGCCGATGCCGAGCACTTTGCGAAGATCGGCGAAATCCGCCGCGCTCTCGCTCGAATTGTAGGCGCCAAGGTCGGCGCCGGTCGCGGTGAACTCGCGGTGGCAGGCCTCGGTTGCGGCCAGATGGGCGCGCTTGGTCGCGTCGGAATAGAAGCGCAGGCCGAGAAGCTCTCTGGCGAAGTTGTCTGCAGCCGCGCAGGTGAGCGCTGGCTCGGAGAACATCGTGCCGCGCTGGCTGACCCCATAGACGTCCCGGTCGCGGATGAAATCAGCGGCGATCAGCGCGTTGATCTCCAAGGGCACAATGTCGCCGGGTCCGCCGGCGAGATAGACGACGGGGTCGGGCTGCTCCTCCGGCGAGCGGGCGGGATATTTCGCGACCAAGAGCTTGATGGCGCGGCCGTCCGGCTGCTTACGGTCCTCAGGCACGACGAGATAGAAGCAGCTCGCTTTGGCGATCTCCTCGGTCCCCGGCATTTTCGGGCACGACGCCGGCTCGACGCGCGGCACAGTTCCCTCGGCGGCTTCTGCGCGCGCCGCATTGGACGAAGCGAGAAGAAGGGCGAGCAGGAGGAGACGGCGTGTGACGGTTATGGTGCTGATCCTTCCCTCTGGAGCAGGCGCCGACGAACGCGCCCGAGAGCAGCTTACGCCGCGACCAGCGATAAGGCACGGTCAATATCTCACGGCGCGGGCTTGGTGTCGGCGATGATGCCGAGGCCTTTGAGGTAAACCAGCATCGCGCTTTCGAGAATCTCGTCGGACTTCATCGGGAGTTTTCGCGCCTGGAGATCGCCTTGGGCGAAGAGCGTGGCGACGCCATGCGAGATCGCCCAGATATGCAGGCCCATGAGCTTGACCGGCGGGCGCTCGCTCTCGGGCAGTTGCCGGCAGAGAGTGGAAGCGGCCTTCTGCAGAACGTCGAAGGCGCGCTCAGCGGCGGGGATCTGTTCGCGCGCAGCTTCGGACGATCCAGTCTCGAACATCACCGTGTAGCTCGCGGGCTCGTCGCGGGCGAAAGCGAGATAGGCGCGGCCGAGCTGCTCGAAGGCCGAGAGCGGCGTAGGGATGCCGTTGTTCCAGGCCATGTCGAGGCGGGCGGCGAAGCGCTCGAACCCCGTGCGCGCCACCTCGGCGAGAAGCGCATCGCGGTCGCGGAAGTGGCGGTAGGGCGCGGCGGGACTGACGCCCGCAAGCCGCGCCGCCTCGGTCAGGCTGAAGCCCGCGGGCCCATACTGCTCGATCAGCTTGCGCGCCGCCTCGAGCAGCACCTCTCGGAGGTTGCCGTGGTGATAGGAATGCGGGCGCCGCCAGCGATCGGAGGGACTCATGTAAAGGGCTTTTACATGAAACCCCTAGCGGCTGCCAGCTTCAGCGCTCTAGCGCGTTGCTGGTTGCGCCGCCGGCGCGGGCTGAGGCTCCGCCGTGCTCGTGATTGCGATCTGTCTCAAATCGGCGATCCCCATCCAGCCGAGCAGAAGCACGGCCGGCGAGCCCACCACAACAACAATGACAAGGAGCGCCAGCGCGCCAATAAAGAAACGCATCGAAATCCTCCGGGCCGCTTCCGGCCTATCGCCTTGTGTCCGCGTCAGCCGTGGTCGGGGTGAGCCTCATGGCCGGAAAGTCGTAAGGCTGCTTGACTGCGCAGGCGGCGACGAGGAGCGCCGACAAAATCGAGAACGCGGCGATCGCGCCGATCAACGCGCCTCGAACGGCCGGTGAATGCTGATCCATGTGCGCCTCCATTTTTTGCGGAGGAGCATGGCAAGCGACCTGCAAAGAAAGAGGCCTAAATGGGCGCTGAAATTCGCGAATTCAGTAAATGAATCGCTGATGCGGGCGGCTAGAAGCGGTCAGCCTTTGCTGCGGCGGGGGTCGTAGCCGTAGGTGTTGCGGGCCCGAATCTCCCCGCTTCTGCCATGCAGAACCGCCTCGGCCCGCTCTTTGCGAGCGATCGACTTCGCCTTCTCCCAGGCCTCGCTCTGGGTCTTGAAGACGGCGAGAGGTTTGGCCGCCCCCTCGGCCTCGACCGCCCAACCCTGGCCGCGGCTCACCACATGCTGGTTTCTGCCCATGGCCAACTATAGTTGAGTCCCACTGCTTGAAGCAGAGCCATTTCGTTTTCGCTGTGCTAAATCGAGCTGACGGAATTCCACCGATCCCGCTGAATGCTCATGGAAGCGACCCCCGGCCCCAACCACCTGCCCACCATCGGCTGGCGCGAGTGGGCCGGACTGCCCGACCTCGGCATCGGCGCGATCAAGGCCAAGGTCGATACCGGAGCGCGGACGAGCGCCCTCCATGCCTACAGGATCGTTCCCTTCCGCCGGGCCGGCGCGGCGTGGATTCGTTTCGAGCTGCACCCGCTACAGCGAAGCGATGCGATGAAGGTCGTTTGCGAGGCGCGGACGATCGACGAGCGCACGGTGCGGAACTCCGGCGGCGGCGTCGAGCACCGCTACATCATCCGCACCCGCCTCCAACTCGGGGACAAATCTTGGCCGATCGAGCTTGCTCTTGCCAATCGCGACCAGATGGGCTTCCGCCTGCTGCTCGGGCGCACGGCATTGGAGGACCGCGTCCTGGTCGAGCCCGGCCGCTCTTATCTCTTGGGCACGAGGCGCGCGCGGGCGCGAGCGAGCCAAGGCCGCAAGCTCACCTCTTTGAAGGCCGGGAAGTTGCGGCGATAGCACACACTCCCATGCTCGTCACGAGACCCTCATGAAGATCGCGTTGCTCGCGCGCAATCCACAACTCTACAGCCACCGCCGCATTTGCGAAGCGGCGCGGGCGCGCGGGCACGAGATCGAGACCATCAACACGCTCAGGGTTTCAATCAACATCACCTCGCGACGCCCGACGCTGTTCTACCGCAAACGGCGGCTCGACGATTTCGATGCCGTGATCCCGCGTATCGGCGCCTCGGTGACCTTCTATGGACTTGCGGTCCTGCGCCAGTTCGAGGTGATGGGCGTTTATCCACTCAACGAGTCGGTCGCCATCGGCCGCTCGCGCGACAAGCTGCGCTGCCTTCAGCTGCTGGCCCGGCGCGGGATCGGACTTCCCGTAACGGCCTTCACCCACGATTCGAAACAGGCCGAGGACATCATCGACCTGGTCGGCGGCCCGCCCGTGGTCATCAAGCTGCTCGAGGGTACGCAAGGCATCGGCGTCGTGCTCGGCGAAACGGTGAAGTCGGCAAAGTCGGTGATCGAGGCGTTCCAGGGCGTCAACGTCAACATCATGGTGCAGCAATTCGTCAAGGAGGCCGACGCCGCCGATATCCGCGCGCTTGTGATCGGCGAGAAGGTGGTGGCGGCGATGCAGCGCTCGGGCCCGCCCGGCGAGTTCCGCTCAAACCTGCATCGCGGCGGCTCGGGCGAAAAGGTTCGCATCACGCCACAGGAACGGAGTGCCGCGGTCGGCGCCGCGCGCACGCTCGGCCTGAATGTTTGTGGCGTCGATATGCTCCGCTCCAAAGCGGGACCGCTCGTGATCGAGGTGAATTCGTCGCCGGGCATCGAGGGACTGGAAAAGGCGACCGGAGTCGACGTGGCCGGCCTGATGATCGATTTTCTGGAGCGCAACGCGACTCCCGGGCAGACCCGCACCAAGGGCAAAGGCTAGCGCCTCTGCCGTGCCGCCCGCCCGGCAAAACCCCCCTTTGCTTCCCGGTTTCTTAGGCTAAAGTCGCCCCGCCTTTTCGGGAGCGTTGAGCAATGGCTATGGGGTTGGTGGGCGGCCAGAGTGCCGTGCGCGGCAGTTTTGTAATTGGAATCATAGGGTTATCCTTCCTGTTGGGGAGCAAACCTGCTGCCGCGGAAGAGAAGGGCAAGCCCGAGCCCTGCACCGAGGATGCCATGATCGTCTTCGATGCGTCGGGCTCGATGTCGGGTAACCAAACCCTCGGCATTCCGAATTCCCGGCCCCGGATCGACGAAGTGCGGGCCGCGCTCGCGCGCGTCTTGCCGACCGCCGCCAAGCACCGTCGCATCGGCCTCATCACCTACGGGCCCGGGCCTTACAACCAGTGCAACGTCAAGCTCGACTTCAAGCCAATGGCGGATGCCTTCAAGCCGATCATGCGCGCGGTCAACGGTCTGGTCCCGGCCGGCAAGACCCCGCTCACCTCCGCGGTCCAACAGGCGGCTGAAGTGCTGAACTACCGCAGCAAGCCTGGCGTGATCGTCCTTGTGACTGACGGCGAGGAAACCTGCGGCGGAGCGCCTTGCGAACTGGCGACGCAGCTTCGGCTTGTTGCCGACCAGCTAACGGTTCACGTCATCGCGTTCCGCTACGAGCATTTCTCGTGGACGGGGGGCAACAGCGTGGTCGACCTGATGTGCCTCGCCAACGAGAACCACGGGATCTATGCGCGGGCAAATTCCGAAGAAGATCTGGTCGAGGCGTTCGAAAAGACGCTCGATTGCCCGATGATCTCGCAGAAGGGACCGGGCGCAATCAAAAGGTGAGCGGCCGCACGCCCGAAGGCCGGTAAGTCTACTGGGCGGTGCCGGCGCTCGAAGTCACGCCATCGACGAAGATGACGCCGTCCTCGATGACGAGGTCCTCGCCGCCTTCCAACTCATAGAGCTCGCCATTCTCGAGCTCGATCGTGCACGGCTTGCATTGCGGCTCCGCCGCTTTGCCAGGCTCTATGGTCAGCGCGTTGCTGTCGCCACCCGCTTTGACCGTGACGGTGCGCGGATCCTGGTCGGTGTTGGTGATAGTGAGAGCCTGCGCCGGAAGGGCAGAAAGAAGACCTAGCAAGACTAGGCCTAAAAATCTGACACTCCTCATCCGATTTCCCTCCGATGGGTGGCCAACCCGGCCGGCGCAGGGCTCTTCCCCCGCAAGTCCAAGCTTGCCGTTGGCGTATCGGACAAGAGCGCCGGCATTTTGTCGCCGTTGCGGCCAAACTGTGCCGCCACGGCAGCCGTATTCTCGCCCGAAGGGCTGAAGATTTTCGCCCTTTACCGCTACCTCGGCCTCGACTCCCCACGCAATGAACCAATTCCCGTGGTCCGCGTTTTAGACCTTGGACGTTGCGAGAGCATGGCAATTATGCGGTGCAAAAGTAACCTCTTGGCGCTCTAGGGGCGGCCCAGTAGACTAGGCGACGGCTAGATGGGCACGCCTCCAATCGGAAAGGAGCTTCCGATGGATCTCACAGCAACACTGACCGCCGTCATGGCGATCTGCTCGTTTGGCTTTATCGCAGCCGTCATCCTCGGGATGATCTAGCGCGCCTTCCGGCCTTCAACCATTTCGCGTTTCGATGTTCGCCGGCTCAAGGGCCGGGAATGCGCCGGCTTTGCGTCAGGCCGCGGCTTCGGCGCTGAGCTTCGGATCGTAGTTGAGGATGGGCGAAAGCCAGCGCTCCGCTTCCGTCACGCTCCAGCCTTTGCGTGAGGCATAGTCCTCGATCTGGTCGCGGCCGATCTTGCCGACGCCGAAATAACGCGCGTCAGGGTGCGCGAAATAGAGCCCGGAGACAGCGGCGGCCGGCCACATGGCATAGGATTCCGTGAGCTTGAGCCCGGTCGCCTTCTCGGCCTCGAGCAGCCGAAACAGGGTGCCCTTTTCGGTGTGGTCGGGCTGGGCCGGATAGCCCGGCGCCGGACGGATGCCGGCATAGGTCTCGCCGATCAACTCCTCATTGGTCAGCCGCTCCTCGGGCGCGTAGCCCCAAAGCTCGCGGCGCACCTTTTCATGCAGCGCCTCGGCGAAGGCCTCGGCCAAGCGGTCGGCGAGCGCCTTGACCATGATCTTGGAATAGTCGTCGTTGGCGCGCTCGAAGCGCCGCGCCACGTCCTCCTCGCCGATGCCCGCGGTGACGGCAAAGCCGCCGACGTAGTCGGCAAGCTTCGTGTCTTTCGGCGCGACGAAATCGGCAAGCGCGAGATTGGGCTTGTCCCTGTCCCGGTCCATCTGCTGGCGAATGGTATGGAGCGTGGCAATGCGCTTCTTGCGTGTCTCGTCGGCATAAATCTCGATATCGTCGCCCGTGCTGTTCGCGGGCCAAAAGCCGACGACGCCGTTTGCGGTCAGCCATTTCTCGCGGATGAGCTGGCTCAGCATGGTTTGCGCATCCTCGTAGAGCTGACGCGCGGCCTCGCCGTATTTGTCGTCGTGGAGGATCCGGGGGAAGGTGCCCTTAAGCTCCCAGGCGTGAAAGAACGGCGTCCAATCGATGTAGCGGGCGAGATCGGCGAGGTCGTAGCAGGCGAAGGCGCGGGTGCCGAGAAAGGACGGTTTCGGCGGCGCGTAGCCCGCCCAGTCGAGCTTGAGCCGGTTGGCGCGCGCCTCCTTGAGCGAGGCGCGGCGCTTCTCGGCCTGCCCGCGCGCATAGGACTCCGCCATGTTGCGATATTCCTCGCGCACTTTTGCGATGGCTTTTGGCCGTTCCTCGGACGACATCAGGCTCGACACGACGCCCACGGCGCGGCTCGCGTCGGTCACGTAGATCGCCTGGCTCTTGTGATAGTTCGGGCTGATCTTGACCGCGGTGTGGACGCGGCTCGTGGTCGCGCCGCCGATGAGAAGCGGCAGATCGAACCCCTCGCGCTCCATCTCGGCCGCGACATGGCACATCTCGTCGAGCGAGGGCGTGATGAGGCCGGAAAGCCCGATGATGTCCACCCTCTTTTCGCGCGCGGTCTCGAGGATCACTTGCGCCGGAACCATCACGCCGAGATCGATGACCTCGTAGTTGTTGCATTGGAGCACGACGCCGACGATGTTCTTGCCGATGTCGTGCACGTCGCCTTTCACCGTCGCGAGCAGGATCTTTCCCGCCGAGGGCTGATCGGCGAGGCCAAGCTCGCGCTTCTCCCGCTCCATGAAGGGCATGAGATAGGCTACTGCCTGCTTCATCACGCGGGCTGACTTCACCACCTGCGGCAAAAACATCTTCCCCGCGCCGAACAAGTCGCCGACCACGTTCATGCCGGCCATCAACGGCCCTTCGATGACATGGAGCGGGCGCTCGGCCTTGACCCTCGCCTCCTCGGTGTCCTCCACGACGTAATTGCCGATGCCGTGGACAAGCGCGTGGGTCAGCCGCTCCTCGACCGGCTTTTCGCGCCAGGAGAGATCGACCTCGCGCTTTTGCGCGCCTTCGCCTTTGAAACGCTCGGCCGCTTCGAGCAGCCGATCGGTCGCATCCGCGCGCCGGTTGAGGATCACGTCCTCGACCAAAGTGCGAAGCTCGGGCTCGATATCGTCGTAAAGCGTAAGCTGGCCCGCGTTGACGATGCCCATATCCATGCCGGCCGCGATCGCGTGATAGAGGAACACCGAGTGCATGGCTTCGCGCACGCGCTCGTTGCCGCGAAAGGCAAACGACAGGTTCGAGACGCCGCCCGACACGTGCACGTGCGGGAGCTCTGACTTGATCCGCCGCGTCGCCTCGATATAGGCGCTGGCATAGTCGTTGTGCTCCTCGATGCCGGTCGCGACCGCGAAGATGTTGGGATCGAAGACGATGTCTTCCGGCGGGAACCCGGCCTCTTCGGTCAGGAGCCGATAGGCGCGCTTGCAGATCGCGACCTTGCGCTCGACCGAATCGGCCTGCCCTTTCTCGTCGAAAGCCATGACGACGACGGCAGCGCCGTAGCGGCGGACTTTCCGGGCATGGTCGAGAAAAGGCCCCTCGCCTTCCTTCAGGCTGATCGAGTTGACCACCGCTTTGCCTTGCACGCATTTCAGCCCGGCCTCGATCACCAACCATTTCGAGGAATCGATCATGATCGGCACGCGGGCGATGTCCGGCTCGGCCGCGATCAGATTGAGAAAGGTGACCATGGCCCCTTCGGAATCGAGCATGCCCTCGTCCATGTTGACGTCGAGCATGTTGGCGCCGCTCTCGACCTGCTGGCGCGCGACCTCGAGCGCCGCGGCGTAGTCGTTGGCCTCGATCAGCTTGCGGAAGCGCGCGGAGCCGGTGACGTTTGTCCGCTCGCCCACCATGACGAAATTCTGGGCGCCGTTACTCATCAATACTTATCCATGCACGAAGGGATCGAGGCCCGAGAGGCGGAGCTTGTGGGCGACCTCGGGCACGCGCCGCGGCTTGTACTTGGCGACGGCGGCGGCGATGGCGCTGATGTGTTCCGGCGTGGTTCCGCAACAGCCGCCGACGATATTGAGAAGACCGTCGCGCGCCCAGCCTTCGAGCAGACCGGCCATGAATTCCGGGGTCTCGTCGTACTCGCCCATCTCGTTGGGAAGACCGGCATTGGGATAGACGCTGACATAGGTGCCGGCGACATGAGCGATCTCATCGACGCAAGGCCTGAGCTGCTCGGCGCCGAAGGCGCAATTGAGCCCGATCGAGAAGGGCTCAAGGTGCTCCATCGAGTACCAGAACGCTTCTGGCGTCTGGCCTGAGAGATTGCGTCCCGAAAGATCGGTGATGGTGCCCGAGACCATCACCGGAAGCCGCTCGCCTACTTCGTCAAAGACCTGCTCGACGGCGAAGCCCGCGGCCTTGGCATTCAGCGTATCGAACACCGTCTCGATGAGTATGATGTCGCAACCGCCATCGATCAGCCCGCGCGCCTGTACGGCGTAAGCCTCGACCAGCGCGTCGAAACTCACGTTGCGGAAGCCCGGATTGTTCACGTCGGGCGAGATCGAGGCGGTGCGGTTGGTCGGACCGATGGCGCCGGCGACAAAGCGGGGTTTCTTGGGCGTCTTCTTGGTCCAGGCGTCGGCGGCCGCGCGCGCGATCTTGGCGGCGGCGACATTCATCTCGTAGGCGATGTCCTCGAGCCCGTAATCGGACTGGCTGATCGCCTGGGCATTGAAGGTGTTGGTCTCGATGATGTCGGCGCCGGCTTCGAGATAGGCATCGTGGATCGCGGCGATGATCTTGGGCTGGCTTAGCACCAAGAGATCGTTGTTGCCCTTGAGGTCCCGCGTGTGGTCCATGAAGCGAGCGCCGCGATAGCCCGCCTCGTCCAGCTTGTGGCGCTGGATCATGGTGCCCATGGCGCCGTCGAGAATGAGGATGCGCTCGCGCGCCTCGCGCTGCAACGCCGCGATACGGTCTTTCCTGGTCATGACGCCGCCTTCACATCGGCAAAAGCCTTGGCCGGGCGCAAGCCCAGCAAATGACAGATGGCGTAGACGAGATCGGCGCGGTTCAGCGTATAGAAGTGAAAATTGTCGATGCCCTGGTCGACGAGGCCGAGCACCTGCTCGGCGGCGACGGCGGCGGCAACGAGGTAGCGCGTCTCCTGGTCGTCCTCCAATCCCTCGAATCTGTGGCCGAGCCAGTCCGGCACATGCGTGCCCGATTTGGTGGCGAAGCCCGCGACCTGCTTGAAATTGTGGATGGGAATGATGCCGGGCACGATAGGAATGTCGATGCCGCGCGCGCGAACGCGATCGAGATAGCGGTAGAACAATTCGTTCTCGAAGAAGAATTGCGTGATCGCGGTCGTGGCGCCGGCGTCGATCTTGGCCTTGAGCATGTCGATATCGGCGTCGATGCTCGGCGACTCCGGATGCTTCTCGGGGTAGCAGCCGACGGAAATCTCGAACCGGGCGACACCCTTGATGCCTTTGACGAGATCGGCGGCGTTGACGTAGCCGCCGGGCGTCGGCTGGTAGCGCTCGCCGACCCCTCCGGGAGGATCGCCGCGCAGCGCCACGATATGGCGCACGCCGAGATCCCAATAGTCGCGGATGACGCGGTCAACCTCGCCGCGGCTGGCGGCGACGCAGGTGAGATGGGCGGCGGGGGTCAGCGTCGTCTCGCGCAGCATGCGCGCGACCGTGACGTGGGTGCGCTCGCGGGTCGAGCCGCCGGCGCCGTAGGTCACGGAAACGTAGCTCGGCCGGAGCGGCTCGAGACGGCGGATCGAGCGCCACAGCGTCTCTTCCATCGCTTCGCTCTTCGGCGGAAAGAACTCGAACGACACGTCGATCGCGCCACGGCCCAGCAGGCGGCTCTTGGGTTCGGATGCGAGCATCAGGCGGCGGCCTCCACCTTGGCATTCGCTTTGCGCTTCTTGGCGGCGACCGCGGGTTTCACCCCGAGCCACAGCGACACGGTGAGCTTGCCGCCCGAAGCCGCGGTCTTCAGCTCGCGGAAGCGTTCGAGCTTGAGCCCCGAACCCTCGAACAGGCGCGCGAGCTGATCACGGGCAAAGCCGAGCCGCCGATGGGCCGACTGCTCGCGCAGGAACTCGAGCTCGTGCGGGGCGAAATCGACGACAAGGAGCCTGCCTCCCGGCGCGAGCAGACGCGCCGCTTCGGCAATCGCCGCGGCGGGGTCATCGAGGAAATGCAGCACCTGATGCAGCACCACCGCCTCGGCGGCGCCGTCGGGCAGCGGCACGTTGTTGAGATCGCCGTGGCGGACCTGGGCATGCGAAAGGCCCGCGCGTTCGAGCTTCATGCGCGCGTAATTCAGCATGGCGTGATTGAGATCGACGCCGAGCGCGCGGCCGGCGCGCGGGCCGAAGAGTTCGAGGATGCGGCCTGTGCCCGTGCCGAGATCGACGAGGAGCTTGAAAGGCCCCTGCCCGAGCGCCGCGTCCATGGCGGCTTCGACCTCCCGCTCGGCGACGTGAAGCGCGCGGATCTCGTCCCATTCGCTTGCGTGCGCCTTGAAATAGGTCTGGGCCGCTTCGGCGCGCGCCTTGGCGACGGCGGTGGCGCGGGCGCGATCGCGCGCGAGCGTGAGGTCGTTCGCGTCGAGACTTGCGACGACGGCGCGGGCGAGCGTCGCCTCGACGCCGGAATCCGCCAGCCGGAAGAACACCCATGAGCCTTCGCGGAAGCGCCGGATCAGCCCGGCCTCGGCCATCAGCTTCAGGTGCCGGCTGATGCGGGGCTGGCTCTGGCCGAGGATCTGGGTCAAGTCCTTGACGTTGAGCTCGCCCGCTGCGGCAAGGAGCGCGAGGATGCGAAGGCGCGTGGCTTCGCCCGCGGCGCGCAAGCCGGCCAAGGCATGGGCGCGGGACAGGCCTTGCGGGTCGTCACCTGACATAAAGATATGTTTATACGTTTTTTGGAGCCCGCGCAAGGCCAGGCTCAGCGCCGGGCGAAATGCTTGTATCTGATGCGTTTCGGCAGGACCGAATCCTCCCCGAGGCGGCGCTTCTTGTCCTCTTCGTAGTCCTCGAAATTGCCTTCGAACCACTCGACGTGGCTGTCGCCCTCGAAAGACAGGATGTGGGTGGCGATTCGATCGAGAAAGAAGCGGTCGTGGCTGATGATGACGGCACAGCCGGGAAAATCCTCGAGCGCCGCTTCGAGCGAGGACAGCGTCTCCACGTCGAGGTCGTTGGTCGGCTCGTCGAGCAGGATCAGATTCGCGCCCGACTTCAGCATTTTGGCAAGGTGGACGCGGTTGCGCTCGCCGCCGGAGAGCTGGCTCACCTTCTTCTGCTGGTCGGAGCCCTTGAAATTGAACCAGCCGACATAGGCGCGCGATTGCACCTCGCGGTTCCCGAGCTTGATCACATCGTTGCCGCCAGAGATCTCCTCGAACACCGTCTTCTTGCCGTCGAGCGCGTCACGCGATTGATCGACATAGCCGAGCTTCACCGTGTCGCCGACGCGGATGGCGCCGTCATCGGGCTTGTCCTCGCCGACGATCATACGGAAGAGCGTAGTCTTGCCGGCGCCGTTCGGCCCGATCACGCCGACGATGCCGCCCGGCGGCAGCTTGAAGGAGAGATCGTCGATCAGCAGCTTTTCGCCGAAACCCTTGTTCAATTGATCGGCTTCGATCACGACATCGCCGAGCCGGGGCCCGGGCGGAATGGTGATCTGCGCCTTGCCGCCCTTGTCGCGCGCCGATTCGGCGAGCATCTCCTCGTAGGCGCGGATGCGCGCCTTGGACTTGGCTTGGCGCGCCTTGGGGCTCGCCCTGATCCAGTCGAGCTCGCGCGCAAGCGTCCTTTCGCGCGCCTCGTCCTGCTTACCCTCGACTTCGAGCCGCTTCGTTTTCTGCTCGAGCCAGGACGAGTAGCTCCCCTTGTAGGGAATGCCGGCGCCGCGATCGAGCTCGAGCGTCCATTCGGTGATGTTGTCGAGGAAGTAGCGGTCGTGGGTGACCATGATCACGGTGCCCGGATAGTCGCGCAAATGATGCTCGAGCCAGGCCACGCTTTCGGCGTCGTGGTGGTTGGTCGGCTCGTCGAGCAGGAGAATGTCGGGCTTTGCCAAGAGGAGCCGGCAGAGCGCGACGCGGCGGCGCTCGCCGCCCGAGAGCGTCTTCACTTGCGTCTCGCCCGGCGGACAGCGCAGCGCGTCCATCGCCTGCTCGACCTGAGCGTCGAGATCCCACAGGCCCTGGCCGTCGATCTCGTCCTGAAGTTGCGCCATCTCGTCGGCCGTCTCGTCGGAATAGTTCATGGCAAGCTCGTTGTAGCGGTCGAGCTTCGCCTTCTTTTCGGCAACACCCTCCATGGCATTGCCGGCGACGTCCTTGGTGTCGTCGAGGGCGGGCTCTTGCGCGAGATAGCCGACGCTGACGCCCTCGGCGGCCCAGGCCTCGCCTACGACTTCAGTCTCCTCGCCCGCCATGATGCGAAGAAGCGTCGACTTGCCCGCCCCGTTCACACCGACCACGCCGATCTTGGCGCCGGGGAGAAAGGCGAGCGTGACGTCCTTCAGCACCTGCTTGCCGCCCGCATAGGTCTTGGACAGGCGGTTCATGACATAGACATGTTGGGGCGTGGCCATCGGCGCTCTGTGAGCTCCTTGAAGTGCTGTCGCAAGGGAGGCGTTGGCTTCTAGCCAATTGCAGCACGAGACTCAATCGCTATCGGCAAACCGGCCGCCTTGCGGCTATGCGCCGCTTGGCAAAGCGGCTCCGCCCGCGCACAATCCCGTTGCATCATCACGCGGGGGAGCCGAATGGCGGACAGGCCGGCCGGACAAGACAACGACTGGGTGCTCAAGGCCATGATCGCGGTTGCGGCCTGCGATGGCGGGCTTG
>DASTKZ010000018.1:0-4122 GCA_035715445.1 Methyloceanibacter sp.
TTCCATGCCGCACAAGCCTTCCGCCGCGATCGTGTGAATCATCTCGAGCGCTTCGCGCGGCAGCAAGCCGCCCGGTTCCGGCGATCCCGTGCCCGGCGCAAAGCCCGGATCGATCGAGTCGATGTCGAACGAGAGATAAACCGCCTTACATCCTTCCCAAGCCATGTCGAGCGCGATCTCCGCCGCTTTGCGCGCGCCGTGCTCGTCGATGTCCTTCATGGTGAGAACACTCGTGCCGCGGCGCTTGGCGACCGCCGTTCCGGGCCGGTTGCCGTACCAGCCGCCGATGCCGACCTGGACCAGATTCTTGGGATGACAGTTGGGCAGCCCGACGTCGTGCATATGGCTGTGGTCGCGATGAGTCGTGACTGTGCCCTCATGCGTCGTCCAGAACCACGGCGTCGTGTGCATCCGCTCATCCATATCCTTCTCCTGGATATCGATATGGCGGTCGATATGGATGATGCCGACATTGCCGTCGATATGCGGCGCGATCCCGCGCACATTGGGGAAGCCGAGACTGTGGTCGCCGCCGCAGATGACGGGGAAGACGCCCGAGGTGTAGATATGCGAGACGGCCTTGGTCACCTGGTCGAAAGTCTTCTCGATATTGCCGGGAATGACGAAGATGTCGCCGGCATCGCAAAGATCGAGCTCCTCGAAAATGTCGACGCCGCCATCGAACCAGTAGCCGTCGTAGAGCGCGGAGATGCGCCGCACCGCCTGCGGTCCGAACCGGGTTCCCGGACGGTAGGTGGTGGCCGAGTCGAAGGGCGCGCCGACAAAGGCCGCTTCGAAATTGCCGATCTTGCGGATGTCCTCGCAATAGGGCGCCTTCATGAAGGTGTTGATGCCGGCGAAGGCCGGCTGATGGCCGCGGGCGAAGAGTGAGATATTGCGATCGATGACCGAGTCGGCGGCCGTGAGCCCGAGCTTTAGCGAGCGCCGGATCTCCTCGTCCTGTTTCTTTTGCGAAATGCGCGCGAGCTTCGCCATCGTCTTGGCGCCGTCGGTCTCGCTCCGCTTCACGCCATGCGACTTCCTGGGGCCGCGGCCACGACCCTGAGTCCGGCCCTTTTTCGCTCCCGCCATGTCCAAACTCCCAAACGCCACCGGCCCGAAAATCTTGCTCCCGCCGATTCGACCAAAACAGACCCAATCCTTCAATAGCCAGCATTGACCAAACTGATGCTGCGCCGCCAGAAGCGCCCGCAGATTCCTCGCCCCGCCAATGGAGTTCGGCGGTTCAATTCGCCACCGCCGGCACCCCGATCTCGGCGAGGAGCAAGGCGCGCGCAAGCTTGTTCGGGGCGCGGGGATTGGTGATGACGAAGATGGGCATTGACGGCTGCTCAGCCGCCGCAAGAAGCGGCCAAAGCCGTCCTTCTGCGACGTCGGGTGCGGCGAAGGCCTCGGGCAGGAAGCAGATGCCGATGCCGAGGCTCGTCAGCCGCTTTGCCTCGTCGAGATGCTCGGAAAGCCCGGCGACGTGAACGCCAAGTCCATGACGCGAGCGGTAGGCGGTCAAGCTGTCCGGCTCGTCAGCGCCGGTGAGCACGAAGGCCTCGCCCGCGAGCGCCGCGGGGCGATCGAAGGTCTTGCCGTAGAGCGGATGGCCTCGCCCGCAATAGGCCTTGTGAACCTCGTCGAACAGAAAATCGTATTTGAGGTCGGAGCGCAGCACTTGCGCCGGCGCCACGCAGATATCGATCTCGTCGCGCAGAAGCGCGGGCGCGACCAAATCCCAGGTCGTGATGTCGATCAGGATCTCCACCTTGGGATGCCGGGCGTGAAATCTGGCGATTGCGGCATCGAAGCGCTCGCAAACGAGGCTCGAAATGACTTCGATGGAAATGCGCCCCTGGACCTCCTCGGTGAGATTACCGAGCCGTTTCGGCACGTTGCGCACGAGCGCGTTGAGCGACCGGCAGGTTTCGGCGACGAGCATGCCTTCATCGGTCAGCTCGAACCCGCGCGGGCCGCGGCGGCACAGCGTGACCCCGAGCTCGGTCTCAAGGCGCTTGAGCGCGAGGCTGAGCGCGGGCTGCTTGCGCCGGAGCGCCCGGCCGGCGCGGCTCACGCCGCCGGCTTCGGCGATCTCGTGAAACGTCTTGAGGAGATTCCAATCGACCTTGCGCGAGAAATTGACGGCGGTTGGAAGCATAACGGTACACCTCTGTCTGTGCGTTTGGCGGCTTGTATAGGGAATTCAACACCGACTTGGCGCGCATTGCAAAACCACAATCGAGGCTGCCAGCGAGCCCGCGGGGGGCACGCATGAATTCGGCGCTTCTCGGTCTTGCCAGCGCCGTGAGCCTCGGCGCCGCCGACTTCATGGCGCGGTTCTCGACCCGGGCGCTCGGCGCGACCCTGAACTATACCTATGTCCTCTTGATCGGGGCGATCGGGACGACGGTTTGGCTCTTCGCGACCGACCAAGTCCTCGTCTGGTCGTCGCTCGGGGTTGCGATCGCGGTTCTCCATGGCGTGAGCGTCGCGCTGATGTGCGTGCTGCTTTATATCGGCATCGCGCGCGGGCCAATTGCGGTGGTCGCGCCCATTGTCGCCGCGCATCCTGCGCTCGTCCTCGCCTTCAATGTGTTGATGGGCATGCACCCGAGCGCCATGCAATGGACGGCGATGGTCGTCGTCATCGCCGGCGGCATTCTCATTGCGCGGAGCAGCGAGCCGGAGGATGGAGCCGGCGCTGCCGGGGCCAACCGGACGACGCTTCTCATCGCCTTCGGCGCCTGTCTTGCCTATGTCGCCATCGTGCTCACGGCTCAGGCCGCGACGCCCTTGATCGGCGCGTTTCAGACCATGTGGATCGGGCGTGTCGCGGGCCTCGCCCTCCTCGGCGGCATCCTCATCGTGCAGCGGGCGCGGCTTGCCGTGCCCCGCGAGTGGGTGCCGTTCGTCGGCCTGCAAGGCGGGCTCGACTCGTTGGGGTATTTGACCTTCCTGGTCGGGTCGAACAGCGCCGCGCCCTACGTCACCATGGTGCTCGCCTCGGCCTTCAGCGTAGTGACGGTCGTGCTCGCGCGGCTCGTGCTGCATGAGTCCATCAGCAAAATGCAGTGGGTCGCGATCGCGCTGATCGCCGTCGGCGCCGCGGTCTTGACCGCGGGCTAGTCTCTTAGCCCCAGACACGGCCGGGACGCACGCTATCGATCTGATAGTCGCTCGTGTGCCGGGTAAAGAACTCGCGGCCGAAGCGCTCCGCCGCCTTGATCGGCTCGCACGGGTCCTTGACGACATCGCCGCGCGCATTGCCGTAGCCGTGCACGATGCCGACGAACGTGCAGTGCGTGTATCGGGCGAATTCCTGCATCTGGCTGATGATCCCGCCCGAGACCATGGGGAACGTTTCCTCGGAGGTGAGCGCAAGGCCGATGCGCTTGCCTTGCATCTTGGCGATGACTTCCGCCGATCGCGGGTAGGAGGCGGCGTAGTAGCAGAATGTCCGGTCGTAAAAGGCCTTGAGCTGCGCCGACATCCCGTACCAGTAGATCGGTGTTGCCGCGATGAACCCGTCGGCCGGGAGGTATTGATCGAGAAACACCGAACGGTAGCCGTCCTCGATGGCGCATTCGCCGTCGGGCTTGCGGCACTTGCGGCAGTCCCTGAGGAACGCCTTCAAGAAATCGTCGGCGAAGAGCAGCGTCGCGTCGTGACCCGCCTCGGTCAGTCCGGTGTGCACGGCCTCGGCCAGAATCGCGGAATTGCCGTTGCGACGCGGGCTCGACGACAACACGAGTGCTTTCATTGTCTTATCCTCTCAAGAGTTCGGCGGCTGCCTCATCGAGCGACCGCTGGAAGGCAGGCACGCGCCCAGGCGAACCGGCGCAATGGCCCCACGGCGACTCGAAGACGCGAAGTTCGGCGCGTTGCATCTCGCGGACTTCTGCCGCGTTATCCGCGGCCGGGAAATACATGTCGGTGCTGCACGGCATCACGATTGCCCGCGCCTCGATCGTCTGCAACGCGCGGGTGAAGTCGCCGCGGTAAACCTCGTTGTCGCTGATATCGCCGTGTTGCCACGTCCAGATTTTGGCAATCAAGTCGTTCGCGTCCCACTTCACGTGATCCTCCTCCCAGTCGCGCACGAAGTCCTCCAACGTG
>DASTKZ010000019.1:0-2165 GCA_035715445.1 Methyloceanibacter sp.
GCCGGGCACGCCATCCCCGGGAGTGGGCGGCGCGGGGGAGACGCGCGCGTGCCGGGAATGACGTGCCGGTTACGCGGGGTGAACGGGAGGGGTGGTCCACCCCGCGCGACTTAGCGATGCGTCAGCGGTCGTAGTGGCCGCCGTTGTGGTTTCCGTTCCAATTGCCTTGACCGTTGTGGTTTCCGTTCCAATTGCCGTCGCCCTTGCGGTAGGCATAGTGGCCGCCGCCGTGGCCGTAGCGCGGGCCGTAGCCGTAGCCGTAGCCGAAGCTGAAGCCCGGATAGCGGTAGTAGCGCGCGCACCATCCGTTCCACGGTCCGCACACCGGCCGGCACCAATTGTTCCAAGCCCCGCAGCGCGGCGCGCACCAGCCGTTCCAAGGCCCACAAGCATAGCCCGCGGCGGCGGGGGAAGGTGTCGCGGCCGTTCCAGCGGCAAGCACCCCGACCAAGCCGAGCGCGGCAAACAAGCATTTCCTAACCATGCTGATACCCTTTCTGCTCTCCCCGGCCCGCGGGAGTGCGGGCTCGAGTATTGGTTCCGACAATGGCGCGAGTGGTCTGAACCGGGTCTGATCGCTACATTCATGCAAGGTTCAGCTTGGCGGAGCGGCGAGTTGCGCGCATGACCGACTGGAACGAACTTGAAGCGCCGGATCTCGCCGCGTTCGAGGTCATCGCCGGCAAAGCCTATGCGCGGCTCCCGCCACGCTTCCGCGCGCTCACGAGCGAACTCCTCATCCGGGTCGAGGATTTTGCCACCGACGATGTGCTCGATTCGCTCGGTATCGAATCGCCGTTCGATCTGCTCGGGCTTTATTCCGGCATCGATCTCGCGCGCAAAAGCGTGTCAGACGTCGCCACGGTGCCCGACATGGTGTTCCTCTACCGGCGGCCCATTCTCGACTATTGGGCCGCGCACGAGGAAACGCTCGGCGCCATAATCACCCATGTCCTGGTGCACGAGATCGGCCACCATTTCGGCCTGTCGGACGCCGACATGGAGCGCATCGAAGCCGAAGCGGTTGGCTAGCAGGCCTTCAGTGATTTTGCGTTGACGCTCGCGCTTCCCCCTCGCAGACTGCGGCCAAAGGGACGAGGCAGCAGAGGGAATAAGAATGAGATTGGCTGCCCGGCTCTTGGTCGCGCTTGCGCTCCTTACCCTGCGTTCTCCGACGGCTCCGCTCGATCGCGGCGCCGTCGCGCTCGAGCAGGGCAAGTTCGTGGCGCCGGGGCGCCTCGTGGTCGCGGGCCGAAAGCTGTCCTGCGGCAAGACCGCGACGCTCCTTCGCGACTTCGAGGGCTTCGCCGTGTCCTCGACCGTCATCATGCTGAACTTGGAGGCGCTGAAGGACCTGCCGCGGCAGGTGCAGTGGCTGATCTATTATCACGAATGCGGGCATATCCTTTTTGGCTCGAGCGAGGCGGCGGCCGACTGCTATGCGGTGAGGCGCGCACGGCGCGAGGGTTGGCTCGGCAGCACGGCGCTGGAGGACATTTGCGCCGTGTTCAACATTGCCGGCCACGGTCCCCTCCACCCCGATCCGGAGCAGCGCTGCAATCAGCTCCGGCAATGCTTCCTCAAGAAAGGGAGCGTCACCGCGAAGGAAGAGCCGAGATGACGCATTTCGCCGCAATTGCGCCGACTCACTGGGAGCTTTAGACTGCCGGCATGAGGGACGGAGGGGCGACTTTGAGGGCGATATTCTTAAGCGTTGTGGCGATCGCGTTTTGCGCCGCTTGGCCCGCCGCCTCACTGGCCGAATGGCCACTGGCCCAATGGGCGGGCAGGGAGGGCTCCACCACCTCGGGTCCCAGCCTCGAAGACTATGTGAAGGACGTCGGCCCCGAGGCCCAGGTCATTCCCCAAGGCAAGCTCAAGATCGACGGCATCTCCGTCACGTGCGGCAAGCGCCCGACGGTGCTGAACCCGAATTTCGACAGTTGGGGCGGCGCCTTCCCCGGCTTCATGATCCTCAACAACAAGAAGATCATCGGGCTCTCGACCCAGACCAAGCTCTACATCTTCTCGCATGAATGCGGGCATCAGTTCGAGGGCGCCGATGAGACCAAGGCGGATCTCTTCGCCATCAGGCGCGGCGTCAAACGGGGCTGGCTCGATGCCCAAGGCATGGAAGACATCTGCGTCTTCATCTCGCAGTTGAA
>DASTKZ010000020.1:0-15203 GCA_035715445.1 Methyloceanibacter sp.
GCGCCACGAACCCGGCGATGAAGACAGACCTACGCATGGCAATCGACCTACCCGATAAAATGGTTTTGGCTAGGGCAGATTGCAAGATTCGGATGAATTGCCGGTTAAGGCCTTCTCATAGCTCGCAAAAATCCTCAAAAAAGAACCGCCGCCCTTGGCTCAAGGGCGGCGGTCTGGCAGCGGAGGGGACTATGTAATCCGCCTTACCAGTAGTATCGCATGCGCGTGCCAAAACCCTTGATGTTGGCCCCGTTGTTTTGGTTGGCGGAGACAACTTCGCCGGAAGCGTTGGTGAAGAGTTGTGGGCCGCCGTCAATATCGGATTCACCGTACTGGAACTGTAAGCCAGTGTAGTCGTTGAGCCACCAGTTGAGGACAACCTCCCAGGTCTTCTGCTCGCCGCACTGCGTGCAGTTTGCTGACGAAAGGGTTCCGCTGGTCGGATTTCCCTGTATGTTCGTTGCCTGGTCGGTGAGGTCGATGACGTCGTAGCGTCCGGCAATCTGCCAGGCGCCCCAGCCGCCGCCTTTGCCTCCACCAAGCACCGGGTTCTTCACCTTGACTCCGACGAACTCGCCCTCTTTATAGCCACGGGTTTCACCCGTCAGAAACCAGCCGGCCTCGACGTACCAGCCAACATAGGTGGGATCGGAGCCGTTGCAGCATATAAGCGGGGTCGTCCCGGGGAAGGTGGCGTCAATGACGTTGGCCTCGAGCTCGGTATATTCGCCAACCACATGCACTGGTCCCCAGATCGCCGCGGCCTCAACACCCCAAAACTGGTCTTCATCGAAGATTTGCGGCGTCGAGACGAAGCGGTCGGCAAGGTGGAGATCGGCGCCACGCGCACGATAGCGGAACAGCTCGTCGTTGAACGGATTCGTAATGTCCCCCCCGCTCCGCCGGTCTTCGGCATTCTCACGTCCGCGCCAGCTCGCGCCGAGATGGATGACCTGGTGCACACCGTTGACGTCGCGATTAATCGGGGCGGCCGTGATTCGGGCGGCACCGGTCTTTACGTCTTGCAGGAACAGCTCGTCGTTCTCGGGTTGAGGGCCAAAAATCCCAGCCGACAGTGTGAAGTGATCCTGTGCGTAAATCGCCCCAGCACCGATCTGGCGGTCAAGGTCCCAAGTTTCGACGAAGGCGGCGCGCTCCAGGAAGGTGAGGAAGCGCGAGCTTGTCATCTCGTCGATCGAGTTGGGCGTTTTGTAGTTACCGGCCCGCAGACTGAGACCGTCAGCTAAGCCGTTGTATTCGACATAAGCGTCCTTGATCGCCGTGAGATCGTTGGCGAAATCGACCTCGAACTTGTACGCAACGTTGTAAAAAACGACGCCTTCGACGCCGAGGCGCGCGCGGCGAATCTCGGCCGCGCTCACATCGGGCCTACCGGTTATGTCAAAGTCCTGATCGATGGCGTTGTAATCGGTCTGAAGGCGGCCGCGGACCTTGAAACTGAACTTGCCGTCGCTGCTCGACAGCTCGGGCGCGCCCTTCCACTTGACCTTCAAATCGAGATCGCCGCCGCCGGCATTTGCCGCCGTTGCGTTCGCCGCGGCGGCCTGGGCTTTGGCGTCGGCCACCTGCTTCTGCAGCGCCTGGATGGTCGCTTGCATTTCCTGGATCTGCGTTTGGATTTGTTGCAGATCCTGTGCCTGTTGCGCCTTTGCCTCCGGCGCAGCAGCGAAAATTCCGATAACGCCCGCGCCTGCGAGCAGATAGCGGTTGATCGTCTTCAGTCCCCCTGTCATGCCCCTCTCCACTGTCGAAAGTTGCTTCGCGTACTCTCTGTGCAAACCAGGAAACGCTTCAGTTTCCTCGTGTTCTTGTCCCGTTAGACCCGCTAATTCGGCCTATACCCTTGTATTTCCGCCCCAATGACGCGCTTGTGACACTGCAACGACAGCGCGCTTTTTGGAAAGACTTGTTGCTTATCGGCAACGCTCGGTCCCTCGAGCGCTCGAACGCGACTTGCAGTCCCCTCACGCCTAACGAGATCGCCCGCGTCCCACTTTTGCTATGTTTACCGGATGCTTGACGGAACCTGGCCCCACAATTGGCTCAGGTCGCCAAATCTGGAACACGGAGGAAGAGAATATCGCCGCGACCGGCAAATTGCATGACGTCGCCGTGGTCGGAACTGGACCTTCGGGGCTTGTCGCCGCGCTTGCGCTCGCGCATGTGGGGGCCGATACCGTCGTGATCGGTCCGGCGCCCGCGCCGTCGCGCGGCCCGGTCGAGACGAGGACCGCCGCGCTCCTCACAAGCTCCGTCGATCTGCTGAAGACGCTTCACGTCTGGGAGCGGCTTACGAACGAGGCGGCGGCGCTCAAGGCCATCCGCATCGTCGACGCTTCCCAGAGCCCCTTTCGCGCGCCCGACATCACGTTCGGCGCGAGCGAAGTTGGGCTTGACGCGTTCGGCTACAACATCGCCAACACCGCGCTCGTCGCGGCGCTCTACGCCCGCGCGCAAGAGACCTTGCTTTCCGTCATCGAGGCAAACGTCACCCGCATCGTTTACGACGATGCACAGGCGCTTCTGAGCTTGAGCGCAGGTGCTCCCGTCTCGGCGCGGCTGGTCGCCGGGGCCGACGGCAGGCGGTCGATCTGCCGGACAAGCGCCGGTATCGGCGTGACCGAGCGGCATTACCATCAATCGGCGCTCGCCGCCAGCTTTCGCCACACCCTCCCCCACCGCAACGTCTCGATTGAACTGCACCGGGAGCATGGCTCGGTGACGACCGTGCCGCTTCCCGATCCTCACGCCTCGAGCCTGATTTGGGTCGGGACGCAAGTGGAGATCGCACAGCTCGCCCAAGCAACGGATGCCGATTTCATCGCGGCGCTCGGCGAACGCCTCGTCGATCTACTCGGCGCGGTGTCCGATCCCGGCGCGAAGGCCGCGTTCCCCGTCGCGGGGCTATCGGCGGACCGGCTTGCAGCAAGACGCACCGCGCTTCTCGGCGAGGCCGCGCATATCCTGCCCCCGATCGGCGCGCAGGGTCTCAATCTCGGCTTCAGGGACGCAGGCGCGCTTGCCGACTGCGTCGCCGACGCGCTGGCGCAAGGACAAGATCCCGGCGGCGCCGAGACGCTCGATGCCTATGCCGAGGCGCG
Source organism: Methyloceanibacter sp. (assembly GCA_035715445.1). GTDB lineage: Bacteria > Pseudomonadota > Alphaproteobacteria > Rhizobiales > Methyloligellaceae > Methyloceanibacter. The sequence continues at coordinate 3,123 of DASTKZ010000020.1, forward strand.
CCGGCTCGACGTCATGACCCGCACGCTCGGGGTCGATCTCTTGAGCCGCTCGCTTCTGACCTCGCTTCCTCCGGTGCAAGCGGCGCGCGGCATCGTCCTGCACGGGCTGAACGTTCTTGCGCCGCTCAAGCGCGCGGTCATGCGGATCGGGCTCACGCCGCCGACGGCGTTGCCCCGCTTGATGCGCCCGCGCGCCGGCTAAAGTTCGCGGAAGCCTTGACGCCCTACCCCGCTTTTGCGACGAGGAAGCATCGCAGTTGAAACAACGCGTTCGCTCCCGTGGCCCAGTCCTCAAAACTCCCGTTCTGGCGCGACTTGCGCTACAGGCTCGAATATGTGGTCTTGCGCTTTCTCATCGGTCTCGTCCGCCTGGCCCCGATCGATCTTGCGGGCAGTATCTCGGCGAAGGCGTGGCGCTTGATCGCGCCGCTCAACCGCCGGCACAAGCGCGCGCTTCTCAATCTCGAACGCGCTTTCCCCGAAAAAACCCCGGAAGACCGTAAGCGCATCGCGCTCGCGGCTTGGGAAAATCTCGGTCGCGTGATGGTCGAAACGATGAATATCGATCGCCTTCTCGACGACCCGGGCCGTCTGCACATCACCAACGGGCATTGGATCCAGCGCTACAAGGACAAGATGGGGCCGGCGCTGATCGTGACCATGCATATGGGCAATTGGGAGATCGGCATGTGGCCGGTGACCCAGGCCGGGGTACGTCCTGCCGGCGTCTACCGGCAAGTGAAGAACCCGTATGTGGACCGCTACCTTCGCGCCCAGCGCCTGAGGCTCTATCCCGGAGGCCTGTTCGGACGCGGCCGGGCCGCAGGTCAAGACGAGACGCAGAAGACCGCGCGGTTGATCATGGATTACGTGCGCCAGGGCGGGCGGCTCGGCTTCATCTCCGATCTCTACGACGCGAACGGCATCGCGGTCCCCTTCTTCGGCCACCCGGCCAAGAGCATGCCGATTGCTGCCATGATCGCGCGCCGGGTCGGCGCCCGCATCTGGATCGGCCGCTGCGTCCGCATCGGAAACCGCGCCTGCTTCGACATCAACGTCAACGAGCTCAGAATCCCTCGCACCAACAACCAGGCGGAGGATATCCGCGCCATCACCGCTGCGATCCAACGCCACTTCGAGACCTGGATCCGGGAGACGCCCGAGCAATTCATGTGGTCAAACCGGCGCTGGTTCTAGCGATCGTCGCGCCGGGGCGTTGACAGCATCGCCGCCCTTGGCTCTTATCGTCAGAGGCTCCAAGGTGACCCTCATGTCTTCCCGCAACGCCAAATTCCAGATCGGCCAGGTTGTTCGCCACCGGGTTTACCCGTTTCGCGGCGTGATCTTCGATGTGGACCCGACCTTCAGCAACACCGAGGAGTGGTACCGCTCGATTCCCAAGGACGTGCGGCCGGAGAAAGATCAGCCCTTTTACCATCTGCTCGCTGAGAACGCCGACACCGAGTACATCGCCTATGTGTCGGAGCAGAACCTCGTGCCTGACGCATCCGATGAACCGTTGCGCCATCCCCAGGTCGCCGAGCTGTTCGAGGACCTGAATAACGGCATCTTCCGCTTCCGCTTCCTGCAAGAGCACTAGCGACCACGAAAGCGAAAGGCCGCCCCGACCGCGGCCTTTGAAGCTTCCTGAACGCTTGCCTGGCTACTGAGCCGGCGGTGCGGCCGGCACTGCTTTCGGCGGGGCCGTCGTCGCGTTCTGCGGCGCTGGCGCTGGGCCTCCCGGCGCGGGCGCTGCGCCCGTCTGGTCGGGGCCCTTCCCTTGAGCCGCCTTGGCCGCGAGTTCCTGCTGGCGCTTGCGGAACATCTCCATCAGCTGCTTGCGCGACTCCTCGTATTTCACCGGGTCGGCCGCCGGACCGTCGAAGGCCTTGTTGAACCCGCTCAAGGGCACCGGAAAGCCCATCGTCTTCTGCTGGAAGTTCACCGCGGCAACGACCATTTGCTTGCCCTTGCGCATGGCTTCCATCACTTCGGGCGTGAGATCGGTCTGCGCCTGGCAGCCTGCGGGGAAGCAGATCATGTATTGCAGGTCGATCGGCTTGTCCTCGTCGATCTTCGCCTGAACGCCGGCAGGGATCACGAGCGCGTAGGCGGTGGGCAGCCGGATGATGAGCTGCTGCTTCTGCTCGCCTTCAACCTTGCGCACCATGGCGGTGATCAAGACCATGCCGGAATTGGGATCGAGCCCTTCGTGGTTGATGAGGCAGATTTCCTTGTTCTGGGTCTGCTCGTTCTTCATGCAGAGCTTGACCCAAGCGTCCTGCGCTGGGGCTTGAGCCGCGGCGCCGGCAGGCGCTTGAGCGCCAGCAGCCGGCGCGGCCGCCGTGGGCGCCGATTTGGGCTGCGTCGATTTCGGTTGGGCTTGACCCTCTTGCTGGGCCATCGCCAAGGGCGCGGCGAGCGCCAAAGCAAGCGCTGTTGCGCCCCCGCACAGCATCAGTCGAGCCGCGCCGCGGCGCAGCGAATTCCAACGATGTCTCGACCCGATCATCCTCGACCCTTCCTGTTTTCGCGGGCTATTCAGGCCTATCGACGACCTTGCTCGCCCCACGTCCCGTTCACGATGGTCAATACCCGAAATGAGGCATAGGCGTGGCTGAAACCCTTCCGGCGGGTGTCCCCCACGGCCCCGCCACTGGGCCGCGACCCGTCCCCCCGCCCGCGACCGACAGCACCAATTGCGTTCCGGGCGCGTTACCCTTAACTCGGTGTTGCAAAGCGGGAAGCATCTATAGCCACGCGCGCGCGCTCTTGAAAGTCCCTATTTCATGGCTGGTTTTGGCCCTGATCCTGCTGCCCGGCGGCGCTGAGGCGGGGCCGGGGCTTGCCATGCATGGCGAGCCGCGCGAGGCGGCGGGATTTGCCCATTTTCCCTATGCCAATCCCGAAGCGCCCAAAGGCGGGCGCGCCGTTTTCGCGGTGCCGGGCTCCTTCGACAGCCTCAATCCCCTGATCGTCAAAGGCGTGTCGGCCGAGGGCGTGCGCGAATACATCTATGAGAGCTTGCTTGCCCGGGCCTACGACGAACCCTTCAGCCTCTACGGCCTGATCGCCGCGAACGTGGACACGCCCGCCGACCGGAGCTTCGTCGAGTTCACGCTCCGCCCCGAGGCGAAGTTCTCCGACGGCACCCCGATCACTCCTGCCGACGTGGTCTTTTCGCACGCGCTGTTGCGGGATCATGGTAGGCCCAATCACCGCTCCTACTACCGCAAGGTGACCAAGGTGGAAGAGACCGGGCCGAACAAGGTGAAGTTCACTTTCGATGCGAGCGGCGATCGCGAGATGCCGCTCATCATCGGCTTGATGCCGGTCTTGCCCCAACATCTGATCGATCCCGATAAGTTCGAAAAGACCACGCTTGCCGCCCCTGTCGGCAGCGGTCCTTACAAAGTGGCCAAGGTCGATCCCGGCAAGAGCATCACCTTTTCACGCGACCCCGCCTATTGGGGCCGCGATCTTGCCGTCAATCGCGGACTCTACAATTTCGACGAGATCACCTACGACTACTACCGCGACGGCGGCAGCATGTTCGAAGCCTTCAAGTCGGGGCTGGTGCGTTTGCGCAAAGAGGAAGATCCGACGCGCTGGACGGAAGGCTACACCTTCCCCGCCCTTCGCGACGGCCGCGTCCTCAAGGAGGAATTGCCGGTCGAGACGCCGGCCGGCATGTCGGCGCTCGTGTTCAACACGCGGCGGCCGATCTTCGCCGATCAGCGGGTGCGCGAGGCGCTCATCATGCTGTTCGATTTCGAGTGGGTGAACCGCACGCTCTATCACGGCCAGTATGCGCGCACGGAAAGCTATTTCGCCCGTTCCGATTTGAGCGCGCATAAGCGGCCCGCCGACGCGGCCGAGCGCGCTCTCCTCGCGCCCTACGCGGGCGAGGTGAAGCCCGCCATCATGGATGGGAGCTTTTCCTTTCCGGTCAGCGACGGAACCGGCGAGAACCGCGACGGAAGGCGCGAAGCGCTTCAGCTCTTGGAAGCGGCCGGCTATCGCTTGACCGGCGGCAAGCTCATCAATGCCGCGACCGGTGAGCCGTTCACCTTTGAGATCGTGGCGGCGACCCGCGCCCAGGAGAGGCTTCTGCTCACCTATGCGCGCGCTTTGAAGCAGGTCGGCATCGAGGCACGAATCCGCCAGATAGATTCCGCCCAGTATCAGCGACGAAAGCAGACCTATGATTTCGACATGATCCAGTATTATTGGCCGGTGTCGCTGTCGCCCGGGAACGAGCAGTCGTTCCGGTTCGGGAGCGAGGCCGCCAAGACCGAAGGCTCGTTCAACTATCCGGGGGTGAAAAGCGCTGGTGTCGATGCCATGATCGAGGCGCTGCTCAAGGCGAAGGACCGGAAAGGCTTCGTCGCGGCCGCACGCGCGCTCGACCGGCTGCTCTTGTCGGGCGATTATGTCATACCGTTGTTCCATCTGCCGCGCGATTGGGTCGCGCATTGGAGCGATATGAAGCGGCCCGAGACGACGCCTCTCTACGGCTATCAGATCGACACGTGGTGGATCGACCCCGAGCGCAAGGCCGCGAGCGGCGAAATCGAACGCAAACCATGACGGGACGATGACCACGCATTCTGCCGAACCGACCGACGCGACCGACGACGACAGCCTGCCGACGGCGGTCGAGCTGCTGCGGCGCCGGGCCGAGAACAAACCGAACGTGATTGCGCTTTCCGATCCGCCCAATCGCGCGAGCTTCGGCCTCGGCAACGCAAGGGGGTGGACCTATCGCGAGACCGACGCCGCCGCCGACGCGCTCGCCGCCTTCTTCGCCGGCCGCGGCCTCGCCCCCGGCGATGTCATCGCGGCGCAACTCCCCAATTTCGCGCTTGCGCCGCTTACGATCCTCGGCGCCTGGCGCGCCGGGCTTGCGGTCGCGCTCTTGCCGATGCTGTGGCGGGGATACGAGATCGCGAGGGCTTGCGCCGAAGTCGGGCCCAAGGCGCTGATCGGCGTCTCCTGTTTCGGCGACGAGACCCCGATCGAGACGCTTGCCGCGGTAGCCGCGGCGGAGTCCTCGATCCGCTTCGTGCTCGGCTCAGGCCCTCACCTTCCCGGCGGCATTGCCTCCCTAGATGAGGCGATGAACGGGAACCGCGAGCCGGCAGCGGTCGGGGCTCCTGCCATGACCGGACCGGCGCTCGTCACGTTCACGGCGCGGGCGGGCGCGCCCTTCGTTGCGGTCGAGCGCAGCGAGGAAGAGCTTCTCGCGCAAGGGGCGATGACGGTGCTCGCGCTCGATCTCGACGGCGGCGACGTGATCCTCAATCCCTATCCCCTGACCGGACCGGCCGGGCTCGCCCTCGGGCTCATGCCCTGGCTCGTCAGCGGCGCCACGCTCGCTCAGCATCATCCCTTCGACTACGGCGCTTTCGTCGAGCAGGTCATCGGCACGGGCGCGACCGTGACCGCGCTCCCGGCCCCGGTCCTCGCCCAACTCGCCACCGATGGCGTGCCGCAGGGGCCCCAATGCCGGTTGCGGCGCGCCGGCGCCGTGTGGACCGGGCTCGAGCATGGGAGCTCGCTTCCCGTCCCCTTCGGCGGCGAGGCGGCGTTCTTCGATCTCTATCCGCTCGGCGATCTCGCCGGGCTCGTGCTCATGCGCGAGAGGCCGGACGAGCCCGCTCCCCTTCCCCTGGGCACGATCGAAATCCAAGATGGCGAGGAAAACGCCGTCTTCGTCGAGACGAAGCTTGCGCCGCAACGTGACCCCGATGGATACGGCGAGATCGTCTTGCGCGGGCCGATCGTTCCCGACGAGCAGGACGAGGGGCCGCTTGCGCCCGACGGCGACGGCTTCATCGGAACCGGGCTTCTCGGCAAGGTCGATGGAGCGGCCGGTACGTCCCTTCAGCTCAAGGGAGATCCCGAACTTCTCCGGCACGGCGGGCTTTCGATCGCGGCTTCCGAGTTCGACGAGATATACAGAAGCTTCCCCGCCTTCCTCGACGCCGCGTGTTTCGTGCTTCCCGATCCGGAAACCGGAGACCGCGTCATCGCCGCCGTGGTGCCGATCCCTGACCAGCCGGTCACGGTCGAGGCGCTCAACCGGTTTCTCGAAGAGCGGCGGGTCGCGCCCTATAAATTCCCCGACAAGATCGTCATCGTAAGGCAGATCCCGCGCGACGCCGAAGGCCGCGTCCTGCGCGAGCAGATCCTGCTTCAAGTCTAGCCGCGTCAAGCCGCCTGCTTCACCGCTTGCGCGATCTTGACGAGGCGCTTCAAGAGGTCGCGCGCTCCGGCAAGCCGCGCTTCTTGCGTTTCCCAATTGGCATAGTAGATCAGCCGGTGGTCGGGCTGGAGCTTCACTCGGTTGCCTTCCTCGCGGATGAAGGCGATGAGCCCGTCGGGATTGGCGAAGCTCTTGTTGCGGAAGGCGATGACGGCGCCCTTAGGGCCGGCGTCGATCTGCTCGATGCCGGCCGCGCGGCACAGCCCCTTGATCTCGACGATATCGAGGAGATGGCGGACCTCATCGGGCAGCGGTCCGAAACGGTCGATCAGCTCGGCGGCGAAGGCCTCGATCGCCTCTTGCGTCTCGACGGAAGCGAGCCGGCGGTAGAGCCCGAGCCTCACTTGCAGGTCGGGCACGTAGTCCTCGGGGATCAAGACCGCGGTGCCGAGATTGATGCGGGGCGACCACTGATCCTCGATCAAGGCCCCCTCGCCGCCTTTGAGCGCGGTCACGGCCTCTTCCAGCATCGACTGGTAGAGCTCGAAGCCCACTTCCCGGATATGGCCCGACTGCTCCTCGCCGAGGAGATTGCCCGCGCCCCGAATATCGAGATCGTGGCTCGCGAGCACAAAGCCCGCGCCGAGCGTGTCGAGCGATTGCAGCACCTTGAGGCGCTTCTCGGCGGCGGGCGTGAGCCGCGCATCGGCGGGGATGGTGAAATAGGAGTAAGCCCTGACCTTGGATCGTCCGACCCGGCCCCTGAGCTGATAGAGCTGCGCCAGCCCGAACATATCGGCGCGGTGCACGATCAGCGTGTTGGCCGAGGGGATGTCGAGGCCCGATTCCACGATCGAGGTCGAGAGCAGCACGTCGTATTGGCGGTCGTAGAAGGCGTTCATCACCTGGTCAAGCTCGCGCGATCCCATCTGGCCGTGGGCGCGCGCCACTTTCAGTTCCGGCGCGTGCTCGGCGAGGAAGGCCGCCGCCTCGTCGAGATCGGCGATGCGCGGCACGACATAGAACGTCTGGCCGCCGCGGAAGCGTTCGCGCAAGAGCGCTTCGCGCAAGATGACGGGATCGAACGGCATCACATAGGTCCTGACCGCGAGGCGATCGACCGGCGGGGTCGCGATCATCGACATTTCGCGCACGCCCGAGAGTGCAAGTTGGAGCGTGCGCGGAATGGGCGTCGCCGTCAGCGTCAACACATGCACGTCCTCGCGGAGCTGCTTGAGGCGCTCCTTGTGCTGCACCCCGAAATGCTGCTCCTCATCGACTATGAGGAGGCCGAGATCGGCGAACTCCACCCCTTTGGCGAGGAGCGCGTGGGTGCCGATGACGATATCGATATGGCCCGACTTGAGCCCCGTCTTCACCTCGGCGCGTTCCTTGGGGCCGACCAGGCGCGAGGCTTGGGCGATCTTCACGGGGAAGCCGCGGAAGCGCTCGGTGAAGGTATGGAAGTGCTGGCGGGCGAGAAGCGTCGTCGGCACCACGACCGCGACCTGCTTGCCGGCGAGTACGGCGATGAGGCTCGCCCGGAGCGCCACTTCGGTCTTTCCGAAACCGACATCGCCGCAGATGAGCCGGTCCATGGGGCGCCCACTGGCGAGATCCTCGAGCACGGCGCCGATGCTCGTCTCCTGGTCGTCGGTCTCTTCGTATGGAAAGCGCGCCGAGAACTCGTCATAGACCCCTTCGGGCGGGGTCAGCACGGGGGCGCGATGGAGCGCGCGGAGCGCTGCGACCTTGATCAGTTTCTCGGCGATATCGCGGATCCGCTTCTTGAGGGTCGCTTTGCGCGTCTGCCAGGCGACGCCGCCGAGCTTGTCGAGCTGGGCGCCGGCCTCGTCGGAACCGTAGCGGCTGAGAAGCTCAATATTTTCGACCGGCAGATAGAGCTTGTCGCCGCCCTGGTAATGCACTTCGAGACAGTCATGCGGCTCGCCGGCGGCCTCGATGGTGGCGAGGCCGGCGAAGCGGCCGATGCCGTGATCGGAGTGAACGACGAGATCGCCGACGGTGAGCGCCGACACTTCGGTCAGGACGTCGCTGCCGCGCTTGCCGCGCGTGCGCCGCACCAAGCGATCGCCCAGGATGTCCTGCTCGCCGATCACGGCAAGCCCGGGCGCCTCGAAGCCCGTCTCGAGCGGCAGAACCGCGACGGCGATGGTATCGGGCGGCACCTCGAGCGCCCCGGCGAAAGTCTCGGCGCGCGCGGTTTCGCCTGCGCCATGCTCGGAAAGAAGCGCCGCCAGGCGCTCGCGCGCGCCTTTGCTCCAACAGACGACGATCAAACGCTTGCCCTCTCCCCGCAGTCGCTTGGCGTGGGAGGCGACCGCATCGAAGACGTTGGCGCCCTCGGTCTGGCGCTCGGCGGCGAAGGAGCGCCCTTGCCTGCCGCCGAAGGAGACGATGACCGCTGCTTCCGGCTTCTCCGGCCGCTCGAACGGGTCGAACACGATGGCAGTGCGTCCCGACAGCGCCTCGCGCCAGTCTGCCCCGCTCAGGAACAGGCTCTCGGGAGGCACCGGATGATAAGGCGGCGCGCCGAAAGCCTTGCGCTCAAGCGCCTGCGAACGCGCGTCGTAATGGTCGGCGATCTGCTCCAGGCGCCTTGCGCGCGCGTCATCGTCAAGCGAGTCGAGGGTGATGGCCGCGCCGGGAAGATAGTCGAACAATGTCGCGAGGCGATCGTGGAAGAGCGGGAGCCAGTGCTCCATGCCCTGGTGCTGACGCCCGGCAGAGATCGACTCGTAAAGCGGGTCGTCGCCGGTGACGGGACCGAACAGCGCGACGTAGCGCTGGCGGAAATTGATTCGCACCTCCGGTGTCAGCGCCATCTCACTCATGGGAAGGAGCTCAAGCGACTCGCGCCGCCCTTCGCTTCGCTGCGTGCCGGGATCGAAGGCGCGGAGCTGCTCCAGAGTGTCGCCGAAGAAATCGAGGCGGATCGGCTCGCGGCCCGGAGGATAAAGGTCGAGAATGCCGCCGCGCACGGCATATTGACCGGGATCGGTGACGGTGCCCGAGCGGACATAGCCGGAAATCTCCAGGCGTCCGATCAGCTCTTGCATGCCGATGACGTTGCCGGGCTGCAGCTTGAGGCTCGACGAGGAGATAAAATCCCGCGGGGGGACTCGCTGCACGGCGGCGTTGATGGTGGTGAGAACGACGAGCGGCTTTTTCGTATCGGGCGCGCGGTTTGCAAGCGCGGCAAGCGTGGCGATGCGCCGTGCAGTGGTCTCGGCGTTGGGCGCCACGCGATCGTAAGGAACGCCGTCCCAGGCGGGGAAGCTTAACACTTCGACGTCGGGCGCGAAGAAACCGAGCGCTTCCTCGAGCGTGGCAAGGCGGTTGCCGTCGCGCGCAACATGCAGGATCGGCGCGCCGCGCGAAGCAGCCCCCCGGGCGAGCTCCCCGAGGAGGAGCGCATCGAACCCTTCGGGCACGCCCGCGGCGATGGCGCGTGGGCCGTCCAACAGGCGCTCGATCGGGAGGTGCGAGAATTTCGGCGAGGATGCCATGGCTTGGGGGATGGTAATCGGTCAGCGCGCGGGGGTCAGGCCGTGGAAACGTCTCAGGCGGGCAATCAGTTCGTCGAGGTCGGGCTCGCCCAGAGACTGTCCTTCGCGCACCGACGCCTCGATGGTGGGATCGGGCATTTCGATCAGGCGCTCGAACGCGGCGATTTCGGCGCCATCCATTGCTTCAACTTCGCGCTCGGCGAATCGCCCCAACAGAAAGTCCATTTCCTTCGAGCCGCGATGCGTCGCCCGCCACCGCGCTCGGCGGCGACGCATGCCAAGATCGTTGCCGGACATGATAAATCTTTCCTGTGCCGCGAAGGGTGGGTTAGAGCGAGCGCGCCGAGCCTGTCAAGCTTGTGGGCCTGGCAGCGAGGCCACGAGGTCCTAATGCAGGTTTGCCCGGAACACCATGAGACCCGCTAAGCTCGCCCCGCTCTTCGCCACGGTCCGCTCGCTCAAGGGCGTGGGGCCGAAGGTCGAGGGGCTTCTGAACAAGCTCGTGGGTCCTCGGCACGAAGGGGCGCATGCGCGAGTCATCGATCTCGTTTGGCATCTTCCCGTGGGCGTCATCGACCGGCCGGTCGTGCCGCGCATCGCCGAGGCCAAGATCGGCGAGCTTGCCACACTCGAAGTCACGGTCGCCGAACACAGGCCGGGCGGCGGGAGCAAGTGGCGATCGCGCGCGCCCTATCGCGTGCTGGTCGAGGACAATGCGGGCGGCGCGCTCGAGCTCGTCTATTTCAAGGCCGATCCCACCTATCTCAAGCGCCTCCTGCCCGCAGGCAGCCGCCGCCTCATCTCGGGCAAACTCGAATCCTATGACGGGCTGCTGCAAATGCCCCATCCCGACCATGTGGCGGCCGTCGACAGCGCGGGCGGGGCGGCTCTGCCCTTGCACGAGCCGGTCTATCCGTTGACCGCCGGGCTCACCAACACGACCTTGCGCAAGGCGGTCGGGAACGCGCTGGCGCAAATGCCGGACTTGCCGGAATGGATCGACGGCGGCTTTCTTGCCGAGAATGCGTGGCCCGGCTTCGGCGAGGCGATCGCGCGGCTGCATGCGCCGGCAACCGAGGCCGACCTCCTGCCTTCGACCCCGGCTTGGTCGCGGCTCGCTTACGATGAGCTTCTCGCGAACCAGCTTGCGCTTGCGGTGATCCGCGCCCGGCTCAAGCGACGCGCCGGACGGCGACTTGCCGCGACGGGAAAGTTGCGCAAAGCGATCATCGCCGCCCTGCCCTTCGCTCTCACCGGCGCGCAGCGCCGCGCGCTCGCCGAGATCGACACCGATCTCGCGAGCCCGAGCCGCATGCTCCGCCTGCTCCAGGGCGATGTCGGCAGCGGGAAGACCGTCGTCGCGCTCCTGGCGATGGCTGCGGCGGTCGAGGCCGGCGCGCAGGCGGCATTGATGGCGCCGACCGAGCTGCTGGCGCGCCAGCATCTTCAGACCATCAGCAGCTTCGGCGCGGCCGCTTCCTTGCGCATCGCGTTGCTCACGGGCCGCGAGCGCGGACGCGAGCGCACCGAGATCCTCGATGCGCTCAAGGCGGGCGATGTCGATATCCTGATCGGCACGCACGCCCTGTTCCAGGAGCAGATCGCGTTCAAAGACCTCGGCCTGGTCGTCATCGACGAGCAGCATCGCTTCGGCGTGCATCAGCGGCTCGCGCTCCGGGCCAAGGGCGCAGGCACGGGCGCGGAGCTTCTGGTCATGACCGCGACGCCGATCCCGCGCACGCTCCTGCTCACGAGCTACGGCGACATGGACGTATCGCGGCTCGACGAAAAACCGCCGGGACGGAAACCGATCGCAACCCGCACCGTTCCGCTCGAACGTTTTGACGAAGTCGTCTCCGGACTCGCGCGCGCCATCGACGGCGCCGCGCAAGTCTATTGGGTCTGTCCGCTCGTCGCCGAGTCGGAGGTGCTCGATATCGCCGCGGCGGAAGCGCGTTACGCCGAGCTTCGCGCCCGTTTCGACGAGCGCGTCGGCCTTGTGCATGGACGGCTCGCCGCCAAGGACAAGGATCGCGTCATGGCGGCGTTCGCCTCGGGCAGACTCGCGATCCTTGTCTCCACCACCGTCATCGAGGTCGGCGTCGATGTGCCGAACGCCTCGATTATGATTATCGAACACGCCGAGCGCTTCGGCCTTGCCCAGCTGCATCAGCTGCGCGGCCGCGTCGGCCGCGGCGCGCAAGACTCGTCTTGCATCCTGCTCTACCGCCAGCCCTTGTCGGACACGGCGCGCGAGAGGCTGAACGTGATGCGCAGCACCGAGGACGGGTTCGTGATCGCCGAGGAGGATTTGCGGCTTCGCGGCGGAGGCGAGGTGCTCGG
>DASTKZ010000021.1:0-22035 GCA_035715445.1 Methyloceanibacter sp.
CCGCTTGTTGAACAGCACCGTTCCCGCCTTCCACACTTCGAGCACGGGCATGCCGTAGATCGGCGAGGTCGGATCGTCCTCGGCCGAGGGATTGGTCACGTCGTTGGCGCCGATCACATAGACGACGTCGGCTTGCGGAAACTCGGAGTTGATGTCCTCGAGCTCGAACACCTCGTCGTAGGGAACATTCGCCTCGGCGAGCAGCACGTTCATGTGGCCGGGCATGCGGCCCGCGACCGGGTGAATGGCGTATTTCACCTCGACGCCGGCCTTCTTCAGCCCGTCCGCCATCTCGCGCAACGCATGCTGCGCTTGCGCCACCGCCATGCCGTAGCCGGGCACGACGATGACCCTCCCTGCGTTCTTCATGAGGAAGGCCGCGTCCTCCGCCGAGCCGAGCTTCACCGGCTTCTGCTCCGCGCCTCCGGCCGGCCCCGCCACTTCGCCGCCGAACCCGCCGAGGATCACGCTGATGAAGGAGCGGTTCATGCCCTTGCACATGATGTAGGACAGGATCGCGCCCGACGAGCCGACCAGCGCGCCGGTAACGATGAGCGCCGAATTGCCGAGCGTGAAGCCGATGCCGGCCGCCGCCCACCCCGAATAGGAGTTCAGCATCGAGATCACGACCGGCATGTCGGCGCCGCCGATCGGGATGATGATGAGAACGCCGAGCAGGAAGGACAGCAGGGCGATCGCCCAGAAATAGAACGCGCTTTGCTCGCGGCAAAACATCACGACGCAGAAGACCAGCAGGAGCGCGAGCCCGATATTTATGAGATGGCGCGCAGGCAGAAGGATGGGCTTGCCCGACATGCGCTCGGACAACTTCAAGAAGGCAATGACCGAGCCGGTGAAGGTGATGGCGCCGATGGCAACGCCGAGCGACATTTCGATCAGGCTCGATGTGTGCATGGCCCCGGGCGTGCCGATGCCGAAGGCTTCCGGCGCGTAGAAGGCGGCCGCGGCGACCAGGACCGCCGCCATGCCGACCAGCGAATGGAACGCGGCCACGAGTTCCGGCATCGCCGTCATGGGGATGCGCCGCGCGATCGCCGCGCCGATGCCTCCGCCAATCGCCATCCCGCCGAGGATCATGGCCCACGTGAGCGGCTCTTTCGGCTGCGCCACGGCGAGCGTGGTGAGCACTGCAATGGCCATGCCGGCCATGCCGAGATAGTTCCCGCGCCGCGACGTCTCGGGCGACGACAGTCCGCGGAGCGCGAGGATGAAGAGGACGCCCGCGACGAGATAGAGAAGCGCTGCGAGATTCGAACTCATTTCTTTTTCTTCTGATACATGCCGAGCATGCGCTGGGTGACTAGGAAGCCGCCGAAGATGTTGACGCAAGCCATGACGAGCGCGGCAAAGCCGAGCAGCTTGGCGAGCGAATGGCCGGAGCCCGCGACGCCAGCCGCCTCAACCGCGACGGCAAGCAGCGCGCCGACAACGATCACCGAGGAAATCGCGTTCGTCACCGACATCAGCGGCGTATGCAACGCGGGCGTGACGCTCCAAACGACGTAATAACCGACGAAGATCGCAAGGACGAAGATCGAGACGCGAAAGACGAAGTCCTGGCCGCCCTCCGCCGCCGCCTCGGCGGCGAGTGCCGCGCTAGGGAGCATCAACGCCGCGATCGCGGCAACGAGAAGCGCGCCGAGACAGGGGCCGATCCGATGGCTGCTCATGGCTTGGGCTCCTTCGGTTTGCGTTTGGCGGCGGCCGTCTTCGCCGGTGCACCGGCGGGCTTGGCGCCGAGGCGCTCGGCGATCATGGCGTTGACGATGGCACCATCGCGCGAAATGAGCGTGCCCTTGACCAGCTCGTCGTCCCAATTGATGGCGAGCGTCTTCTTCTCCCTGTCGATCAGGGGCTCGACAAAGGCCTGGAGATTCCGCGCATAGAGGCTCGACGCATTGACGGGAACCGCGCCTGGCAGGTTGAGCTTGCCCATGATGCGAACGCCCTTGTGGGAAACGATCTCCCCCGGCTTCGCAAGCTCGGCGTTGCCGCCCCGCTCGACGGCAAGATCGACGATAATCGAGCCCGGCTTCATGCTCTCGATCATCTCCTTGGAGATCAGCTTGGGCGCGGGCCGCCCTGGGATCAGCGCCGTGGTGATGACGATGTCCTGGTTCTTAACGTGCTCGGCGACCAGCGCCGCCTGCTTCTTTTTGTAGGCGTCCGACATTTCCTTGGCGTAGCCGGCGGCGGTCTCGGCCTGCTTGAACTCCTCGTCCTCGACCGCGATGAACTTTGCGCCGAGCGACTCGACTTGTTCCTTCGCCGCGGGCCGCACGTCGGTCGCGGTCACGATGGCGCCGAGCCGCCGCGCCGTGGCGATTGCCTGCAAGCCCGCCACGCCCGCGCCCATGACGAAGACGCGCGCCGCGGGCACCGTGCCCGCCGCCGTCATCATCATCGGGAGCGCGCGATCGAAAGCCTCCGCCGCATCGACAACGGCCTTGTACCCGGCGAGATTGGATTGCGACGAGAGCACGTCCATGCTCTGCGCGCGGCTGATGCGGGGCATCAGCTCCATGGCGAAGAGCGCAACCCCGGTCTTGGCGAGCGCATCGAGACCCTCGGCCTCCGAGAACGGATCGAGCATGCCGATGACGGCAGCGCCCTTCTTCATGGCTTTGACGATTTCGGCGCTGGGGCGTCGCACGGTCAGCACGATATCGGCATCGGCGACGGCCTCGGCGTCGGTCTTGGCGATCTTCGCCCCGGCGACTTTGTAATCCTCGTCGGCAAAGTGGGAGCGCAGCCCTGCGCCCTCCCGGATCGCAACGCTCGCGCCCGCCTTCACGAGCTTCTTGACCGTCTCGGGCGTCAGCCCGATACGCGGCTCGTTTTCCACTTCGGCCGGCACACCAATCGCGATCATGGCGATCCTAAAGGCTTAAACGGAGGCGCCGGGCAAAAGCGCCGGCGCGGGAAGATATCGGGGCTAAAGGGAGCGGCGGAGGCCGCCGCCAGACGGTGAAGTTGGCCGATCAAGCCACAAACAGGGCGAGGAGAGCCATGACCGCGATCGCGCCGAGGATGGTATAGGCCGTGAGCTTGCAGAACAGCCCGTAGGTCTTCATGTGCTCGGTGTAATCCATTGCCGGACTGCCCTCTTTCGGATCGATGCGCATCGCGAACTCCCCTCTGGCGCTTATGGCTTTCTCGTCCCGCGCAAATAGCATAAAGCCCGGCGCCCGGGCAATAATCGACCCGCTAGTCCACAGTCCTTGTTTTCCAAAGACTTGGCCGACGGTTACGCGGCCGCCCCTCCGCCGGGTCAATCGACCGCGACGGTCACGCGGAGGAAGCTTGCCGGAATCGAGGTGGCATTCCGGTTCGGGCTCTTGTTTTGGCTCTCGAACAGGGCCTCCAGCTCCTTCTGCAGATCGCCGGCGCGGCCGCTCTTTTCGGCGGCCTCGAACGCATTCATGGTCGGCCCGTAATATTTTCTGAAGACCCCGACGAACGCCGACGGCGAGCCGGGAAAGTTGAAGTCGTAGGTATCCTTGACGAACGAGATCGCCTCCTTCGCAACCCCCGCGGCGCCAAAGCGCTCGATCACGTTGCTCTCGATCCCCCACGTCATCGGGCTGACGAAGCCTTCCGGCGGCGGCGGCGAGTAGGACGCGCTGACCTTGAGGATTTGCGCCACCAAGGTTGGATCGTTCGGAATCCAGTTCCCCATCACGATCCGGCCGCCGGGCCGCGTGACGCGCACCATTTCCTTGGCCACCTCGAAAGGCTTTGGGGCAAACATCGCCCCGAAGATGCTGACGACGAGGTCGAAGGTGTCGTCCTTCAGCGCGTGCAAATTGGATGCATCGCCTTCCTGAAACGTGCAGTTGGTGAGGCCCTGCTCTTTTGCCCGCTCGTTGCCGGCCGCGACGAGATTGCTCGCGATATCGACGCCCACGACGTCCGCGCCTGATCTCGCCGCCGGCAATGCCGTCGTCCCATCGCCGCAGCCGAGATCCAGGACCTTGAGTCCCCTGGTCACGCCAAGGTCCTTGACGAGCGCTTCGCCACTCTCGCGCATGCACTCGGCGATGCGCGTGAAGTCGCCTTTTTCCCACAGCGCCCTATTTGGATTCATGCGAGTGCTCCGTCTCTTGAGCCTTCCGGCAACGGCACCTTGGCTTCAGTGAACGCGGTGCGCTGGCGTTCCGCCACATCGGCAAGATCGGAGCCCGCGATCGTGTCGTCGAACAGGCGGTGATAGTTGAGCTCGGCATTGAGGTGCAGGAACACCCCACCGAGCCCAATCGCCGCCCGGTCCATGAACACGAATTCGCGCGGCACCTTGACCGGTCCCTTCGCCCGCAATCCTTGGTGCACCTTGAACGCCTCCTGCCTGCCATACATGCCCGGGCTCACCCGGTCGGCGATGGTGCGAACGCGGTCTTCCAGCATCGGCCCGTAGATGAAATTCGCCCAGATGTTGAGGATGTCGATCACCTCGTTCGACAGGCCGCCGAAGCCCCAGGTCTCGTAGGCATGCACGATCAGCGAACGGTCTTTGCGCAACAGGCCGTGGTAAAGGTCGATCACGCCTTGAATGAATTTCGGGGCGAAGGCGCGCATGCAGCCATAGTCGAGAAGGTTGATGCCGGCCGCCCTGCCCTCGCCGTCCTCGAAGATGGTGTAATTGCCGAGATGCGGATCGCCGTGGATCACTCCGTATTGGCTGAACGGATACCACCAGGCGCGGAACATGGCGCGGGCGATCTGGTTGCGCTCTTCGAGCGCGCGCGAGGTGTAGTCGAGAAGGCGCCGCCCTTGCAGCCAGCTCATGGTGAGGAGCCGCTTGGTCGTCAGGTCCGAGAACACCTCCGGCACGCGAATGAGCGGATCGTCTTCAAAGATGAGCGCATAGAGCCGCATGTGCCGCGCCTCGAGATCGTAATCGAGTTCCTCGCGGAGCCGCGCCGAGATTTCCTTCAGCATCTCCGAGGTGTCGATCGCGGGGCGCATGCGCGCATGGATCTGGAACAGAGCGGCGAGCTGGACGAGATCGGCCTCGACCGCCGACTGCATGTCCGGATATTGCAGCTTGCAAGCGAGCGCCCGGCCGTCATGGATTGACGCGCGATGCACTTGGCCGAGCGAAGCCGATGCCGCCGCCTCGTGCTCGAACGAGGCGAATTTCGTTTCCCAATCGGGGCCGAGCTCTGCCGCCATGCGCCGCCGCACGAACGACCGGCCCATGGGCGGGGCATGACTCTGAAGCTGACCGAGCTCGGCGGCATATTCGGCCGGTAACGCTTCGGGAATCGTGGCGACGAGCTGCGCCACCTTCATGATGGGGCCCTTCAGGCCGCCGAGGGCGGCGGCGAGCGCCGCAGCGTCCCGGTCGCGCTCGGGATCGAGGCCGAAGAAGCGCCTTGCCACGATCCGGGCCGCGACCGTGCCGACATTGGCGCCGACCCTGCCATAGCGGAGCGCGCGGGCGCTGAAGCGGTTCTTCTCCAGGTCGGGCGGACGGTCGTTCATGGCTTGCGCATATCGATGGCTCTCCCCTCATATAGGCTCGGTCGAGGCCAAGACCATAACGCCAAGGAAGAAGCCAATGACGATGCGACCCCACGTCCTATTTGTTCTGGCCATGCTTTGGGCCTGGCCGGCCCACGTCGCGGCCTAAGGGCCGGTCGAAGTGTGGCGATCGCCGAGCTGCGGATGCTGCGAGGCGTGGGTCGAACATCTCGAAAAGAACGGCTTCGACGTGAAGGTCAACGCAACCCCGCCGTCGATGCTCGACCACATCAAGCGCCAAGCGGGGATCGGTAAAGACCTTGCCGCATGCCACACCGGCAAGATCGGCGCTTATGTCATCGAGGGCCATGTCCCGGCAGCGGACATCAGGCGACTTCTTGCCGAAGAGCCCGACGCGATCGGCTTGACGGTTCCGGGAATGCCGGTGGGCTCGCCCGGAATGGAAGAAGACGGCAAGACCGAACCTTACGACGTGCTGCTTATCAAGAAAGACGGCACCATGGAGGTGTTCGCCTGGCACTGACCTAATGCTTGCCGAGCTCGCTCAAGGCATTGCGGGAACGAGCGAAACCTGCGTCATAGCGATGACGCTCCCCCTCCCCCAGGCCGTCAGCCCGCGGCTCCCTACGCCGTTGCGGGCACGGCGTCGAGAGCCTCAAGCTCGTCGATCAGGTTCTCGATCACCTTCAGCCCCATCGACCAGAAATTCGGGTCCGAGGCATCGAGCCCGAACGGCGCGAGCAATTCCTTGTGATGCTTGGTGCCGCCCGCCGCGAGCATGTCGAGATAACGCTCGGCGAAGCCCTTATCGGCCTTCTCGTAAACGGCATAGAGCGAGTTCACCAAGCAATCGCCAAAGGCGTAAGCATAGACGTAGAACGGCGCGTGGATGAAATGCGGGATGTAGCACCAGAAAGTCTCGTAGCCCGGCTTTAGCTCGATCGCCGGTCCCAAGCTCTCGCGCTGCACTTCGAGCCAAATCGCGCCGAGCCGGTTGCTCGTCAGCTCGCCGTCGCGCCTCTCGCCGTGCACCTTGCGCTCGAAACTGTAGAAGGCGATCTGGCGCACCACCGTGTTGATCATGTCCTCGACCTTGGCCGCGAGGAGCGCCTTGCGTTCGCGCGGGCTCGGCGCCTGCTTGAGCAGGGCGCGGAAGGTCAGCATTTCGCCGAACACGCTCGCGGTCTCGGCAAGGGTGAGCGGGGTCGGCGCCATCAGCGGCCCTTGCACGTTGGCGAGCACCTGATGGACGCCGTGGCCAAGCTCATGCGCGAGCGTCATCACGTCGCGAGGCTTGCCCTGATAGTTGAGCAGGATATAGGGGTGCGCGCTCGGAACGGTCGGATGAGAGAAGGCGCCGGGCGACTTCCCGTCCCTGACCGGCGCGTCGATCCAGCCCTTGGCAAAAAACTCCCCGGCGATGTCGGCCATGCGCGGCGAGAAATTTCCGTAGGCCGTAAGCACGGTCTTTTGCGCGGCGTCCCACGAGATCACCTGCCTCGGCTCCTCGGGCAAGGGTGCGTTCCGGTCCCAATGCGCGAGCGTCTTCCGGCCGAGCCATTTCGCCTTCATGGCGTAATAGCGATGCGAGATGCGGGGATAGGCTTCGCGCACGGCCGCGACCAGCGCGTCCACAACCTCCTTCTCGACCCGGTTGGCGAGGTGGCGTGAGTCGGCGATGTCGGCGAAGCCCCGCCAGCGATCCGAAATTTCCTTGTCCTTCGCCAGCGTATTGGTGATGAGAGTGAAGAGCCGCACATTATCCTTGAAGACTTTGGCGAGAGCCTCGGCGGCCTCGCGGCGCTTCCCCTCGTCCTGGTCGAGCAGCCGATTGAGCGTCGGCTCGAGGCTGAGCTTCTCGCCTTCCACGTCGAATTTGAGCGCGGTCATCGTCTCGTTGAACAGACGGTCCCAGGCGCCGCGCGCCGTCACCGCCTTCTCGTGGAACAACTGCTCCAGCTTGTCGTCGAGCTGATAGGGCTTCTCCTTGCGCAGATCTTCGAGCCAAGGCCGGAAATGGCCGAGCTCCGATTTCGACATCGCCGTCTCGAGCTTGGCGTCGTCGAGCCGGTTGAGTTCCAGCGGAAAGAACAGGAGCTTCGAGGAGATGGCGGTGATCTTCTCCTGGATGTCGCCGAAGAATTTCTGCCGCTTGGGGTCCGAGGTATCGGCGGCGTAGAGCAGGCTGGCATAGGACACGATCCGGCCCATCAGATCGTTCAGGGACTCGAACGCACGCACGGCTTCCGCGAGCGCCGCTCCGCCCTTGGCCCCCTCGAGGAGCTTGGCGAGCTTGCCCGCATAGCGGTCCTGCATCGCATTGGCCTCGCGCTCGGCTTTCTTGAGATCGCTCTCGAGCTTGGGCGCATCCGGTCTCTCGTAGAGATCGGCAAGCTTCCATTCGGGGAGAGCGCCGAGCTTTGACGTTCCTTCCGCTTTAGGATGCGTCTCGGGTTTTGCCTTGCCTCTGGCGGGTGCGGTGGCGGCGAAGGCGGGATGCTCTGGCAAGCGACAGACTTTGAACGGCATCGGTGGCGGAACCTCGTTAATGCGACGTCTCTAGTGTGGGAAGGATAGCGCGCTCCGGCAAGTTCCAAAGAGCCGCGAAGTTCGGCCTTTTTGTGCTGGCCCGCACCCCGACCACACCAAAATCGAACCGCGTTAAAGGGGATATTTACCTTCAACTGCTCAAATTTGGCACAAAGGAGCTGGTTTTGCCCCGGCATCAAGGCTCGGGCGGCAGGCTCGCTCCGGAAGTTCGGTTCGTAGCGTCCTCTTTTTGAGTCTTGCGTCATGCCCAAACGCGTTCTGGTCGTCGACGACGACCCCTCCCAGCGCCACACACTCGAAGAGACCATCAAGCGGCTCGGCTATCACGTCGCCGGCGCCGATAGCGGCGAGAGTGCGCTCGCCGCGCTCGCCGCCGACAGCGCGGCCAATATCGCCCTTGTCCTCCTCGACCTCTTCATGCCTGACGTGGACGGCCCTGCCGTCCTCTCGGCCATGCGCGCCCTTTCCCGCAAGCCCCCCGTCATCGTCCAAGCTGACTCAGGCCACATCGACGCCGCGCTTGCCGCGATGCAGGCGGGCGCCGCCGATTTTGTCGTCAAACCGGTGAGCCCCGAGCGGCTCGAAGTCTCGATCAAGAACGCTCTCAGGATCGAGGCGCTGGCCGATGAGCTCGTCCGCATCAAGGCCTCGGCCAAGGGCGCGCTTGGCTTCGCCGATTTGATCGCGGGCAGCGAAGCGATGACCCGGGCGCTGGAACTCGGCAAGCGCGCCGCCAATTCGGCCCTCCCCGTGCTGATCGAGGGCGAGCCAGGCGTCGGCAAGGAACTCATTGCCCGCGCCATTCACGGCGAGAGCGCCCGGAAATCGGGACCGTTCCTCACCGTGAGTTGCGCCGCGATCCCCGAGGACGGCATCGACGGCGTCCTGTTCGGCGCCGAGGCGCACGCCGGCAAATTGGCCGAAGCCGACACGGGCACGCTCTTTATCGATGAGATCGCGGAACTGCCGCTCGAAACGCAAGCGAAGCTGCTCGCCGCGCTCGAATCGGGCGAGACCGACGCGACCGGCGCGAAGCGCAAGAGCGCACCCGGCGTGCGCCTGATCGCCGCGACCAATCGCAATCTGATCGATCTCGTCAATGACGGCCGGTTTCGCGAAGACTTGTTTTACCGGCTCAACGTGTTCCCCATCTGGGTGCCGCCGCTCCGCACGCGGCGCGAGGACGTGCCCGAGCTCGTCCGCCACTTCATCGCCCGCTTCGCCGCCGAGGAAGGCAAGCGCATCGACTATCTCGGTGATGACGCGGCCGCGATGCTTCAGCGCTACAACTGGCCCGGCAATATCCGCCAGCTCGAAAACGCCGTGTACCGCGCGGTCGTGCTCGCCGACCAGCCGACGCTCACGGTGAACGAATTTCCGCAGATCGCCGCTCATGTCGAGGGTTATGCCGTCACGGTCCCGCCGGCGCCGGCGCCGAAGAATCCGCTGCCCCGCTTCGAAGGACCGGCCATGCTCGGCGAAGTGGCGCCGGCAACGATCAACCTGCCGCAAC
Organism: Methyloceanibacter sp.; assembly: GCA_035715445.1. Lineage (GTDB taxonomy): Bacteria > Pseudomonadota > Alphaproteobacteria > Rhizobiales > Methyloligellaceae > Methyloceanibacter. The sequence goes on from DASTKZ010000021.1 coordinate 9,569, forward strand.
CGGGCGGCAGGGACGCAATCGGCATCCCGGCCTTGAGCGAGACCGGCGACATTCGCCCGCTCGAAGCCGTCGAGGCCGACATGATCCGGCTCGCCATCGGCCGCTATCGCGGTCGGATGACCGAGATCGCAAGAAGGCTCGGCATCGGCCGCTCGACGCTCTACCGCAAGATGCGCGAGATCGGGATCGAAGCGCGGGCGAACTGACCCTCGCCGAAGGGAATCTGCCGGGCCGCCGTCTCGGCAAAGCGACAAGAAATTGGGGGAGCACATCATGAGATTTGCCGGTTGCGCTGCGCTCGTCTTTACTCTGGCCGCCGCCATGAGCGGGCCGGCATCCGCCGCCGAACCCGGCATGGCCGAGGCCCCGCTCACGCGCACCGAGGCGATCCGCATCGCAATTCAAGAGCAGCTTGCGGCCAAGTTCACGAAACCAACCAAGACAAAGTTGAGCGAGCAAGGCGCGCTCGTCGAGTTCTACGCGGCGCCGGAACAGCGCCCGCTCTGGGTCGATGAGAACGGATTGACCGAGCGCGGCAAGGCCGTCATCGCCGAGATCGAGAAGGCCGACGATTATGGCTTACGCGCGCGCGACTACGCGCTTCCGGCGCTCGACAGGTTCGATGCCGCGGGCAGCAATGCCACCGAGTGGCTCGCCGACGCGGAGATCAGAATTGGCTACGCCGTGCTCGATTATGCTCGCGACGCGCGTGGCGGTCGGATCGAGCCCGAGCGGATTTCGCGCAATCTCGATCCCACCCTCGCTTTGCCGAACCCCTCCGAGGTGATCGACTCGATCGCCATACGCGCCGATCCCGCCGCCTATCTCAGAAGCTTTCAACCCGATCATCCGCAATTCGAGGCGCTGAGGCAAAAACTGCTCGAGCTTCGCGGCCGCAAATCCGACACGCCGAAACCCGCGATCGAGATTCCGGACGGTCCCATGCTCAAGCACGGCGTCGAGCACGAGCAGGTGGCGCTTCTCCGCAAGCGGCTCGACATCGCCTCGGAGAACCGGGATGGAGCGCCCGTCATCGCGACGCAATTCGACCAAGAGGTGGCAGAAGCCGTCAGCCGTTTCCAACTCGCTCATGGCGCTCTCCCCGATGGTGCCGTCGGCCCGGGAACGAGACGGCTCCTCAATGGCGGCCCGTCGCCCGCAGCGGTAAGCCCCGCGAAGGTCAAGGCGATACTCGTCAATATGGAGCGCTGGCGCTGGCTGCCGCGCGACCTCGGCGCGTTCTACGTGACGGTGAACATTCCCGAATTCATGCTGCGCGTCGCCGCGGATGACGGCCCGGTCTATACAACGCGCGTCGTCGTCGGCAAACCCGACACGCCGACGCCCGTTCTCTCCAATGAGATGCAGACGGTGGTGTTCGGTCCCTATTGGTACGTGCCGACTTCGATCAAGGTGGACGAGATCAGGCCCTACCTTCGCGAGGAGGCGTCTTGGTTCTTCCGCAGCAGCCGGTGGAACACCTCGGTGCTCCAGCGTCACGGACTAGGCGTCCGCTATGCCGGCCGCGACATCGATCCCGATTCGATTGACTGGAACCGCGTCGATATCCGCAATCTCGAACTCTACCAGCCGCCCGGACCCGACAACGTGCTCGGCCGAGTGAAGTTCGTCTTTCCCAACAAGCACGACGTTTACATGCACGACACGCAGCAGAAGAACCTCTTCGCCTACCCGATTCGGGCCGAGAGCCACGGCTGCATGCGGGTGCAGAATCCCGGGGAATTGGCCGCGATCATCATGAAGCGGGATCAGGGCTGGAGCGATGGGCGCACGTTTACGGCGCTCGAGACGGGCTACGACCAGCAGGTGTCGCTAAAGGGGCGGATTCCTGTCCACGTCACCTATTTCACTCTTAAAGTGAATGATGACGGATCGCTCTCAACCTACGGGGATATTTACGGTCATGACGCCCGTATGGCGGCGGCTTTGGGCCTCTAAGCCTGTGAATAACCTGGGCAAAATTTGTTAACTCTACCCGGAAATTCACGGCACGCTTAACATGGTTGCCTTGTTTTTCCCGCATTTTGGCTAATACTTAACAACAGCGGTGGCACGGGGAAGTGCCGCCTGCGGGGGCGCCCGCCCGAAATCTTGGTCGTGCGCTCGACGGGAGCCGGCATCGGGAGTGTCGGCGAGGGAAAGGTCTAAGACGGGGATGCGAATCCGGGGGAGAGTCGCACGTCGCGCCATCTTTGGCGCATGCCTGACATTACTTGCCGCCGCGACGTGGTGCACGGCGACCGCTTATCGCGCGAGCGCGACCGGCGAGACGCGCACCCTCAGCATGTTCAACATCCACACCAAGGAAACCCTGACCGTCACGTTCAAGCGCGACGGCAAATACGATGACGCGGCGCTGAAGCAGATCAACACCTTCATGCGCGATTGGCGGGCCAATCAAGAAACCAAGATGGACCCGGCCCTGATCGACCTGATCTGGACGCTGCACAAGCAACTCGGGTCGCACGAGCCGATCCATCTCGTTTCCGCTTATCGCAGCGCCGCGACGAACGCCTCACTCCGGCGCAAAGGCGGCGGCCAAGCCAAGAAGAGCCAACATATCCAAGGTAAAGCCGCCGATATCCACTTCCCCGACGTCTCGGTGAAGACGTTGCGAAACTCCGCGCTGGTGCAGGAAGTCGGCGGCGTCGGTTACTACCCGACCTCCGGCATTCCTTTCGTCCACGTCGATACCGGACAGGTCCGCATGTGGCCGCGCATCCCGCGGCTTGAACTCGCCGCCCTCTTCCCCGACGGCAAGACGCGCTATCTCCCGACCGACAACAAGCCGATTACGCGCGCGGACTATAAGCTCGCGCTCGCCAAGGGACTCGTCGGCAACACCATGGTCGCCTCTGCCGCGCCCTCTACGAGGTCTTCGGCCGATGTCGTTGCCGAGGCGGAATTGGACGTGCAGACAGAGGACGGCAAGCCGCAAGTGATTCTCGCGTCATACACGCCGGGATCGGCCGATATCATAGAGGACTCCCGGGCGCCAAATCCCCCCGGGCGACTGTTCACCTATGCGAGCGTAGGCGGCATGTCGCTGCCCGGCCTGTTGCGGTCAGGCCCGGAGAAGCGCGCGCCCGCCCCCGAAGCTTCCCCGCTTCCCACCTATGAAGACGCCGAGGTGGTTGGCGCTCCAGAGGCGGACGATGACCATCCCGACCAGTTGAGCTACGCCCCCTTCGAGATCGCCGGCCTCATGACCGATGCATCGGTCACCTACAGCCGCACCCTCGCGCCTCTCTCCCACCCCGAGCAGGACAGCATCGACTATCTGTTTGAGGACATGGATCACCCGACAGCCTTCAAGCTGCGCGGAGGCTCGGGTTATCAGGGCCTGGCGGCAGCCCAACGCTTCTCGGGTCATGCGGTGAAGGCGCTCTACGCCGAGGCCGAGGGCCAAGCTCCGACCCGGCTCGCCCAAAGCACGCGCTAAGCCGCCGCAAAGCGGCCTCAAAGCCAAAACCTGAGCCTTTAGGCGGCTTCTGCGTCCGCCTCTGCCATGCCGAGGGCATGGAGATAGGTGGCAAGCACGGCCTCCTCTTCGCGCCTCTTATTGGCGTCCTGCTTGCGCAAGCGGATGACCGTTCGCAGCGCCTTAGCGTCGAAGCCGTTGCCTTTGGCCTCGGCATAGACCTCGCGCAAATCGGCGGCGAGAGCGGCTTTTTCTTCCTCAAGCCGCTCGATGCGGGCAACGATGGTGCGAAGCTGATCTTTGGCTGACGTTTGGAGCTGCACGGCGAAGACCCCCAATTCGATTCGAGCACGGTCCAAGCTTTAGGGCGGCGATCGCCCGCGGCAAGACGGGGGCGGCTCTTATCCCGCTTATCCAGAGCGGGCTATCGGCTCCGCCGCAGCGGCTTCGGCGCCTCGGTCTGATGCCGCGCCTTCCACTCCTCGTAGGCCATGCCGTAGACCGCCTCCCGCGCTTCGTCCTTGCTCAAGGCAAGGCCTTTCCCCGCGGCCGCCTCTTGATACCAATTGGCGAGGCAGTTCCGGCAAAACCCCGCGAGCTCCATGAGATCGATATTCTGCACGTCGGTCCGCTCGCGCAGATGCCGGACGAGCCGCCGGAAGGCTTCCGCCTCGATCTCGACCTGAGTCTTCTCGTCCATGATCGCTTGCTCCGTTTTGGCGGGCGCGCCACCCTTAAGTCCGTCGGCGTAAGAGCCGTGCAACTCGATCGCGTGCATCGCGCTGCCCGTCTCGTCGAGCACCTTGCGCAAGACCGTGGCGAGCCGCGTGGCCCACTCGGCCTGTCCGTCGGGACCGAGGATGAGATCCTGCCGCAGTTCGACGAGCGCGTGCGCCAAGCCGCGGCGTGTCCCGTGACGGTAAAGCGTATCGCCTTTCAATTGTCCCGAATAGGGAACGTTGTCGCCGACCTCGATTCCGGGAATGGCGCGCAACGCCTCGAGCAGAGGAAGGGCGAGCCGCGGGTCCTTGTCCCACAACACGCCGACGCCCCAGGGACGGTGAACGCCCTTCCAGGCTTGCGTGAAGCTGTGGATCGAGACGATGACAGGCGGCTTGCCGAGCGCGATGGCCGTATCCACGGCGCGCGCGATCGCCTCGTGGTAGGGCTTGTAGTAGGTGTCGATCCGCCATTGCAGCGCATCGGCATCGAGCCCGACATTGCCCGGCACGACGAGACCGTCCGTGATCTGCATCATCAGCGTCGGGTCGTCGAGGCCACGGTTGGGGTCGATCAGGAGCCGCGAGAAGCGCGACAAGATCGCCGGCGCGCCCAGGCTCTCGGCCAGACGCTCGGCGACGGAAGCGGCGCCGAGATCGTAGGCGATGTGGCGATGGAGGTCCTGCTCCTTCAGGCCGAGGCAATCAAAGGCCGCCGGGATCGTATTCTCAGCATGGTCGCAGAGGATGAGGATGCCAGCGCGAGCGTCGCCCTCGACAGTGCGGTAGCCGCTTAAGCCCCCTTCGTCTTGTGCCAAACGATCCAGATCAGGCTCCCCTGCGCGCAGCCGGCGACTCCCCATCTTCTCGCCCGCCCCCTCCCCCGGCGGCAAGAAAAAATCTTGATCCCGGCCTAGGTTGCGTCGCAATTATTGTCGCAATTACTCGGGGACTTTCGCCGGCCCTTCTGCCGGAACCGCGAGGGTCTATAATCGGGCCCGGCGGTCAGACAAACGCAACCAATTCGATGCTAACCTCCAATATTCCCTTGCCACGATACGGGGCCTGCTAGCGGGATGATGCCTGGTTTTCCGACGATCCGGACGGCCGCCAAGCGCCCGCTTTCCGCACCCCTACCCTCTTGGCGCGGCTTGACCGCGGGGCTCGTTCTCGCCGCGGTCGGCGCCGCTCTCGGCGCGAGCCCGGCGCATGCCGATCTCAAGCTCTGCAACACGACCGCGAGCCGGGTCGGCGTCGCCATCGGCTACAAGGACTCGGAAGGCTGGGCCACCGAAGGATGGTGGAACATCCCCGCGCATGCCTGCGAGACCCTGCTCAAGGGCGTGTTGATCGCCCAGTTCTATTACATCCATGCCATCGATTACGACCGCGGCGGCGAATGGGGCGGCAGCCTCTTTATGTGCACGGACGATAAGTCGTTCACCATACGCGACACCAAGGATTGCGTGAAGCGCGGCTACAAGCGCACCGGCTTCTTCGAGGTTGACACCGGCGAAGAACGCGATTGGACCGTCCGCCTGACCGATCCAGAGGGCGAGCCGAAACCCCAATGAGGCGCAATCGCCGGGTCAAGATCGTCGCAACGCTCGGGCCTGCCTCCAACAACGAAAAAACCATGCGGCGCCTGTTCGAGGCGGGCGCCGACGTGTTCCGCGTGAACATGAGTCATACCCCGCATGAGGGCTTGCGCGACATTCACGCGATCGTGCGCAAATTGGAGACCGAGTTCTCGCGGCCGATCGGCATCCTGGTCGATCTGCAAGGCCCCAAGCTCCGCATCGGCAAGTTCGAGTCGGGCGCGATCAAGCTCAACGAAGGCGACGTGCTGAGCTTCGTCCGCCGCGAATCGGTCGGCGGTCTCGGCCGCGTGCACCTGCCGCATCCGGAGATCTTCCCGGCCGTGCAGGCCGGCCATACGCTCTTGCTCGACGACGGCAAGTTCCGGCTGCGCGTCGTCGAGGCGAGCGACGTCCGCATCGACGCCGAGGTCCTGACCACGGGACTGCTCGGCAGCCGCAAGGGCATCAGCCTTCCCGACACCGTACTTCCCTTCGGCGCCATGACCGAGAAGGACCGCGCCGACGTGGACTATGCCATGTCGCTCGGCGTCGGCTGGATCGCGCTCTCCTTCGTGCAGCGCGCGGAGGACATCGCCGAGGCGCGCAAGCTCGCCCGCGGCCGGTCTTCGATCATGGCAAAAATCGAAAAGCCGTCGGCGCTTGAACATCTCGATGACATCATCGACCTTGCCGACGCCATTATGGTCGGGCGCGGCGATCTCGGCGTGGAAATGCCGGTCGAGAAAGTTCCGGGCCTGCAGAAGCAGATTACGCGTGCCGCGCGCAACGCAGGCAAGCCGGTGGTAATCGCGACTCAGATGCTGGAATCGATGATTGCCGCGGCGGTGCCGACCCGAGCCGAGGTCTCAGACGTCGCCACCGCCGTGTTCGAGGGCGCTGATGCGGTGATGCTGTCGGCCGAATCGGCCGTGGGCAAATATCCGGTCGAGGCTGTTGCGACCATGGATCGGGTGGCGATCGAGGTCGAGCGCGATCCGCTCTACGACGCCATCATCCATGCCCAGCGCATCGGCCCCGAGGCGACCGGCGCCGACGCCATCTCGGCCGCGGCCCGCACCGTGGCTGACACGCTCAATCTCGCCGCCATCGTCTGCTACACGGCCTCCGGCGCGACGAGCCTGCGCGCGGCCCGCGAACGCCCCAAGCAGCCCATCATCGCACTCACGCCGATCCCGGCCACGGGGCGCAAGCTCGCGCTCGTCTGGGGACTCCATTGCGTGCTCACCGACGACCCCCGCGATCTCGACGACATGGTCGCCAAGGCCTGCCGCATCGCCTACCAGGAGGGCTTCGCGCTGCCGGGCCAGCGCGTCATCATCTCGGCCGGCGTGCCGCTCGGAACGCCGGGCGCGACCAACATGCTTCGCATCGCCTTCGTCGGCGACGATACCGATATCTAGGCGGATGCGCCGTCAGAGGTTGCGGGCGCCGATTTCCTTTTCGAGAAACCTCACCGCTTCCCCGGCATCGCTGAGAAACGGATTGATCGCGAGTGCCTTGCGGTAGGCCTCGAGCGCCTCCGGCTTCTTGCCGAGCGCGTCGTAGGCGAGGCCAAGCTGTTCGAGCGCGCGATAATGTTTCGGGTCTCGCTCGAGCGCGCGATTGAGATCGGCAAGGGCGAGGTCGTATTTACTTTCGGCGTACTGGACTTTGGCGCGGAGATACCAGGCTTCGGCTTCCTCGGGCGCTATGGCGACCGTAGCGTCGAGAATCTCAAGTGCGAGACCGAGATCCTTGTCGTTGGTGAACCGCTCCGCCCGGCCGATGAGGAGATCGACCGTGGGGCTGCCGGTCGCGCGCCACAGCGTCTCGATATTGGTGATGATCGGCGCCGCTTCCTCCGCGTCCTTCGCGTTGGCGAGCTGCACATAGAGTTCGCCGAGGACCCTGGGCTTTTCCGCGGGGCCGGGCAGGGGAAAATCGTCGGGCTGGGCCGCGAGACCTTCCCCGCCATTCTCCTTGGGCGAACCCGGTTCACTCGCGCCTTCGCTTCCGGGTTGGAGGTCGGGGCGGAAGACGCCGCGATTGAGCTCGCGCGGCTTCGCCGGGATGTCGCCCGGTTGCGTCTCTGGAAATGGCGCTTCGCTTTCGTCCGGCGCGACCTCGGCCGGTTGCTCGACATCGGACGGAATCTCGACATCGCCTTCGAAGGCCGCGGCAAGGGGCGGAAAGCAGAAACTCGCCGAGAAGAGCAGCGCGGCGACAAGCACTGTCGCGGCGCTTAGTTGATTGAAGCGGACACCTTGGGCGGTCCGCATCGCCATCAGCCCTGCCGCGCCTTGTAGCGGCGGTTGGTCTTGTTGATGACGTAGAGCCGGCCGCGCCGCCTCACCACGCGGTTATTGCGATGGCGCTTGCGCAGGGCCCGGAGCGAATTCTTGATCTTCATGGCAAGTCATCCATCGTTCTTCGGAAAAGAAATGGCTCGGGCGGCCCAAGGCCAGCCATTCAAGCCGGCCGGACCATAAGAAGGGCAAACCCTCCTGTCAACGATTCGGCCCGTTTTTCGCGCCTCCTCTCGCAGACTTGACGCTGCTCTTCATCGTCCCTATACTTAACCTGATGGTTAAGTATCAAGACATCGCGCTCGACCGTACCTTTTCCGCTCTCGCCGACCCGACGCGGCGGGCGATGCTCGCGCAACTCGATCGCCGCGCGGGCGTTTCGATAAGCGACCTCGCGCGGCCGTTCTCGATGTCGCTCCCCGCCGTCATGAAGCATCTCGATGTGTTGTCGGACGCCGGATTGATCACACGGAGCAAGGTCGGCCGCACCGTCACCTGCCAGCTGGCCGCTGCCCCAATGGAGCAAGCCATGCACTGGCTCAATCACTACCAGCGCTTCTGGTCGGACCAGCTCGACCGGCTCGCTGCCTTTGTGGAGGACGATTCATGCCCGCCCAAGCCCGACTCGCCGAAAAGCCTAGCCTCACCCTCAAACGTCGTCTCAATGCCCCGCCGCAAAAAGTCTACGCCGCCTGGACCGATCCCAAAAAAATCCTGAAGTGGTTCGGCCCCGATTCCGGGCCGGTCAAGGACGCCGCCGCCGATGTCAGGGCGGGTGGCCGCTATGCCATCACCTTCTCGACCGAGGACGGCGAAGAGCATCACGTGAGCGGCGTCTATCGCGAGGTGGTTCCGGAGCAGAAACTCGTCTTCACCTGGGCGTGGCGCTCCACGCCCGAGCGCGAGTCGTTGGTCACGATCCTCATCAAGCCCGACGGGGCGGGATCGGTGCTGACGCTTTTTCACGAGCAGTTCTTCGACGAGCCCGCGCGCGATCGCCACGCGCAAGGCTGGAGCGGCTGCCTCGACAAGCTTGCCCAATTTCTTGCGTAACCTGTCCGCTCAAGCGGGCTTATGCGGGCCAGAACTGAGGATGGGAGACAGTCACGTGACCAGCACCACGACGAAGCCGGGCGACCAGACCAAGCCGTTCGAATTCTTCATCAGGCGCACGTTCAAGGCGCCGCGCGAACGCGTATGGAAGGCTTGGACCGAAGCGGAACAGTTCGGCCAATGGTGGGGACCCAAGGGCTTCGATATCGTCTCGGCCACCCTCGATCTCCGTCCCGGCGGCATGGCCCACTATCTGTTGCGCTCGCCGGAGGGCAAGGACATGTGGGGCCGCTTGCTCTTTCGCGAAATCGTGCCACAGGAACGGCTCGTTTTTATCGTCTCCTTCTCCGACCCCAAGGGCGGCGTGAGCCGGCACCCGCTGCACGAAGGCTGGCCGCTCAACATCCTTTCGACGGTGAGATTTATCGACGCAGGAACAGGAAAAACCGAGATCACAATCCGCTGGGTTCCTTACGAAGCGACCGAGGCCGAGCGCAAGGTCTTCGAGGACGGCAAGGACTCGATGACGGCCGGCTGGACTGGAACTTTCGACCGGCTCGACAGCTATCTTGCAAGGGCCTGACAAACCAAGGAGCACGACATGCGCGTCAATCCGTATCTGCTATTCGACGGCAATTGCGAGGAAGCCTTCGGCGCCTATGCCAAGATTTTCGGCGGCAAGATCGTCGCCATGATGCCGTTCGAGGGAAGCCCCGCGGGAGAAAAGACGCCGGCGGATTGGCGCAAGAAGATCCTGCACGCCCGCCTGGAATTTGGCGACAATGCGCTGATGGCCTCGGATGCGCCGCCTGGCCGGTTTCAGAAGATGCAAGGCATGTCGGTGACGCTCAATGTCGGGGACCCGGCCGAGGCGGAGCGCATCTTCGATGGGCTGGCCGATCGCGCCACGGTGACGATGCCGCTTGGCGAGACCTTCTGGGCCTTGAAATTCGGCATGCTGACCGACCGCTTCGGCACACCGTGGATGATCAATTGCGCGAAGCCCTCCTGACCGGGCCGGAAGGACTTCTGACGCGATGGACGAATTGATGTCCGGCCTGACGCTCGCGGCTGCGCTTGGCGCCGGGCTCGTCGCCGGGATCTTCTTCGCCTTCTCGGCCTTCATCATGTCCGCTCTGAAGCGCCTTCCGCCGGAAGGCGGCATCTCCGCCATGCAATCCATCAACGTCGCGGTGTTGAACCCGGTGTTCTTCTTCGTCTTCTTCGGAACCGCGGTCGCGGCGCTCATATTGGCGATCGCGGCGCTCGCCGGATGGTCGCCGTCACGGTCGCTTTATCTGCTTGCGGGCTCCCTGCTCTATCTCGCCGGAACCATCGTCGTGACGATGGCTTTCAATGTGCCCCTGAACAACAAGCTCGCCGCCACCGGCCCTAAAAGCGCCGAGGGTGCGGGCGTCTGGAAGGCGTATCTTTCAGCCTGGACGGCCTGGAATCATGTGCGGACGATTGCCGCGCTTCTCGCGTGCGCGTCGTTCATTCTGGCTTTCAGCGAATGAGACATTGAACCCTGAAGGAGAACACCCATGGCCTATGTCGATGGATTTGTTGTGCCGGTTCCGAAGAAGAATCTCGATGCCTATCGCCGCTTGGCGCGCTTGGCTGGAAAGGTCTGGCGCGAGCACGGCGCGCTCGATTTCAAGGAATGCGTCGCCGACGACGTGAAGAAGGGCAAGTGGACGTCCTTTCCGCGCAGCGTCAAGCTGAAACCGAACGAGACGGTGGTGTTCGCCTTCATCGTCTATAAGTCGCGCGCCCATCGCGACAAGGTCAACGCCAAGTGCATGAAGGACAAGCGGCTCACGTCGATGATGGACATGAAATCCATGCCCTTCGACGGCAAGCGCATGATCTGGGGCGGCTTCAAGGTGATAGTGGAGGCGTAGGCTTTTCGCCTCCGCCTCGCACATCGCGCGGCCTATTTCGCCGTCATGTTCCTGATGACGCCGGCGAGCAGCGTGATGATCACGCCGCCGATGGCGCCACCGGCGATGTTGCCGATCCAGCCTTCGATCATCGGACCGGCCATAGTGCCGAGCAGCTGGCCGATGACGCCGCCGCCGACCGCGCCTGCGATCGCATTGCCCAGGGTCCCGAGCGAATATTGCTTGGCCGCGGCGCCCGCCGCGCTGCCGCCGACCGCGCCGGACACGGCTTGAACGAGAAGACTCGTGAGATCCATCTGCCTAACCCCCCTTGTTCGATTTCCGCATCGAATTGTCCCGGCCATTGTTGAGGCATGGCCTGAGACCGACACTATAGCAAAATCTTCGTCTTGGGACGGACAAAACTGACGGAAAATATAGCGCTAATGCGAGACATCGGCTTGCACCATCCTTAACCGACACTGCTCTTTTCTTTAGTTGAGCAGGACAGTTCCGGGATTATTTGGAGGTTCGACTGGAAGGAAACGGCCAGGGAGGGGCATCTCAATGGAAACAATTCCCAATTGTCATCTGGCATTTGTCGGAGCGACCGTCGGCTTATTGAAAGCCGTGGTGCGCGTCGCCGTGAGACGGCCGACGCAGGCGTCGTGGACTCTGGTGCCGGCGCGCCGCCGTTAAAGTTCGCCGGCCGGGCTTAGCCGGAGGCGAGACGCGATTGCGAGAGGTTCCTGCCGCGCATCGCGCGCAGGTCAAACTTGCCTCGACCAAAATCTATAGCGCAAGCGAGCGGGCCTGGTTCCTTTGCTGTTCCCCGTTTCATGCGATGATCGCGGTTGCTGAATGGGAGACGGAGGCAACATGGGCGGGTCCTTGCAGCCTCGTCGCCGCGAAGAAAATGGCGGGCGCGACCGGGATCGAAGCAGTGATCCCCGCGATATTTCTCTTCCCCAGCTCCCAATCACAATAAAAATCCACCTCTTTCAGTAAACAAGAGTGGCGTCTTCGGTTCCGACGTTAACGCGGCTGCAACGAGCGCGAGAACTGTTGTTCTTTCTTCGCTCAGGCGCGGCTGCCCTCTTTTCGCTATGACGTGGCTGCCCTCTTTCCGACTAAAAAAGAGTGCTCGTGTGGCAATGACGGCAGAAAGACGGCGCTCTAGTAAAAGTGTGGAGAGGAGGTCGTAATGCAAGAAACCAAGAGGATGGCTGATGAGGTCAGGAGAACGGGGCACCAAGTTCAGGAACAGGTCGAGAAAGTCGGACAAGATTATCAACGAGCTGTGGAGGATGGTTTTGAAGCGGCAACCCGTTCGTTCAGTGAAATGAACCGAGGCTTTCAAGCCATTGCCGCTGAAGTGACCGACTTCTCGAAAAAACGCTTTGAGGACGTGGCTCAGGCGTGGGAACAACTCATCCGTGCACGGACTTTTAGCGACATCGTCGACGTTCAGAGCAAGTATGCGC
>DASTKZ010000022.1:0-55649 GCA_035715445.1 Methyloceanibacter sp.
CCCGGGTTTGGCCCTCGTCTCTGTCATTTCTCGCCTGATCTTTGCCCCTTTCAATTGATACTGAGACATTCTGTCGCGACGATCCGGAAGCGGGGTCCGGGTGTGCGTATTGAATGCGAACGAGGGAAACGATGAGGCACAACGAGAACCTAAGAGAGAGCAAGGAGCGGAGTAAGGGATCGCGCGAGCCGATGACGGGCGCGCAAGCTTCCCATCTCAAGACGCTTGCCGAAGAAGTGCGAGAGCCTTCGGCCTTCGCCGAGAACCTGAGCAAACGGGAAGCCTCGCGGCGCATCGACGCGCTGGCGGAGAAAGTGAGACTCTCGCATCTGCCGCCGCACACCGACTAGACCGCGCCAATGGGCTTCTCGCGGCCGGAACATCGGTGGCAGAGTGAGGGGAGGGGACGGCCGACCCGCAACTGGATTGCCTCGGTCGTTCCCGCCGTTGGAGCGTTGCTCCTCGTCAACACCGGGCCTGCGATGGCGCTGACGCTGACATCCTCCGCATTCGAGTCGGGCGGAACGATCGCATCGAAATACACTTGCGAGGGTGACGATCTCTCCCCGCCGCTCGCCTTCGCCGGCGTGCCGGCAGGGACCAAGAGTCTCGCGCTCATTGTTGACGATCCCGATGTCCCCGACCCGAAGGCCCCCAAACGCGTCTGGGTGCATTGGCTCGTCTACAATCTCCCGCCCGACAGCCAGGGCCTGCCCGAGAATGCGAGCGGCGCGGGCCTGCCCGGAGGCGCGACGACGGGCTTGAGCGACTTCAAACAGACTACCTACCGCGGGCCCTGTCCGCCGATCGGCCGGCACCGCTATTTTCACAAGCTCTACGCGCTCGACATCGCCCTTCCCGAAAAGCCGCTCACCAAGCCCGAGCTCGAAGCGGCCATGAAGGGTCATGTGCTGGCGCAGGCCGAACTCATCGGCACCTATAAAAAGGGCGACCGGTAAATCGTCGCTGGGCAATTCTTCGTCCCTTGACGGATATCCGCCGACTGGCTTTGAGTGGCGCCCATGGCTAGACCCACAATGATGCATCAGATCGCGCGTGCCGGCGTTTTTGCGGCTCTGTCGATCGCTTTTGCCTCGCCCGCCTTTGCCGCCTGCCAGAGCCCCGCCGCTTTCGGCAGTTGGCTCCAGGGATTCAAGCAGGAAGCGGTGGCGCAAGGCGTTTCCCCTGATGTCGTGGCCTCGGCCCTCAACGGGCTGACTTACGACCCCGCGACCATCGCCAAGGACCGCGGGCAGGGCGTGTTCGCGCAGACCTTCCTGCAATTCCAAGGGCGCATGGTGTCAGGCAATCGCCTCCAGACCGGCGGCGCCTTGCTCAAGAAATACGCGAACGTCTTCAAGCAGATCGAGCAGCAATACGGCGTGCCCGGTCCGGTGCTGGTCGCCTTCTGGGGGCTGGAGACCGATTTCGGCAAGGTCATGGGCAATATGGAGACGCTGCGCTCGCTCGCGACGCTGAGTTTCGACTGCCGGCGTCCCGACGAGTTCCGCGAGCAACTGATCTATGCGCTGAAAGTGATCGAACGCGGCGACCTCTCGCCGCCGGAGATGCGCGGGCCCGCGCATGGCGAGGTCGGCCAGTTTCAGTTCCAGCCGAAGAACTACTACCAATATGCGGTCGATTTCGACGGCGACGGCAAGCGCGATCTAATCCGGAGCGCGCCGGATTCGCTCGCCTCCGCCGCCAACTATTTGCAGTCGATCGGATGGCAGCCCGGCCAGCCCTGGATCCAGCAGGTGCGCGTGCCGGACAACCTGCCGTGGGATCAGGCCGACGTGACCATCAAGAAGCCGCGCTCGTTCTGGGCGCAGCACGGTGTCACCGATCTGAACGGCAAGCCGGTCCCCGTCGACAATCTCCCCGCCGGGCTTGTGCTGCCGATGGGCCGGTACGGTCCGGCGTTCCTCGCCTATCCCAATTTCGACATCTATCTCGAATGGAACAAGTCGCTGGTCTATACGACCACGGCGGCCTACTACGCGACGCGTCTCGCCGGCGGCCCCGTGCTCAACAAGGGCAGTGGTCCGGTCGAGGCGCTCGGCCTCGCCGAGACCAAGCTGATCCAGCAGCTTCTCGCCAAGCGCGGCTTCGACGTCGGCAAGATCGACGGGGTGATGGGCGCGGCGAGCCGCGACGCCGTCCGCAGCATGCAGGTGAAGTACGGCATGCCGGCCGACGGCTATCCCACCGCGGAGTTGTTGAGCCGCCTGCGTGGGGGGCAATAGCGCGAGGCTAGGCAGCCTTCACGTCGGCCATCAGCGAGAAGAAACCCTCGGCCAGAGTCGGGTGGATGAACATGGCGTCCTTGAACAGCGTCCAGGGCGCGTCCGCCATCATCAGCGCCATCAGGATTTGCACCAGCTCTCCGCCCTCGGGACCGAGGATCGTCGCGCCGAGGATGCGGTCGTTGTCGGCGTTGACGACGATCTTCATGAGGCCCTTGGTCTCGCCCCGCTCGATTGCGCGCGCGACATGGGCCATCGGCACGCTGCCGATCTTGAGCCGGTAGCCTTTGGCGCGGGCCTCGCGCTCGCTCAGTCCGATGCGCCCGAGTTCGGGGTCGGTATAGAGCGCGTAAGGAACCATGCGGTTGTCGATGGTCCGGTTCTTGCCGTTCACGAGATTGTCGGTGAGGACGAGATAGTCGTCGTAGGCGACGTGGGTGAAGGCCGGGCCGCCTTTCACGTCGCCGAGCACAAAGACCCCGGGCACGTTAGTCTCGAGCTTGCCGTTGTGGCGGATGAAGCCGGCTTGATCGGTCTCGACGCCGGTTTTGTCGAGGCCGAGATCGTCTGAGTTCGGCGTCTGTCCAATCGCGACGAGCAGGTGCGAGCCTTGCAGCGTCTCGCCGGTTCCATCCTTCTCGATAGTGACTTCGACTCCACTTTGCGTCTTTGCGATCTTGGTGGTGCGGGCGCCCAAGCGGAAGTTCATGCCTTCCTCCTCGAGCGCCTCTCTCAGGCTCTGAGATACTTCCGCATCTTCGCGCGGGACGATCTGATCGCCGAGCTCGACCACGGTGACTTCGCTGCCGAGACGCCGGAACAGCTGGCCGAATTCGAGGCCCAAATAATTGCCGCCAAGCGCAATGAGACGGGAAGGGACCCGGTCGAGATCCATGATGTTGCGATTGGTGAGATACGGAACTTGATCGAGCCCCGGTATCGGCAGAACGCGCGGGCGCGTGCCGGTATTGATGAAGATCTTGTCGCTGGTGAGCGTTTCACCGTTCACCGCGACTGTGTGCGGGCCGGTGAAGCGGCCGCGCCCGCGATAGAGAGCGATGTTGGGGTTTCCGTTGACCCGGTGTTCCACTCCCGAACGGAACGATCCCGAGACCTCGTTCTTGCGCGCGACGATTTCCGCCATGTCGATTCTGGCCTCGCCGGCATGCACGCCGAATTGCGGGCCGCGTCTGACCGCCTCGGCGATGCGGGCGCTCGCGATCATCGTCTTGGTGGGCGTGCAGCCGTAATTGATGCACGAGCCCCCGAACTGACCTTCTTCGATCAACGCCACGCGCCAGCCGAGGCTGGCGAAATTGGTCGCCAGGGGGACACCCCCCTGGCCGGAACCGATCACGATCGCGTCGAAAGCCTTCACGGCTTCTCCTTCCGTTGCTCAGCGGGGAGCCGCCGCCATTTGCGGCTGCGCGCGGCTCCAAATCAGATGATCGAGGGAGAAGGCGCCGGGTCCGCGCGCGACGATGAGCAGGAGAAGCGCGAACCAGAGAACGTGCTCGGGCCAGCCCTCGGGATAGACAAACAGTTGTATCACGAGGGTCAGCGCCACGATGCTGTAGGGAATCTTTTCGGCCAGACGGCGTCCCGCCTCGAGCCGGCTCATTAACGTTGCCATCTCCAATCCTCCTGTCCCGGCGCAAGCGCCGGCTCCTTCTGCGGGACTTGCACCAGCAAACCCAATCGCGGCGGCCAAAGGAAATGCCGACTCATGATCGACACCATAGCCGTGAGCTATTTGACCTTTTGCGCGATAACGGGAAAATCAAAAGCCTTAGACCTTGCGAGGACAGCATCGCCTGGCGGTCTCCGCCGCCCCTGTCCGCCTTGACAGGCGTCGCGGCGGAAGGCCGTATTGGCGGTAGGGAGCCGGCAGAATGAGTTTGGCCTTCGCCACCGTGGAAGAGGCGTTCCGCTACTGCCGGGACATGGACGCCTCATTGAGCGAAAGGCTTGAGACCTTCGCCAATGCAGCGCGCGCGCTGCGGCCGGAGATGCAGGAGGCCATTGACCGGATGGTGGAGCGGCTGAAGGCGTACAACGCCGGGGAGGCCGCACCCAAACCGGGCGAGGTCATGCCCCCTTTCACGCTCCCCGACGAAACCGGGCGGCTCGTCGGTCTCGACTCGCTTCTCGCCGAAGGGCCTGTCGCCATCACCTTCCATCGCGGCCATTGGTGTCCCTATTGCCGCATCAGCACCCGGGCGCTGTCGGAAGCGCAGGAAAAGATCGAAGCCGAGGGCGCGAAGATCGTGGCGATCATGCCGGACCGCGAGCATTTTGCCGCTTCGTTCAAATTGGACGCGGACCTGCACTATCCGGTCCTGACCGACATCGACAACGGCTACGCGCTCTCGCTCAATTTGGCGATTTGGGTCGGCGCCGAGCTCGAGCGGTTGATGTCGGCCGCGGGCCGCAACCTCGCCGCCTATCAAGGCAACGAGGCTTGGTTCATGCCCATCCCGGCGACCTTCGTGGTGGCGGCCGACGGCACCGTGAGCACCCGCTTCATCGATCCCGATTATCGCCGGCGCATGACCGTGGAAGATCTGCTCGCGGCGCTTAAAGACGCGCAGAATCGATAGGAAAACCCGCACGCTCGAACGGCGCATGTGCAATCGCCGCTACCCATCTTGTGAGCCGGATGGTATGAACGCAGCGGGGACAACCCGGGATTCCTGATCGCTACCGCATTCGGCCGAGCGGGGAGCCGCCGCGGCCTGGGACCGCTGAATGACCTCGAAATCCCTCTCGCAGCAGCTTAACGACGCCTTTGTCCAATGCCGGGACATGGACGCGTCCCTGGCCGAGAGATTGCAGGCCTTCGCCGATGCGGTTCGACGGCTCGGTCCCCACTTTCAGGTCGCGGTCGATGACCTCGTAGCGCGGCTGAGGCAGCACGACGTCGGCGAAAATGCGCCAAAGCCCGGTGAGACGATGCCGAATTTCGTTTTGCCTGATGAGTCGGGTCAACTCGTGAGCCTCGACAGGCTGTTGCAGAAGGGACCCGTCGCCGTCACGTTCCATCGCGGCCACTGGTGCCCTTATTGCCGGATCAACACGCGCGCGCTGGCCGAGGCGCAGGATCAGATCGCCGCGGAAGGCGGCCAGGTCGCCGCCATCATCCCCGACCGCGAGCATTTCACCTCCGAGCTCAAGGTTGAGTCCGGAGCGCCGTTTCCGATCCTGACCGATTTCGACAACGGCTATGCGCTCTCGCTCAATCTCGCCTTCTGGGTCGGAGACGAGATGCAACGGTTGATGACCCTTTCCGGCTGGGACGTGTCGCGCTCGCAAGGGTCCGACACCTGGCTGCTGCCAGTCCCCGCCACCTTCGTCGTCGCCACCGACGGCACGGTCGCGGCGCGTTTCATGGATCCCGATTACCGCAAGCGCATGTCCATCGAGGATCTTCTGGCCGCGCTCAGGGCCGCGCGCGGGACCGCGCACTAGGCTGCGTATTTCATCCAATCGTAGGCGCGCATCATCTTCATCAGCGCCGAGGCGACGGCCGTGCGCTGCCGCCCCGCGACGCCGTAGAGGTAGATCGTGCGCTGAAGCTCGACGCCCTCGACGGCGACGCGGGCGAGCGCAGCCGGGCTCCGCGTGCTGCGCGGCGCGAACGCCACGCCGAAGCCCGCTTCCAGCAGAGAATGAAGGTCGCCCTCGGCGCTTACCTCGTGAAACCGGGCGACGTCGAAATCGAGCGCGCGCAGCATGCCGAGCAGGGTCTCGGCGGTCTCGCAATAGGTGCAAATCATCAGCCGTTCAGAGCGAAGGTCCTCGATGGACACTTTGGGGCGCGCCGCCAGCGCATGAGTGGTGGGCATCAACAATTGGAAGTCCTCGGCGAACAGCGCCCAGCGATCGAGCCGCTCCCACTCATCGCCGATCTGGGTGGCGAGACCGAGCTCGACGTCGCCGCGCTTGAGAGATTCCAGCACCTCGGGGCCATTGCCGCGCTGGATCTTGAGATCGAGTCCGTCGAACAGCTTGCCGAGCTCGATCACGTGCGGGGTGACCAGCGACGGATCGATGGTGTGGGACACGGCGAGCCTGAGCGAGCCCACTTCGCCCTTCTTGATCGCCGAAGCGAGCGAGCGGGCGCTCAGCGCGCTGTCGTAGCACTGCTTCAGGAGCGGCAACATGCGCTGGCCGAGCTCCGTGAGCTGGGCGTGCGGGCGCTCGCGCCGGAACAAGTCGCCGCCGAGCTCGCCTTCGAGCTGGCGGATTGCCCGTGTCAGCGACGGTTGGGCGACGTGGCACTCCTCGGCCGCGCGCGTGAAATTCAGGACGCGCGCGACGGCGAGGAAGTAGCGGACCTGATGCATTTCCATGGAGGATGCGCCCCGTCCGCCCTACGCGGTATCCATACGCAACCGGCTGCGGACGGCCGCGGTCCAACAGGCTTCGGCCTCTTGCCTGGCCATGCTAAAGTCACCCGGAAATGCTCGGTTCGCGTCTTTTATCGGCGATGTTACGCCTATGTTTGCTTAGCCGCCGTGATGATTTGACTCATTTGATTGGATTTTGACAAGTCAGATTGTCGCAACTGAGCCGTTTTTCGCTCCTTTCGGCGCCACGCCAACGATAGCAAACCCCTATCGACTCCCTAGCCAACGGGCATTTCCCGCGCCCCCCTCGGTGGCCGCATGATCGGCCTCGAGGATCAGATCGGAGGCGCGGCGCGACCGGCCCGGCACCGCAACAAGGGAGCGTTTGACCATGAATGTCGCCGCCACCGAGCGCAAAGCCGCCGCCGCGCCGTCACACCTGAAGGGTAAGGTGTCCCTGGTCACAGGATCGACCAGCGGTATCGGGCTCGGCATCGCCCGCGCCCTTGCCGCGGCCGGTTCTGCCGTCGTTCTCAACGGCTTCGGCAAGCCCGAGGAGATCGAGGCCGCCCAGGACGCGGTCGTCGCCGATTTCGGCGTGCGCGTCGCCTATTCGGGGGCAGACATGTCGAAACCGGACTCGATAGCCGAAATGATCCGCATGACCCTCGACACGTTCGGCAGGCTCGATGTGTTGGTCAACAATGCCGGCATTCAACACGTGGCGCCCTTGCAGGAATTTCCCGTCGCCAAGTGGGACGCCATCATCGCCATCAATCTCAGCTCGGCGTTCCACACCACGCGCCTCGCGCTCCCCAGCATGATCGCCAACAAATGGGGCCGCATCATCAATATCGCCTCGGCCCACGGGCTCGTCGGCTCGGCCTTCAAATCCGCCTATGTCGCCGCCAAGCACGGCATGTTGGGCTTGACCAAGGTGACCGCGCTCGAAACCGCCGAGATGGGCATCACCTGCAACGCCATCTGCCCCGGTTACGTCTACACCCCGCTGGTCGAAATGCAGATCGAGGGACAGGCCAAGGCCCACGGCATCCCGCGCGAGCAGGTGATCCGCGAGGTCCTACTCGCCCAGCAGCCGAACAAGCGCTTCGCCACCACCGACGAGCTCGGCAGCATCGCCGTGTTCCTCGCCTCCGATGCCGCCGCCTCCATCACCGGGACCGCGATCCCGGTCGACGGCGGCTGGACCGCGCATTGACCGGCCGCAACCCCATCCTCGGGAACCCAGCCATGATCAAGACCCTTTCGCCCCGCGAAGCCGTCAACCAGATCCGCGCCAAGAACAACGGGCAGTGCGCGCTCGTGCTCCAAGGCGGGGGCGCGCTCGGCGCCTATCAGGGCGGCGTCTACCAGGCGCTGCACGAGGCGGGCGTCGAACCCGATTGGATCATCGGCACATCGATTGGGGCGATCAACGCCAGCATCATCACCGGCAACAGGCGCGAAGACCGCCTCGACCGGTTGCAGGAGTTCTGGCGCCGCGTGCAACGCCCGAACTTCTGGGGCTTGTTTCCGGCCTGGACCGGCGTCGCCGACGCGCTCTCCTCTTGGCGAACGCTGGCGGCCGGCATTCCCGGTTTCTTCGAGGTCAACCCGCAAGCCTTCCTCGGCGCGCATGTCCCGCTCGGCGCCGACCATGCCGGCTACTACTCGACCGAGCCTTTGCGCAAGACGCTGGAGGAGCTCGTCGATTTCTCGCTGATCAATCAGAAGCAGCCGCGGCTGACGGTAGGCGCCGCCCACGTTCGCACGAGCATGATGCTCTACTTCGACACGCGCGACATGGAGCTCACCCCCAGCCACATCATGGCCTCCGGCGCGCTCCCTCCGGCCTTTCCGGCCGTGCGCATCGACGGCGAGCTCTATTGGGACGGTGGCATCCTCTCCAACACACCGACCGAGCGCATCTTCGAGGACCATCCGCGCCGCAACGCGCTCATCTTCGCCGTGCATCTGTGGCACCCGACCGGCGAGGAACCGGAGACCATCTGGCAGGTGCTGCACCGCCACAAGGACATTCAGTATTCGAGCCGGATCGCCAACTACATCGTGCGCCAGCGCGAGACGCACAAGCTTCGCCATGTCGTCTCCGAGCTACTGAAATTCGTGCCCGAGGAAGCGAGGGCCGACGCGCTTGTGAAAGAGCTTGCCGGTTATTCCTGCCGCACGCGGATGCATGTGGTGCGGCTGCTCGCGCCGCGCCTCACCAACGAAACCCACATCAAGGACATCGACTTCTCGCCGGCGGGCATCTGCGCGCGCTGGGAGGCGGGCTACGCCGACACCCACCGCGCGCTCGAAACCCAGGCTTGGCTCGAGGAATGCGATCCGCTCGAGGGCGTGATCCTGCACGAGCCGCGCGCCGGCGCCGAGCCTGCCGCCGAAGCGGAGATGGGGGGCGCGGTCACCGCGCCCGAAGAGACGCGAAAGCTTGCCGCCGAATAGGACGAGAGGCGACGCCATGGATGCGTGCACGGGCATATCGACCGCTCATCTGGTCGGCGCGGCGCTCACATTCCTCGCGGCTGTCGTCTCGCTCGATGTGTTCTGGGTCAGGTCGGAGGACCAGATCCATGGCGGCGACATCGCCGATGCGCTCAGGAAGCGGGGCTGGCTCAACGCGCTCGTCGCCGCCGGCGCCGGCGGCGCGGTCATCCTCTTGTTCTTGTGGATTACCACCTGCGCCCATGGGCGGTTCTGAGTCCGCGCCGACAGAGCGCCCCGCGCAAAAGAAAAAGCCCGGACTTGGCCGGGCTTCTCACGCAATACAAACTCTTTCGACGCGAGACTCGTTCGATGCGGGGCCTCACGGCGCCCGAGCTTCTCACCCTCTTGGACCGCCGGAATGCGAGACGCGCTGGCGGCGCGAGGGCTGTCCGGCGGCCTCTACTTGACCGAGGTCGGCGGCATTTCGGTGTAAACCTGCTGCGAGTGATGGAAGCAGCCGCCGAGCGCGATCGACGCAACGACGATGGCGAAAACAACGATCATGCGCATAACGTGTCCCTCTAACTTGGCACTTGCACCCGAGTTAAGACGCGAGACTTCCATCATCTGAGTGCTTCGCGCTTAGAAAAGCGTTAACGGGAGCGCTTTTGCGGGGACCACGCTTCTAGCGAGCCACGGCGCGCCCGATCGGCCCGGGCGCGATCGGCGTCTTGAGGAAGACCGCCAAGAGCGCCGCGATCAGGAGCGCGGCGGCGATGCCGGCGACGCAGGCCTTCCAGCCGAACATGTCGAAGATCGGCCCGAGCACGGCGCTCCCGACCAGGCCGCCAAAGAAATAGGAGGCGAGATAGAGGCCGCTCGCCGCGCCCCGTTCGGAGGTCGCCGCGCGGCCGACGAACCCGGTGGCGCAAGCCTGGGCGAAGAAAGTTCCGGCTCCCACCAACACCATGCCGAGCAGGACCGCGGGCAGGCTCGGCAGGACGAGAAGCGGAAGGCCGAGGACGGCCACCCCGAGCGCGGCCCAGAACGTCGGCCGCGTGCCGAAGCGGCTCACGGCGCGCCCGGCGAGGGGGGTGGTCGCCATGGCGGGAAGGAACACGAAATAGACGAAGCCGAGCGTCATGGCGCTGACGCCGAGCGGCGGCTGCACCAGAACGAAATTGACGAAGGTGAAGGTGCCGATGAACGCGAACAGGATGCAGAAGCCGATGGCGAAGCTCGCGCGCAAGGAGGCGTTCTTGAGGTGCATGACCCAGGCATTGAAATGCGAGCCCTTCGCCGGGGTCACGCAAGTCATGCACGGCGTCCGTTCGACCGTGAAATACACCAGCACCGCGCCGAGCAGATTGAGCGCGGCGAAGAAATAGAAATTGCTGGCGAGCCCGAAATGGTCGGCAACCGCCGCCGAGATCAGCCGGCCGATGAGATTGCTGGCGACGTTGCCGGTGATGTAGGCGGCGAAGGCGCTGGCGGAGTCGGCGGCGCTGTAGTGCTCGCCAAGATAGGCCAGCGTGAGCGTGAAGGCCGCCGCCATGCACAGCCCCTGCGCGACCCGCAGAAGCGTGAAGGTCGCGAGGTCGGGCGCATGCGCGAGCAGCGCGGTGGGGATGGCAAGCAGCACGAGGCTCTCCAGAATCCCCTTTCTGCGGTGGATTTCGCGGCTGAAATAGCCGACCGCGAGTCCGGAAAACGCCATGCCGAGCGTGCTGGCGTTCACGGCAAAGCCCATGGCCGCCGGCGTGACGCCGTAATGGCGCGTGAGCGAGGGAAGAATGGCCTGGGTCGCGAACAGATCGACGACCGTCAGGAAGGCCGTCAAGCCGATGACGATGGAGCGGACGAGCGCGCCCTCGGAATGGGCGCGCGGTTCGGATTGCGCGACCGGCGCCGTGGTGTTCATGGCCGGCTCCTACAAGCGAAAGGAACGGATGCGATGCCCTGGGGGAGGGGCATCACATCCGGAGGGGGACAGGGACTACATATTCTTGTCGGTCGGATCCTTGAGCAGGTCGGCGGAGAGCAGCACCACCGTCTTGTCGCCGGTATTCTTCCACCAATGGGCGATGCCCTTGGTCTCGGCAACGACGTCGCCGGCCTTGTGCACGAGCGGCACGGCGCAGTTGCTGGCATATTCTTCGATCTGGCCTTCGACGATGTAGATGATGGCCGGCCGCTCGGCGTGGCTGTGCCACGGCACGACGCCACCCGGCTCGACCACGAGCTTGCGCATGCGGAACTTGCGATCGGCGATGCCCTGCTCCTGTTCGACGTCGATCATGGCGATGACGGTATCGGTGACGCCGACCGGCTTCATATCGACCGGCTTGCGCGCATCGGCTTTGGTCTGGTCGGCGGGGCATTCGCCGGCGAAGGCGGCCGAATTCATTGCGGTCGCTCCGAGCGCGAGCCCGGCAATTAAAGCAACACGGCCGAACCGGCCCTTCATTTTCGATTGCAACATCTCCGTTCACTCCTTCTGGCTAGAGCACCGGCCGAAATGAACGGCCGCGGCGATAGGTGAAGGATCGCTGGGAGCGGCCCGGAAAGGAAATGCCGGCTGGCTTCCAACTCGATAGCCGAACGCTATTGGCGGCTGAGGGCTATCCAACCCTACCTTCAGGGCACGCCAAACGGACATTCATGGCCATCCGTTCGGAACGTCCGACCCCGAGGCCACCTTGAAGGAGATTGAAATGAAGCAGCTTCTGATCGTTCTGACCCTGGTCGTCGCCTCAGCCGCGCCCGCCATGGCCGACAGCTTCCCGAACCTCTACCAGACCAACCGCTAATCCAATTGAGCGGCAAGGCGCGAGCGTTGCCCTCATGAAAGGAGTACCCCGATGAAGACCGTGTTTATCGCTCTTGCTCTGATCGTCGCGACTGCGGCGCCGAGCATGGCTCTCGAATTCAACAACGAGACCGTGCAAGGCACTTTCGGCCGTTAAGACGGGTGGGTCACTCCGCGTGACCCCATCCATTCTTGAAAACTGCGGGCGCATCTTCGCCGACGCGCCCGCAATTTTTTTGCGCGAAGCGTCGGCGGTGAAGCTGATCGCTCAGCCTTCGCGCGATCGCATCACGCGACGCAACGTACCGATAGCAAGAAGGTATTGGGAAGCGGCAGCGCTGAATTTTAGCGTGACGTCAGTTCCGAACCGGATCAACGGCCAGCCGATTCGGAAACCCGTCTTCGCGGCACGTCGCATAGCGCGTCGCGCGCGAAAACAAACATTGTGTTCTGGCCATCAAAGATTGGAGAAAACCATGAAAAGGCTCTTGGTCGCTTCCGTCTTCGTACTCTCGCTTACCGGCATGGCCATCGCGAAGCAGGAGGGCATCCCGAATCCCTACTTCGTCGCGATCCATAACGACAGCGGCGCTTGCGTCATCATGAACAAGACGCCCGACGCCAAGTACTTCAAGACGATGGGCACGTACGACTCCATGGAGGCCGCGCACAAAGCGATGGGCGGCATGAAGGAGTGCGGGTAGACTTAACTGGCGGGCGTTTCCCTAGGGGCGGACGCCTGTTTTCTCTTCATCGACAGCTCTTCCACGCCGGCCCAAGTCCCCGCGAACTCGCTAGCGGCTCTTGCCTTTATAGGCGCGGGTTCCCGGTTTGCCCGATTTCGACCGCGGCCCCGTCTTCCGCAAAGCGGCAAGCGGCATTTCGCGATTATGCGGGCCCATTTCGTCGAGCGAGGGCTTGTGCGGCCGCGTGAGATCGGTGTCCTCCGCCGCGCGCTCCAGTTCCGCCTGCCGCACGAGCGGGTCGCTCGCCACGGCGAGCGCCATCTGGCGCAAGCGCTTGACCTCGTCGCGGAGCCGCGCCGCCTCCTCGAATTCGAGATCGGCCGCGGCCGCGCGCATCCGCTTCTCCATATCGGCGATGACGCTGTCGAGATTGTGCCCGATCAGCGCCTCGTCCTCTTCGGCGAAGCCGATGCCGGCATCGACCAGGACATGGTCGCGCTCATAGACGCTGGCGAGAATGTCGCCGATATTCTTCTTCACGCTCTCGGGCGTGATGCCGTTCGCCTCGTTCCATGCCACCTGCTTCTCGCGCCGGCGATTGGTTTCGGCGATGGCGCGTTCCATCGAGCCGGTCATGCCGTCGGCATAGAGGATCACGCGCCCGTCAATATTGCGCGCGGCGCGTCCGATGGTCTGGATCAGCGAGGTCTCCGAGCGCAGGAAGCCCTCCTTGTCGGCATCGAGAATAGCGACGAGGGCGCATTCGGGAATGTCGAGGCCTTCGCGCAACAGATTGATGCCGACCAGGACGTCGAAGGCGCCCAGGCGCAGATCGCGGATGATCTCGATGCGTTCGAGCGTCTCGACGTCGGAATGCATGTAGCGGACGCGAATGCCTTGCTCATGC
The DNA here is from genome assembly GCA_035715445.1 of Methyloceanibacter sp. GTDB lineage: Bacteria > Pseudomonadota > Alphaproteobacteria > Rhizobiales > Methyloligellaceae > Methyloceanibacter. The sequence continues at coordinate 13,446 of DASTKZ010000022.1, forward strand.
ATGTATTCGGTCAGGTCCTCGGCCATGCGCTTGGTGAGCGTGGTGACCAGTATGCGATAGCCTTGCGCAATCACTTTCCGCGCCTCGTCGATCAGGTCGTCAACCTGGGTCGAAGCCGGGCGCACCAGGACCGGCGGATCGACGAGGCCGGTGGGGCGGATCACCTGCTCGGCAAACACGCCGCTTGTCTGCTCCAACTCCCAGCCGCCCGGAGTGGCCGAGACGTAGACCGTCTGCGGCCGCATTGCGTCCCATTCCTCGAAGCGCAGCGGCCGGTTGTCCATGCAAGAAGGGAGCCTGAAGCCATATTCGGCCAGCGTCGATTTGCGCCGATAGTCGCCGCGGAACATGCCGCCTATCTGCGGCACGGTGACGTGGCTCTCATCGACGAAGACGAGCGCATTGTCGGGCAGGTATTCGAACAGCGTGGGCGGCGGCTCGCCGGCTTTGCGCCCGGTGAGATAGCGCGAATAATTCTCGATGCCGGCGCAAGAGCCCGTGGCCTCGATCATCTCCAGGTCGAACAGGGTGCGCTGCTCGAGCCGCTGCGCCTCGAGCAGCCGGCCGGCGCCGTGAAGCTCGTTCAGCCGCGCCCTCAGCTCGTCCTTGATGCCGCGGATCGCCTGCTTGAGCGTCGGCTTCGGCGTCACGTAATGGGAGTTGGCATAGACTTTGACCATGCTGAATTCGTCGGTCTTGGCGCCGGTCAAGGGATCGAACTCGGTGAGGCTCTCCACGCTGTCGCCGAACAGCGAAATGCGCCAGGCGCGATCCTCCAAATGCGCGGGCCACAGCTCGATGGTGTCACCGCGGACGCGGAACGAGCCGCGCATGAAATTGGCGTCGTTGCGCCGGTAATGCAGCGCCACCAGATCGGCCATAAGCTGCCGCTGCTCGATCCGATCGCCCTGCTTCAAGCTGAAGGTCATCGCGGTATAGGTCTCGACCGAGCCGATACCGTAGATGCAGGACACGCTCGCCACGATGATGACGTCGTCGCGCTCGATCAGCGCGCGCGTCGCCGCATGGCGCATGCGGTCGATCTGCTCGTTGATCGACGAGTCTTTCTCGATGTAGGTGTCGGTGCGCGGGATATACGCCTCGGGCTGGTAGTAGTCGTAATACGAGACGAAATACTCGACCGCATTGTCGGGGAAGAAGGTCTTGAACTCGCCGTAGAGCTGGGCGGCGAGGGTCTTGTTCGGCGCGAGAACCAGCGCCGGCCGCTGCGTCGCCTCGATGACCTTGGCCATGGTGAAGGTCTTGCCCGAACCAGTCACGCCGAGCAGCACCTGATCGCGTTCTGCGGCATTCGCTTGCGTCACAAGCTCGGCGATGGCCTGCGGCTGATCGCCTTTGGGCGCGAGCTCCGATTGCAGGCGCAAGGCGACGCCGCCTTCGCTCTTTTCGGGGCGGGGCGGGCGATGCGGCGTGAAGGCGGCGATGGCGCCCGAGACGAGCGGATGCTCCTGCATCAAGGGCTGCGGCGCTTCGCCGAAGCCCGGCGGACGGCGGTCGGCGCCGAGCGGCAGCCCGGCCTGCTCGCCCGTGACGGCGCGCGGCTCGGCGCGAGAGCCGAAGGTCTTGGCGACGCGATGAGGCATGAGCGCAATATGGCGGGGGGAAGGGGGCTTGGCTAGGGGCCCGCTTCCGGCCACTTAAGTCCAAGTCAAACCGTCCCTCCCTTTGATGGGGAGGGCGGCGTGGCCGAAGGCCAAGCTGGGTGGGGTGAGGTTTTTCAGCTTGCTACTCAGCTTGCCAATGAGCCCAGCACCCCCCGCTCCGACGCCGCGTTCCGCGTCGTCGGACCTCCCCACGAGGGGGAGGTTAGAAGGAGGCGCATGGTTCCGGTTTCGGGTACAAGAGGCCCTGAACGGGAAGGGGAACCGTCTCGGCAATGAGTCTCTACCTGACCCAAGAGTTTTCGGCGTGGGGCTTGACCCTTCTGCTCATCCTTGCCGCCTGCGCCTACGCCATTGGCCTCATGCTTTTGACGCCGCTCCTTTACGGCGTGGACCGGCTCAGCCTGAACAACGAGGTGGCCGGGTTCAAATTCGCCGTCATCGGCGTCTTCTATGCCGTGCTGCTCGCCTTCGTCGTTGTCGCGGTGTGGGAAAATTTTCGCGACACCGAAGGCACCGTTCGCAACGAGGCGAAGGCAGCCGTCGATCTGCATCGCGTCGCGTCCGTGCTGCCGGGCCCGGTCAGCGCCGACATCCGCAGGGATGTCATCACTTACGTGAAGGATGTGCGCGGTGATGAATGGGCGAAGATGGCGGTCGGGGAATCGAGCGACGTCGTGACCAAAGACCTCGATCGCCTCACCAAGACGGTCTTCGCGTTCAATCCCGGGACCACGCAGGAGATGGTGCTCTATCAAACCGCGCTGAGGCTGCTGGCGCAGCTGACCGACAATCGCAACGAGAGGTTGGACAGCGCCGATGGCTCGGTGCCGACGGTGCTGTGGTTCGTGCTGATCGCAGGCGGCCTGATCACGCTCGGCTATCCTGCCTTCTTCGGCTCGACGAATTTGGCGGCGCAGGTGCTGATGACGGCGTCGTTGGCCATTCTCGTCGCTATCGCCCTTTTGCTGAGCATTGTCTTCGACCGTCCCTTCACCGGCGACGTGACGGTCTCGGCGACCCCGTTCGAACGCGCCCTGGCCGAAATGCCGGCAGCGTCGTCTTCGCCGTGAAGCATTGGCCTTTGCGGGATCGTAACGTCCCGGCAAGACGTTGATAGAATTGTGCATCGCGGGCCGCGGGGGCGATTTGCCCCGTTGCGCCGCGGCTCATGGAGAGACGGTTGGACGAGGAGAAATCGCTGGAAGCGGCCTTGGCCGAAGCCTTCCGCCAGGCGGATGCGCTCGAGGGCCCCCTCGACGAGCGGCTGCGATTCTATCTCGGCGAATCGCGCAAGCTGCTTCCGGACCTTGAAGGCACGTATGACGGGCTGGTCGAGCGCATCCGGCCCAATGCCGCCGCGAACCGCGTTCCCGCCATCGGCGCCAAGCTTCCCGGCTTCTTCCTCACCGACACCGAGGGACACCTCGTCGACCTCTATTCGCTGCTGGCGAAGGGGCCACTCGTCATCAGCTTCAATCGCGGCCCCTGGTGCGACTATTGCGGGCTCGAATTGCGGGCGCTCGCCCGCGCCCATCCCGCCATTGCCGCCGCGGGGGGCGACATCGTTTCGATCGTGCCGGAAACGGCGTCATACGCCAAGAGCTTGAAACAAGTTCGGAATCTCCCCTTCAAGGTGCTTACCGACCTCGATCTGGCCTACGCCCTTTCGCTTGGCCTCGTGTTCTGGGTCGGCGAAGACATCAAGGACGCCTATCTGAAGTTCGGCATCGATCTCGCGCAATTTCAGGGACACGGGGGCTGGCTGTTGCCGATCCCGGCGACGCTCGTGGTGGGGTCTGATGGCCGCGTCAAGGCGCGCTTTGTCGATCCAGATTTCCGCCATCGGATGGGGATGGAGACCATCCTCGGAGCCGTCGCCCAAGCGAAGTGAGGCGAAATCCGCCATTGCGCCGCGGTTTCCTCGGTTATTTTCGCCTTGCCGACGCTCTTTTTTTGCCCGGCCATCACGATCGCGGCGTCCGCGCGTTATGTTTTTGCGGATGAGCCAACCCAAATGGTCCCTTTCTCTGGCGATCATCGTATAATGAAAGAGATGATTGACTCGTCCCGTGGAACGGCAAGCCTCGACGCGATGACGCGTGAGCCGAGCCGATACAGGTCCATTTGAGCGGTCGAGTGCGGCATCAAGGCAGAATCGGAGCACAAGCCATGGCGACGAAGAAGAGTGGGAAGAAGCGCACAACGAGAAAGAAGAGCGCGACGGCTCGGAAGACGGGCGCACGCAAGACCGCGAAAAAGAAAGTCGCGAAGAAGACAGCCGCGAAGAGAAAGCCAGCGAAGCGAGCCGCGGCGAAGAAGGCCCCGGCCCGGAAGAGTGCAGTGCGCAAGCCGGCGAAGAAGGCGGTGAAGCCCGCCCCGAAGCCCGCGGCGGCGATACCAGCCGCGCCGAAGCCGGCAGTCCCAGCGCCTGCGGCGCCGCGTCCGGCCGCCCCGCCGATGGCAGCGCCGGTCCGTCCGGCGCCGTCGCCCGGCATGGGGAGTTCCGTGCCGCCGCGTCCCGCAAGCCCGATGGGCGGCGGAACGCCTGCGCCTTCCGCGCCGCGCCCGGCAACGCCCTCGTCATCGCCGGGCTCGAGCCCTAGCTCGCAGCCCTATCGCCCGTCCTGGGCGCGCGACGACGACGATATGTAGAGCGACGGGGGAGGGTTCGCCGAGATTGCCCGCTCTCCCCCTCCGCCGCCTAAAGACGGCAGAGCCATCCATCTAGCCTCGCCGCGAGCGCTTGCGCCTTGCGCGTTCCGCGGGCGAGTTCATCGAACATACCCGAACCATCCCCCTCGAGGCCGCCATGATCCCCGCTTCGATCGCCGCTTCACCCTGGTCTTATCTGGCGCCGATCCTTCTCCTCGCCGGCTCCAATCTTTTTATGACCTTGGCGTGGTACGGCCATCTCAAGTTCAAATCCGTGCCTCTTGTCACGGTCATCGTCGTGAGTTGGGGCATTGCCTTCGTCGAGTATTGCCTGGCCGTGCCTGCAAACCGCATCGGGAGCGCGGTCTATTCTCCGGCAGAGTTGAAGACGACCCAGGAGGTAATCACGCTTATCGTGTTCGCCGGCTTCACCGCGATCTATTTCCGCGAGCCGCTCAGCCTGACGCAAGGGGCGGGCTTCGCTCTGATCGCGCTCGGGGCCGTGCTTGTATTTCGCGGCCAGCCGTAACCGTTGCAAGCCCGCGCCACGGACCTGTCCGGCTACATGAAGAAGGGCTGGCCAGCCGCGCGCTAGATGCCTCGGAACAAATTGCCGACCGCCAGGATCAGATAGGCGATCACCGCGACCCAGAATCCATGCTCGGTGATGAAGGGAATTTGCGAGAAGTGGCCGATCACGGCCAAAGCCCACAAAATCGCCGAAACGATAAAGACCACCGTCGATGGTGCTGATAGAGTCATTTGCTGCCCCCTTGTTGACGAGTGGACTTTAATCGTTTTCTTTGGGAAAGCGAGGCGTTTGCTCTATCGGGCGCGAGCGCCGGGGCCGGGGCGAGCGGCCGTTAGTTGCGGCGGGTAAGGAGGGAAAGCGATGCGTCCAATGACGCGGTTGGTCCTGGGGACGGCGTCTCTCGCCGGCATTTTCGCCGCCGTCGCGCTCGGCTTGCCCTCTCATGTCACCGTGAGCCGGTCGGTGGTCATCAACGCGCCGGAAACGGTCATCTTCCCCTATCTCAACAACCTGCACCAATTCGAGGATTGGTCGCCGTGGAAGGCGCGCGACCCGCAATTGGCCGTGAGCTATGGCGGTCCTGAGAGCGGCCAGGGCGCGCGCGTCACCTGGTCGAGCAAGAAGCCTTCGATCGGCACGGGCAGCATGGAGATCAGCGAAGCCCAGCCCAGCCGCCGCATCGACCTTGTCGTGAATCTCAACGGCTTGGACGGCACGAGTTCGTACGACGTCGTGCCCTCGGGCTCGGGAAGCAAAGTCATCTGGACCTTCGGCTATGAATCCGGCACGAACCCGCTCAAGCGATGGAAGGCCCTGATGCTCGATGGCTTCGTCGGCGCCGAGTATCGCACAGGCCTCGAGCGGCTCAGAGACAAGGTCGAGGCCGATCGCCGTCCGACGATGCCGACCATGATGCCGACGCCGCAGACCGGCGTCACAACCCAGCCCGAGCAGCCTTCCGCGACCCTTCCACCCGGCGCGGCCCTGCCGCCCGGCGCTCCCGTACCTCAAGGCGCGGCGCCTCAAGCCGGCGCCGGAGCGCCGCCCGCCGCGACGGCAGCCCCGCAACCCGGCGCTGCTCCCGCGGCGCCGCCGAGCCAGCCTCCAGCGGCGAGTTCCTCGGCTCCGAAGAAAAAGAAGCGGCAGCAGTAGCGGATAGGCCGGGCGCGACGCCTCTAGAGCTTCTGCTCTTGGTCCGGCTCGGGCGCCGGGGGATCGGCCGTGATTGCCTGAATCACCAACCGAAGCGAGCTGGCAAGCCACTTGTCGTGCGGCGCGCAGTTGTCGGCCGCGGCGTCGCCGCTCGCGGCACGAGGATCGTCTTGGGCCAAATGGGGATCGACCACGCTTGGCCCGGCGACCCGATAGGAGCGCGAATCGCCGCTTGCGCTGGTGACGGTGATGTGGTCGCCGACCGCAAGCTCGCTCAGCATCTCGTCGGAGCGTTGTGAAGCGGTGGCGGCATGCTGCCGTTGCGGCGCATAGAGCGCCGGAGTCGTGCGGCCCTCGCCGTCTTTGACCACCGCTGCGCTCAGTCCAAGACGTTGCACCTTTGCCCTGGCCGGAACGGACGCTTCGGTCCAAGGCCAAGACGATTGCGCCGGCGATTCAGCAAGCGCCCGGTCCCAGGCGCGCTCCCGCAGCGCCTGCGTCAGCTCGGCCGGTCCGCCGAGAAACAGGCCAGCCGCAACGACGCCGGCAAGGGCTCCGGCGATCCCGCGCCGCCTGCCGGGCGGGAGAAAGAGGAGGAGGAGCTGCGCCGACCCCCGTAGCGGCATCAGATCCTCCTCCCGACTCGCCGCGGGGAGGTAAAGTCGCGGCGGTGGCAATGACAAAAGGCAAGCATGAACGCGCTCAGAGCGACGATCAGCATGGCGCCGGCAAAAGCCGCGTCGGGCTTCGCCAACACGCTCGGAGGCGCGAAGAAGAAGGTGAGAATTAGAACAAGGAAAAACGAAGTCGCCGCTTGCTTGCCTGCATGCAGAGCTTGGCGTCGTTCGGTCATCGACATCGACCCCGTCATTCGGCGCTGGGCGGAATCAACCATGTTAATGGGGCGGCGCTTTAGCCGGATTGTGGCTTGGCCGCGGGCCTTCCCGCCATAACTGTGGCGCAATTGCGATTGTGCACAGGCGGCGGGCGGCGCGGTCCGGGCTTGCGGGCGGTCACGCGCCCGCTTAGGGTGCGCCCGCTTCCGCCGCCACTTTTTTCGTTATTTTCCAGGAGATCGATATGGGACTGGTCGCCCGCACGCTCGAACGGGTCAAGCCTTCGCCGACCATGGCGATTACCAGCAAAGCGCGCGAGCTGAAGGCTGCGGGTTTTGACGTGATCGGCCTCGGCGCCGGCGAGCCCGATTTCGACACGCCCGACAACGTCAAGCAGGCGGCGATCGAGGCCATCCAGCGCGGCGAGACGAAATACACCGCCGTTGACGGCATTCCCGAGTTGAAGCGGGCGGTCGTCCAGAAGTTCCAGCTCGAGAACGGGCTCGCCTACAAGCCGTCGGAGATCACCGTCGGCAGCGGCGGCAAGCAGGTGCTTTACAACGCGCTGCTCGCCACGCTCGATCCGGGCGATGAAGCGCTCATCCCGTCGCCCTATTGGGTGAGTTATCCCGACATTGTCTTGCTCGCCGGCGCCGAGCCGGTCATCGTCGAGACCAAGCTCGAAGACGGGTTCAAGCTGCGGCCCGAGGCGTTGGCGCGCGCCATCACGCCGCGGACCAAATGGTTCATCTTCAACTCGCCGTCGAACCCGACGGGCGCGGCTTACACCGAGGCCGAGATCAAGGCGCTCACCGATGTGCTGGTGAAGCATCCGCGCGTGTGGGTGCTTGCCGACGATATCTACGAGCATCTCGTCTATGACGGATTCAAATTCGCGACGCCCGCCGCGGTCGAGCCCAGGCTCAAGGACCGCACGCTGACGCTGAACGGCGTGTCGAAGGCTTATTCCATGACCGGCTGGCGCATCGGCTATGGCGGCGGGCCTGAGCCTTTGATCAAGGCCATTGCCACGCTGCAATCGCAATCGACGTCGAATCCCTGCTCGATCAGCCAATGGGCCGCGGTCGAAGCGCTGGAAGGACCGCAGGACTTTCTCAAGGAGTGGGTCGCGTCCTTCCAGGAGCGGCGCGACCTCGTCGTCGCGATGCTGAACCAGGCCAAGGGACTGTCGTGTCCCAAGCCGGAAGGTGCGTTCTACGTCTATCCGTCATGCGCCGGCGTTATGGGCAAGACCACGCGCGGCGGCAAGAAGATCGGCAATGACGAGGATTTCGCCACCGCGCTGCTCGAAGAGGAGGGCGTGGCCGTGGTGCATGGCGCGGCATTCGGACTCTCGCCCTTCTTCCGCATTTCCTACGCGACCGGGATCAAGGCGCTCGAAGAAGCCTGCCGCCGCATCCAGCGCTTCTGCGGCAATCTCGGCTGAGGCGGGAGGACGACATGGCCGACATGAAGTTCAGCACCGGCAACCAGATCAAGGGCAAGATCATGGAGATTCGCAAAGGGGCGGTGACGGCCATCGTCTATGTTGCGATTCCGGGCGACACCATGCTCGAAGTGAGCGTGACCATTCCGGCGCTCGAGACGTTGAAGCTCTACGAAGGCAAGCCCGTGGTGCTGATGATCAACCCGGGCGACATCATCATCGGCTGCGAGTAAGGAACGACGCCGTCACGCCGTCATCGTGCGCCGATTGTGGCCGATGCCCTTTTCGGTGAGCACCTGCTCCAGCTCGCCGGCCTGGAACATCTCGCGCACGATATCGCAGCCGCCGATGAACTCGCCTTTGACATAGAGCTGGGGAATGGTCGGCCAGTTCGAATAGGCCTTGACGCCTTCGCGCACCCCCATGTCTTCGAGCACGTTGATGTCTTTGAAGTCGACGCCGAGCTGGTTCAAGATTTGCGCGACCTGCATCGAGAAGCCGCATTGCGGCATCGTCTTGCTGCCTTTCATGAAAAGGACCACGTCGTTGCCGGCGACCTCCCGCCTGATCCAGTCCTGGATGTCCTGAGCGCTCATCGTCGATCCTTTCATTATTCTTCCGTGTAGCTAGGGCGCCGCCGTCTTCAGCGCAAGGGCGTGAAGCGCACCGCCCATACTTCCTCTCAGCGCCTCGTAAACCATCTGGTGCTGCTGCACGCGGGTCTTGCCGCGGAACGCCTCGGAAACGACGGTCGCGGCGTAATGGTCGCCGTCGCCGGCCAGGTCCTCGATGCGGATCTCGGCGTCGGGAAAGCGCTCTTTGATGAGGCGCGCGATATCGTCGGCGGCCATGGGCATGGCTTTGCTCCTTGTCGTTGCGCGAACCTAGCCGTGCGCCATGAAATACGGCAACCAGCCCTCATGCGCCGCCTTGAGCGTGGCCAAGGGAAGCGGAGGCTCGCCGTCGAGAACGATCGCGTCGCCGCCCACCCGGCCGAGCAGCCGGAGCGGCACCTTGGCCGCGGCCGCGGCCTTGTGGATGGCGTCGGCCTTGTCGGGATCGGCGGCGATGACATAGCGGGCCTGGTCCTCGCCGAACCATGTGGCATGTGCCGGCCGCGGGCCAACCAATGCGTCGAGAACCACGCCGTGACCGCCGGCGAGAGCCATCTCGGCAATTGCCACCAGCAGCCCGCCGTCGGAGACATCGTGCACCGCCGATACGGCGCCGGCCCGGATCAAACTTCTGACCGAGTCCCCGGTCCGGCGCTCGGCGTCGAGATCGACCGGCGGCGGCGCGCCGAACGTCCGGTTCAACATCGCCTGCAAATAGAGCGACTGGCCGAGATGGCCGGCCTCGTCCCCGAGCAGCATGAGCACGTCGCCCGGGCGCTTCAGCGCGATCGTCGCCATCATGGCGATGTCGGGGATGAGTCCGATGCCGCCGATCGCCGGTGTCGGAGGAATCGCGACGCCGTTCGTCTCGTTGTAGAGTGATACGTTGCCCGAGACGACGGGGAAGGAGAGGGCGGCGCAGGCCTCGGCCATGCCTTCGACCGCGGCGGCGAATTCGCCCATGATCTCGGGCCGCTCGGGATTGCCGAAATTCATGCAGTCGGTGATGGCGAGAGGATCGGCTCCAACGGCCGTGAGATTACGCCAGCATTCGGCCACCGCCTGCTTTGCGCCTTCGAACGGATCGACGGCGCAATAGCGGGGCGTCACATCGCAGGATATGGCGAGGCCCTTGTCGGTGCCGTGCACGCGCACCACGGCGGCGTCGCCGCCGGGTCTCTGCACCGTGTCGGCCATGACCATGTGGTCGTACTGCTCCCAGATCCAGCGGCGGGAGACGAGCGCAGGCGAGCTCATCAAGTATCCGAGCGCGGCGAGCTGGCGGTCGGGGGCCGGCACCGTCTCGGGCGCCACGACCGGTTGCGGCTCGGTCTTGGTCCAGGGCCGCTCGTAGACGGGAGCCGCATGGGCGAGAGCCGCGAGCGGGATGTCGGCCTCGACCGCGCCGCGATGGCGCACCACGAGGCGTCCCGTGTCGGTGGTATAGCCGATGATGGAGAAGTCGAGCTCCCATTTGCGGAACACCCGCTCGGCGGTCTTCTCCGAGCCAGGCTTGAGGATCATCAACATGCGCTCCTGGCTCTCGGAGAGCATCATCTCGTAGGCGGTCATGCCCTCTTCGCGCGTGGGTACCCGGTCGAGCTCGAGATCGATGCCGACGCCGCCTTTGTCGGCCATCTCGACCGAGGACGAAGTGAGCCCCGCCGCGCCCATGTCTTGAATGGCGACGATGGCGTCCTCCGCCATCAGCTCGAGACAGGCTTCGAGCAGGAGCTTTTCAGTGAACGGGTCGCCCACCTGCACGGTCGGGCGCTTCTCCTCCGAAGCGTCGTCGAACTCTGCCGACGCCATGGTGGCGCCATGTATGCCGTCGCGGCCGGTCTTGGAGCCGACATAGACGACGGGATGGCCGACGCCCTTCGCCGCCGACGTGAAGATGCGGCCGGAATCGACCAGCCCCACGCACATGGCGTTGACGAGGATATTGTCGTTGTAGCGCGGATCAAAATTGGTCTCGCCGCCGACCGTCGGCACGCCCATGCAATTGCCGTAATCGCCAATGCCCGAGACCACGCCCGCCACGAGGTGCCGCGTCTTGGGATGATCGGGCGCGCCGAACCGCAGCGCGTTCATGTTGGCGATCGGACGCGCGCCCATGGTGAACACGTCGCGCATGATGCCGCCAACGCCGGTCGCTGCGCCCTGATAGGGCTCGATATAGGACGGATGGTTGTGGCTCTCCATCTTGAACACGGCGGCCTGGCCGTCGCCGAGATCGACCACGCCCGCGTTCTCGCCCGGCCCCTGGATCACTTGCGGGCCTTCGGTCGGGAGCTTCCTGAGCCAGACTTTCGAGGATTTGTACGAGCAGTGCTCGGACCACATCACCGAGAAGATGCCGAGCTCGGTCAGCGACGGCTCGCGGCCGAGCGCGCCGAGCAAAAGCTTATATTCCTCCGCGCTGAGGCCATGTTCGGCGGCGGTTTCCGCGGTGATCCTCTCATCGGCTTTCGCGGCGCGCGCTGCGACGTTCAATGGAGCGTCTCCACGAGCGAGAGGAACATCTTGGCGCCGTCGGTGCCGGAGAGAGTAGGATCGGCGAGACGCTCGGGATGCGGCATGAGCCCGAGAACGGTCCGGCGCTCGTTGTAAATGCCGGCAATGTTGCGGCGCGACCCGTTCGGGTTGGCCGGGGCGGTGATCGCGCCCTCCGCGTTGCAATAGCGGAAGGCGACGCGGCCTTCGCCTTCGAGGCGGTCGAGCGTCGCTTCGTCGGCGAAATAGCTGCCGTCCTTGTGGGCGATGGGAAAGCGGACGACCTCGCCCTTGGCGTAGTGACGGGTGAAGGCCGTGTCGTTGCGTTCGACGCGCAGGAGCACGTCGCGGCAAATGAATTTGAGCGTGGCGTTCCGCATCAACACGCCGGGAAGCAAGCCCGCCTCGGTCAAGACCTGGAAGCCGTTGCAGATGCCGAGCACGGGCGTGCCGGCCTTCGCGCGCGCCACCACTTCGCGCATCACCGGCGAATGCGCCGCCATGGCGCCCGAGCGGAGATAGTCGCCGTAGGAGAACCCGCCCGGCAGCACGATCAGGTCGCTCGCCGGGATCTCGGAATCACCGTGCCATACCATGGCAGGCGCACTGCCCGTGGCGGCGTGCAACGCGACCGCCGCGTCGCGGTCGCAATTCGATCCGGGAAAGACGATGACGCTCGCTCTCATGTCCAATACGTGCTCCAGAGGGCTTCTCGCCCGCCGCGCGGAGCGTGGCGAATGGCGGGACGGGTGAGGGGGCTCTTTTCTTGGACGCCGCTTCGCGGCTTACCCCTCACCACGAGTGCGCAAACGCGCTCGTGTGCTCTCCCCGAAGGGGAGAGCGGAATTTCAAGCGTCACTCTCGTGGGCTTCTCAAGCCGCGTCGAGCTCATAGGCGTAGTTCTCGATGATGGTGTTGGCGAGGAGCTGTTCGCACATGCGCTCGACCTCGGCGCGGGCGCGGCCGGGGTCGGTCTCGACCACCTCGACCTCGATATATTTGCCCTGGCGCACGTTGCCAACCGAGCCGAAGCCGAGCGCATGCAGCGCGCCGGCGATGGCCTTGCCTTGCGGATCGAGCACGCCCGGCTTCAGCGTGATGGTGATGCGCGCCTTCATTCTCCCTCGCCGCGACCGCTATTTCGAGCGCACCAGCACCGGCCCGCTTCGCGTCCGCATCGGGTTGTCCACATGCAGCCCCAGCCGGCGCGCGACTTCCTGATAGGCCTCGACCAGTCCACCCATGTCGCGGCGGAAGCGGTCCTTGTCGAGCTTGTTCTGCGTCTCGATGTCCCACAGCCGGCAGCAATCGGGCGAGATCTCGTCGGCGAGCACGATCCGCATCTGTTCGTTTTCCCACTGCCGGCCGAACTCGCATTTGAAATCGACGAGCCTGATGCCGACGCCGAGGAACAGCCCCGAGAGAAAGTCGTTGATGCGGAGCGCGAGCGACATGACGTCGTCGATCTCCTGCGGCGTCGCCCAGGCGAACGCGGTGATGTGTTCCTCGGTGACCATCGGGTCGCCGAGCTGGTCGTTCTTGTAATAGAACTCGACGATCGAGCGGGGGAGCGCGGTGCCTTCATCCAAGCCGAGCCGCGTCGAGAGCGAGCCCGCGGCGACGTTGCGCACCACGACTTCGAGCGGAATGATCTCGACCTCGCGGATCAGCTGCTCGCGCATGTTGAGCCGCTTGATGAAATGGGTCGGGACGCCGATCTCGCCGAGCCTCTGGAACAGATATTCGGAGATGCGGTTGTTGAGGACGCCCTTGCCCTCGATCTTGTCGCGCTTCTTGTTGTTGAAGGCGGTGGCGTCGTCCTTGAAATGCTGAACGAGCGTGCCGGGTTCCGGCCCCTCGTACAGGATCTTGGCCTTGCCTTCGTAGATGCGCCGGCGGCGGTTCATATTAGGTCCTCACTCACGACGTATGTGACGGCTGACAAGCGCCAAAGGCGCGGGCGCTCAAAGTGGCCGCGCGCAACTTGTAGATTGCCATTGCCGGAATCGACTTAAAGGGTCTCGGGGCAACTTAGCGTAAGGGTAGGAGGCGTACAATGTTTGCCGGGAAGCAGCCGGTCTCTTCCCGCAACTTATTGATTTTCAGGGCTTTTGGGGTTATCCCTCGGTCCGGCGCTGGACGCGGTTTCCCCAGGGATTTGTCACGGTACGCCCCGAATCGAAGGGGGCTCAAGGAGGCGAAAGGCTAATGACCACTTTTGAGGAACGCCAGAAGGGTTTCGAGCGGAAATTCGCTCTCGACGAGGAGCTCAAGTTCAAGGCGACGGCGCGGCGGAACCGGCTTCTCGGCCTGTGGGCTGCCGGCGAAATGGGGATCGCGGGCGACGCCGCTCAAGCCTATGCGCGCGAGGTCGTGAAGGCCGATCTCGCCGAGCCCGGCGAGGAGGACGTCTTTCGCAAGATCAGGGCCGATTTCGACGCCAAGGGCGTCAACCAGTCCGACCATCAGATCCGCCGCATGATGGCCGAGATGATGAGCCAGGCCATCGCACAGATCGAATCCGAAGCCAAAGAGTGAGCGCTCCCATGCGCGAAGATCGGATTCGCAAGGCGGTGAAGGACGGCCGCACCCTGTTCAACGCCTGGCTCACGCTCAACAACCCCTTCCTCATCGAGCTGGTCGGGGAGGCGGGCTGGGACTGCCTCACCATCGATCAGCAGCACGGGCTCGGTGGCAACGAGGCGCTGGTCGGCTGCTTGACGGCGGCGCGCGCCTGCGGGCTCCCCGCGATCGTCCGTGTCGCCGAGAACAGTCCCGGGCTCATCGGCCGCGCGCTCGATGCCGGCGCGCAAGGGATCATGTGTCCGCTGATCGGGAGCGTCGAGGACGCGGAGGCGTTCGTGCAGGCGGTGAAATACCCGCCGCGCGGAAATCGCAGCTGGGGCCCTTACCGGGCGTGGCTCGACCACCCCGGCGCCGATTACTTCAAGGGCGCGAACGGTTGGACCATCGCCTGCCCGCAGATCGAGACGAGAGGCGCGCTCGACCAGCTCAACGAGATCCTCGCGCTTCCCGGCGTCGACATGGTCTGCTTTGGCCCGAACGATCTTTCAGTGGCCCTGACGGGCCGGCTCGACATCTGGGCGCCAGAGGTCAAGGAGGCGATGACTCTCGTCCTGAGCAAATGCCGGGAAATGTCTGTAATCTCGTTCGTTTTCGCCAATGACGCCGATTACGCCAAGCCGCGACTGAAGGAAGGGTGGGACATGGTCGCTGTCGGCACCGACGCGGGCTGGTTTGCGAAGGGCGCGGCCGAGGCGAGGGCCGTGACCAAAGCCAACTCTTAGGCTGACGCCAAGCCCGCTCTGTGCCAAGATGAGTCGTCGCGGGCAGGGGGCCTTCCATGCGAATCATCTTCGGTTGTTTTGCGCTGCTGCTTTTGCTGGCAGGGTTGCCCGAGACCGCGCGCGCCGACGGCTATTACGCCAATGGCGGCGGCTATATCCCGGTCTTTCCGCGCTATCCCTACCGCGCGGGCCACTACCCGAAGGCCGACTGGTACTACCAGCTGCCGCCTTACGCCGCGATCGATCCTTCGTTCTATCGCCGCCGCTTCTTCATGATGGCGCAGGAGCGCGACCGCTACCGCTACATGCCCCATATCTTCCACGGCTACAGCGACGGCGACCAGATCGAGGACATCGATATCCAGGGCATAAGCGGCTCGCTGCGGGAAGGCTACGGCACCGACGGCCAATGAAGCTGCCGGCTCGGCGCCGGCGCTAAGCGCCGAACACGCGCTTGAAGATCATATCGACGTGCTTCAGGTGATAGCCGAGATCGAACTGGGCACGAATTTCTTTTGCCGATAGCGCCTTGGTCACGTCCTTGTCGGCGAGCAGCGCCTCGAGAAAGTCGGCGCCACCCTCCCACACTTTCATGGCGTTGCGCTGCACCAGCCGGTACGCCTCCTCGCGCGGGACGCCGGCCTCGGTCAGTGCGAGCAGCACGCGCTGGGAGTGGATCAGGCCGCCGAGCCGGTCGAGATTGTGCTGCATGCGCTCCGGATAGACGACGAGGTCCTTGACGATCGAGGTCATGCGCGCGAGCGCGAAGTCGAGCGCGACGGTGGCGTCGGGGCCGATCACGCGCTCGACCGAGGAATGGGAGATGTCGCGCTCGTGCCATAGCGCCACGTTCTCGAGCGCGGGCATGACATAGCCGCGCACGAGCCGCGCGAGCCCGGTCAGGTTCTCCGACAGTACCGGATTGCGCTTATGCGGCATGGCCGAGGACCCCTTCTGGCCTTCGCTGAAATATTCCTCGGCTTCGAGCACCTCGGTCCGCTGCAAATGCCTGATCTCGGTCGCGAGCCGCTCGAGCGAGCTTGCCACCACGGCGATCGCGGCGAAGTAGGCGGCATGCCGGTCGCGCGGCACGATCTGGGTCGAGATCGGCTCGACCTTGAGGCCGAGCTTCTTCGCCACGTATTCCTCAACCCGCGGATCGACATGGGCGAAAGTGCCGACGGCGCCCGAGATGGCGCAGGTCGCGACCTCCTCGCGGGCGCGGACCAGGCGCTCGCGCGCCCGGGCGAACTCGGCATAGGCGACCGCAAGCTTGAGCCCGAACGTCGTCGGCTCGGCATGAACGCCGTGGCTGCGGCCGACGGTCGGCGTGTCCTTGTATTCGAAGGCGCGGGCTTTGAGCGCGGCAAGGAGCGCATCGACGTCGGCGATGAGAATGTTGGCCGCCTGGACCAGCTGCACGTTGAAGCAGGTGTCGAGCACGTCGGAGGAGGTGAGCCCGGCATGCAGGAAGCGCGCCTCGGGCCCGACATGCTCGGCGACCGACGTGAGGAAGGCGATCACGTCGTGCTTCACCTCCCGCTCGACCTCCTCGATGCGGACGACGTCAAAGCCGCCGCGCTTTCTCACCGCGTCCGCCGCGTGTTTGGGGATCAGGCCGAGTTTGGCCATGGCCTCGGCGGCATAGGTTTCGATCTCGAGCCAGATGCGGAACCTCGTCTCGGGCTCCCAGATCCGAGCCATCTCGGGGCGGCTATAGCGGGGAATCATGGTTTTTGACGCGGCCTTTCCGCGAGCAACATGCGGCAAGAGGCGTTAACCTCAAGCAAAGAACCCAGAGCCGCTTGGATCGGGCCGCCGGTCAGATGTCGGCTGTCTCGGCTTCGCGCGGCCCGAATATGGCGACGAAGATCGCGGCGGCCACGGTGAGGGCGGCATAGGCCGGGCGCGGCGGCAGGAACATATCCAGCAAGAATGTATAGAAGTCGTTGAGCGAGGCAAAATACAAGCCGGTGAGCGACCAGTCCTGCTGGCTCGGATAGGTGGCGTGAATATAGATGAAGCGGAGCAATCCGCCGAAAGCCCCGAACGCCACCGCAAAGATCATCATGGCGAACAGGAAGCGGATGGTGAAGCCTCGCCGCGCGGCGAAATTCTGCACCCACCAGGTTGAGAGCGCGGCAAGCGCGCCGGCGAAGCCGACGATACGAAGCGTGTGCCGGGTCTGCTCGTTCATGGCGGTGTTGACGTAGTCGCCGACCAGCAGCCCCCACATGGAAAAACCGATCACGAGCGCGAAGAGGATGGCGAGCACGAAGCCGACCACGTTGTCCATTGTCAGTTTTTTCATCGCGTCCATCCCGCCCGTCGTCGATCCCGAGTGTGGCCTAACTATGCAGGGGAATTCGGCCCGCCGCAATCCGGGCACGCCGGCGCAAAACGCGAACCCAATCCCAAATTCGTCATCCTGAGGCGGCCGCGAAGCGGCCCTCGAAGGAGCCCGCACTTGCCGCCCTGAGCCATTTGTGGTCCGATCCCCGGCCCCGCGACAAGGAGGGGACGACCCCATGGCATTCGAGGATCTGAAGGCGGAAATCGCGCTTCTCTTCAGTCAAATGGAGAACCAGCCCGAGGACCGGCACGAGCTCTACCTGCAGATCAGGGAGAAGCTCAACGAAATGCGCGCCTTCGGCCTGCCGCTGCCTGACGATCTGGTGCGGCTCGAGAAAGAGCTCGAAGCCGAATTCGAGGCCGAGGAGCGCCCGGCCAAGAAGCACTAGGCCCGACGCTCAGCCCGTGGGCGCCTGATCGCCGATCTCTTCGTAGCCCCCCTTTGACCAGCGATAGACGGCGTAGGGCGGAAGATTCGGATCGCCCTTTTCGTTGAACTTGAACTTGCCGACCACCGTGTCGAACTCGGTGTCGTTGAGGGCCTTCACCACATCGGCCGACGCGGTCGACTTGGCCTTCTCCGCCGCCTGCTTCCACGCTTGGAGCGCGGCGTAGGTGTAGAGCACGTAGCCCTCGGGCTCGATGCCTTTGTCCTTGAAGCGCTTCACCACCTCGGCCGCGGCCGGGTTCTTGCGCGGATCGGGCGAGAAGGTCATCAGCGTGCCTTCGCCCGCCGGTCCGGTGATCGACCAATATTCCTGGGTGATGAGCGCGTCGCCGCCCATCAGGATGGTATTCAGGCCCTGGTCGCGCATCTGGCGCACGATCAGGCCGCCCTCGGTGTGGTAGCCGCCAAGGAACAGCACGTCGATATTGGCCTGCTTCAGCTTCGACACCAGCGCCGAATAGTCCTTCTCGCCGGCAGTGATGGCCTCGTAGAGCGCCTCCTGCTTGCCGGCAGCGTTCATCGCCTTCTTGGTCTCGTCAGCGAGGCCTCTGCCATACGCCGTCTTGTCGTGAACGATGGCGATGTTCTTGTCGGCGAAATGCTTCGCGAGATAGGCGCCGGCGACGCCGCCCTGCTGATCGTCGCGGCCGCATACGCGATAGATGTTCGGTCCGGCGCGGTTGTCGGTAAGGGCCGGATTGGTGGAGGCGGGCGAGATCTGAACCAGATCGGCCTCGGCATAGACTTGCGAGGCGGGGATCGAGGAGCCCGAACAATAATGCCCGGCGATGAGGGCCACTCCCTTACTGCTCATCTGGTTTGCCACCGCGACCGCTTGCTTGGGATCGCAGGCGTCGTCGCCGATCTGAAGGTCGAGCTTCTTGCCGAGCACGCCGCCTGCGGCGTTGATGTCCTCGACGGCGAGTTCGGCCCCGTTCTGCATCTGCGCGCCGAAGGAGGCGTATTGACCCGTAATCGGCCCGACCAGCGCGACCGGCGTGGTGGTGCTTTCCCCGCCTTCGCCGCAGCCAGCCGCCAGGACGGCGGAAACGAGGGCTGCGATCAGCCCGGTCATGCGCTTCATTGAGACCTCCCTCTGCTCGATCACATCCACTCTACAACAATTGTCGGGGCGCCAGGGCGAGATCGCTTCAGGCGCGCCGGTTGCGCCAGGTCAACGGGCTCGTGCGTTCGTAGAGCCAGCGGTATTGCGTCACCATCTGCGTCGTCCGCGTGAAGCGGAATCCAAGGCAAGCGCCTGCGAGAAGCACGACATAGGTGACGAGATAATAATAGGGCGAGAGGAGCGCGCCGTCGAACAGGGCGTAATGGAAGAAGCGGATCGCGGCGGCGAGCAGCGCCATATGCGCGAAAACCCGCCAAAACGGCTTCCACGACCGCGCCAGGCTTTGTCCCGAGAGGAACGCCGCCCCGCCGCCGAGGATGACGGTGAGCACGAGGAAGACGCGGAGACCGTCGTCAGAGAGGAGACTCATGTCCGTGCCCCGCCGGCGCGTTGGGCGCCGCCTTCGAGATATGCGGTTTTGACCTCTTCGGATTCGAGCAGCTCGCGGCCGGCGCCGGACATCGTGATCTTGCCGTTCACCATGACATAGCCGCGATGCGCAAGCTTGAGCGCGTGATAGGCGTTCTGCTCGACGAGGAACACCGTCAGTCCCTGCCGGTTCAGCTCTTTGATCGTCTCGAAGATTTGTTTGACGATGAGCGGCGCAAGTCCGAGCGACGGCTCGTCGAGCAGCAGCAGCTTAGGACGTCCCATCAGCGCCCGGGCGATCGCAAGCATTTGCTGCTCGCCGCCGGATAGCGTGCCGCCGCGCTGCCCCTTGCGCTGCTTCAGCACCGGGAACAGCGCGCACACCCGGTCGAGATCCTTGTCGAAGCCGTTCGGATCGTTGGCGATGAGGGCGCCCATCTGGAGGTTTTCCAAAACCGTCAGCCGCGGGAAGATGCGCCGCCCTTCCGGCGACTGCGCGATGCACAATCGCGCGATCCTATGCGTGGGCAGTTCGGTGATGTCCTCGCCTTCGAACAGGACATTGCCGCGCGCCGCCCGCGGCCGCCCGCAGATGGTCATCATCAGCGTGGTCTTGCCGGCGCCGTTCGCGCCGATGAGTGTGACGATCTCGCCCTTCGAGATGTCGAGGCTGACCCCGTGCAGCACCGGGATGTTGCCGTAGCCGGCGGTGACGTCCTTGATGGCAAGCATGGGCGCGCTCACAGGCCAACCTCGCTCCCGACCTTGTCGAGCTCTTTCTCGGGAACGCCGAGATAGGCGGCAATGACGCGGGAGTCGTTGCGGACCTCTTCCGCGGTTCCGTCGGCGATCTCCTTCCCGTAATCGAGGACGACCACGTGGTCGGAGATGCGCATCACCACGCTCATGTCGTGCTCGATGAGCAGAATGGCGATGCCTTCTTTTTCCCGGATCGAATAGAGCAGCTCGTTCAGCCCTTCGCTCTCTCGCGCGTTCAGTCCGGCGGCAGGTTCGTCGAGGCAAAGCAGGAGCGGCCGCGTGCACATGGCGCGCGCGATCTCGAGCCGCCTCTGATCGCCGTAGGGAAGCGCGCCCGCGACCGTGTTCGCGCGCGAGGTCAGGCCCGTGCGCGCGAGCCACTCTCGCGCCAGCGCGATGGCGTCCCGTTCGGCGGCACGATAGCCGCCAATGCCGAGGAGAGCGCCAAAGGTGAGCCCGGAGGCGCGGCTGAGCGTGTCGTGCTGCGCCACCATCAGGTTCTCGAGCACGGTCATGCCCTTGAACAGCCGGATGTTCTGGAAGGTGCGGGCGACCCGGGCATGCGCGTTGATGTCGTGATCGTCGAGGCGCTCGAGATAGAAACGCGATCCACCGGGATGGGTGAGCCTGATCATCCCTTCGGTCGGCTTGTAGAAGCCGGTGATGCAGTTGAACACGGTGGTCTTGCCCGCGCCGTTTGGGCCGATCAGCGCGGTGATGTCGTGGCGTCCGCACTCGAAGGAGACGTCGTCAACCGCGATGAGGCCGCCGAAGCGCATGGTGAGATGCTCGACCTCAAGGACCGGGTCCTTCTGCCACGAGCTCATGCGCGGCGCTCCTTGGCTGGAGCGGCGACGTCTTCCGGCTCGAGCAGGATCGAAGGCGTTCGCGACGACACGATCCCGCGCGGGCGCCACAGCATGATGACGACCATGGCGAGCCCGAACAGAAGCATACGGTAAAGGGCCGGGTCGAAATCCGGACCGAAGATGACTTTGAGCCCGTGGGTGTGGCGGAGCGCCTCGAAGCCGCCGATCAGCGCGATCGAGGCGAGCGCCACCCCGAGCTGGCTGCCGAGGCCGCCGAGCACGACGATGGCGAGGATCGTCGCCGACTCGATGAAGGTAAAAGATTCGGGGCTGATGAAGCCCTGGCGCGTCGCGAAGAACGCGCCGGCGAAGCCGCCGAACATGGCGCCCGTGGCAAAGGCGGAAAGCTTGGTGAGCGTCGTGTTGATGCCAAGCGAGCGGCAGGCGATCTCGTCTTCCCGCATCGCTTCCCAGGCGCGCCCGACGGGGAGGCGCCGCAAGCGCAACGTCACGGCGATGGTGAGGAGGGCGAGCGCGAGGATCACGTAGTAGAGAAAGACGATGCCCTGGAGCTGATCGTATTTGAGACCGAAGAAGCTGCTGAAGGTGACATCGCCGCGGGACGAGAACGGGAGGCCAAACAGGGTGGGATCGGGAATGCCGGAAATGCCATTCGGTCCGTTCGTCACGTCGGTCCAGTTGAGCAGGACGATACGCACGATCTCCGCGAAGGCGAGCGTGACGATGGCGAGATAGTCGCCCCTGAGACGGAGCACGGGAAGGCCGACGGCGCAGCCCCACAGCGCTGCCGCCAGACCCGCAAAAGGAAGGCACATCCAGAAGCCCCAGCCGAAATTAGTCGCAAGAAGCGCGAAGCTGTAGGCGCCGACGGCGTAGAAGGCGACATAGCCGAGGTCGAGCAGGCCCGCGAGCCCGACCACGATATTGAGCCCCGACGCGAGCATGACGTAAGTGAGGACGACAATCGAAAGATCGAACAGGTAGCGGAGCGGGAGCCCGAGATGGAGGGTCTTCTCGAGCGCGAGCGCGACGATGGGGAGCAGCACCGCCGCAACGATCAGGACAACTCCACCGTAATTCGATGCTGCTCCGCGAAGCCCTGTCAGCCCGGCGGGCTTGGGCAAGTGCCAGCTCCGGTTCCACCAGAACAGCTCGAGCAGGAGCCGTCCGACAAAGACAATGCCGACCGCGGTGGCGAGAAGGAGCGGGCGCGGCTTCAGCGTCAGCCCTTGCACCGTGTCAACAGTGCGGATGCCGAGGACGAGGCAGAACAGGGCAAGAGCAACCAGCGCCGACAGCGCCGCGTTCACAAGCGCCGGCTTGAGCTGGTGAGCGAAGGACTGACCGCGCTCGGCCAAGACGCTAGACCTTCTCGACTTCGGGGCGGCCGAGCAGGCCGGTCGGGAAGAAGATCAGCACGATGGCAAGCATCGAGAAGGCGGCAACGTCCTTGTACTCGATGGTGAAGTAGGCCGACCAGAACGTCTCGATCAGCCCGATGATGAGACCGCCGAGCATGGCGCCCGGCAGCGAGCCGATGCCGCCGAACACCGCCGCGGTGAAGGCTTTGATGCCGGCGACGAAGCCGATGTAGAAGTCGATCACGCCGTAATAGAGGAGGTAGAGCAACCCGGCCACGGCCGCGAGCGCGGCGCCAAGCACGAAGGTGAGGGAAATGGTGCGGTCGACATTGACGCCCGACAGCGAGGCCATCAACCGGTCTTGCTCGCAAGCGCGCTGCGCGCGCCCGAGCGCGGTGCGGGTGATGATGAGCCAGAACACGATCATCAGCACGAGCGTCGTCACGATGATGAGGATCTGGATGTTGGAGATGCTGGCGGCGAAGCCGCCCTCCTCAAACAGGACGTAATTTCCGGTGACGACCGGCTGGAGCGGCTTGACCCGCGCGCCTTGCGCCACCTGGATGAAGTTCTGGAGGATGATCGATATGCCGATGGCGGTGATGAGCGGGGCGAGGCGAAACGATTCGCGCAAGGGCCGATAGGCGATGCGCTCGATGGTCCAGCCCCACACCGCCGTGAGCGCCATGGCGAGAAGCAGAACGATGAGAAGGGCGAGCGGGATCATGGTCACGCCCACGCTCAACAGCATGAGGAGCAGAATGAGGGCGATGAACGAGCCCACCATGAAGATGTCGCCGTGGGCAAAATTGATCATGCCGACGATGCCATAGACCATGGTGTAGCCGATGGCGATCAGCCCATAGATCGAGCCAAGCGCGATCCCGTTGATCAGCTGCTGCAGGAAGTAGGCCATTCCCCGCGCCCCCCTTGCATGCGCCTGGCGACCGCCAGGGCCGGCCCCTGGAGCGGCCCTTTCTTACCAAGAAGGCCGCGCCCGGCACAACGCCGGCAAATCCGCTGTATAAGGCGAAGATCAGAGCAACAAATGCGAGCCGTCACAATAGGGCGGATCGCCCGTATCTTTGCAGCCGCAAAGCAACGCAAGCTCGGTGCGCTCGGCCGTGAAGGTCAGGGGTTCGATCCCCGTGCCCGCATGCGATCCGTCGCAGAACGGCTGCTTCTTGCTCCGCCCGCAACGGCACCAGCTATAGCGTCTGCCGGCCTCAAGCTCGACTTGATAGGGATTGAGCTGCGGTCGCTCCGGCTCTGCCATTGCGGTGTCCTTTGCCCAGCAAGCCTTCGATGGCCATATTCTTGATGTCTTGCTTAGCCAATTCGCCCCGCCGGCACAAGAAAACCCCGGCTTGCCCAAAACATAGGCCGCCCTGTTAATTCACTGGGAATCTGTTTGGCGGCAGGATGATTGAACCCGATTCGAGCGGGCCGAACTGTCGCGCCGCAAGGGCAGGAAAGAGCTTGAGTCGATGGCCCATCCGGACCATAGAGGGCGAAATGCCGGGCCGGCTGCGGCCGTCGCAGCCGGACCGCGAGCCCCTTCAGGGCGCTTCAGTCGGGGACGGGGGGCCAAGGCACATTTAGAGGCCGCTCATGGCTGAAGTCATTTTCGCGCTCGTTTCCATCCTGGCCGTCTTCGCGCTGGCCATGAACCGCGCCTCGCTGCGCGTTTGGGCGCTCGCCGCCGCTGTTTTCACCTTGAGCGCGCAGATGGGGCTTGCGCACGGCGCGCTCCATTGGCCGGCCTTCCCGTTGTGGTCGCTGTTCGGCTGGCTCGCTGCAGGACTGCTGTTCGCCGCGAGCCTCCCCAACATCAAACGCGACTATTTCGTGCTTCCCGCCTATCGCGCGCTCAAAGGCGCGATGCCCGCGATCTCGGAGACCGAGCGCGAGGCGCTCGAAGCCGGCACTGTCGGCTGGGATGCCGAAATTTTCTCCGGCACGCCGGATTGGGAGAAGCTCCGCCGCGTCGCGCCGATCACTCTCACCGCCGAGGAGCGCGCCTTTCTCGACGGACCGACGACCGAGCTCTGCCGCAAGCTCGACGATTGGCGCATTCGCCATGAGCTCGAAGACATTCCCGAGGACATCTGGCGCTTCGTGTGCGAGCGCGGCTTCCTCGGCATGCTCATCTCCAAGGAGCATGGCGGCCTCGGCTTCTCGGCTCAGGCCCAGTCGCTCGTCCTCGGCATGATCGGTTCGCGCAGCGCCGGCGGCGTCACCATCGTCATGGTGCCGAACTCGCTCGGTCCCGGCGAGTTGATCGAGAAATACGGAACGCCCGAGCAGAAGGCGCACTTCCTGCCGCGCCTTGCCCGCGGCGAAGAGATTCCCTGCTTTGCCTTGACCGGGCCGTTCTCGGGCTCGGACGCGGCGGCTATGCGCGACGTCGGCATCGTCGCGCGCGGCAAGCACGAGGGACGCGACACGCTCGGCATCAAGCTCACCTGGGACAAGCGCTACATTACGCTTGCGCCCAACGCGACGCTGCTCGGCCTTGCCTTTCGCCTGTTCGATCCGGAAAACCATCTCGGCCGCGGCGAGGATATCGGCATCACGCTCGCGCTGATCCCGACGGACCACCCCGGCGTCGAGATCGGACGGCGGCATCTTCCCGGCGGCACCGGTTTCCCCAACGGGCCGACGTGCGGTCGCGACGTATTCGTACCGATCGATTGGATCATCGGCGGCGAGGAGCGGGCGGGGCAGGGCTGGCGCATGCTGATGAGCTGCCTCGCCGCGGGGCGCTCCATCTCGCTTCCCGCGACCAGCGCCGCCGCCGCCAAGGGCCTGCTCCGCACCAGCACGGCCTATGCCCGCATCAGAAAGCAGTTCAACCTGCCGATCGGCTTCATGGAGGGCGTCGAGGAGCCGCTCGCGCGCATGATCGAGACGGCTTACGCGCTCGAGGCCGCCCGTGCTCTCACCGCCGCGATGGTCTCGGCCGGCGAAAAGCCCGCCGTGATCTCGGCGCTGCTCAAATACGTTTCGACCGAGCGCATGCGCCAGAGCATCAACGATGCGCTCGACATCCACGGCGGCAAGGGCATTTGCGACGGGCCGAGCAACTACCTTCAGGGCGCCTATCAGATGACGCCGGTGACGATCACGGTGGAAGGCGCCAACATCCTCACCCGCACGTTGATCACCTTCGCGCAAGGCGCGCTGCGCAGCCACCCCTATCTCTTCACCGAGATCGAGGCGCTGCAAGATAAGGATGAGATGCGCGGCACCGAGCGTTTCGCCCGCGCCTTCGAGGACCATGTCGCCTTCACCGTCTCCAATGCCGCAGGCGCGCTGTTCCACAATCTGACTTTCGGCCTGTTCGCGTCAGCGCCGGCGAATGCGGGCGACACCAAGGTTTGGTGGCGCGAGCTTGCGCGGGCGTCGCGTTCTTTCGCGCTCGTCGCCGACGCGACCGTCGCCCTTCTCGGCGGCGGGCTGAAGGTGAAGCAGAAGATCACCGGCCGCATGGCCGACGCGCTCACCGAGCTCTATCTGCTCTCCTCGGTGCTCAAGCGCTATGACGACGACGGCCGTCCCAAGGAAGACCTCAAGGTCGTCGATTTCTGCGCCCGGAACTGCCTCTATCGCTTCGACCAGGCGCTGCTCGGCGTCTTGCGCAATTTCCCGGTGAGATGGGCGGCATGGGCGATGACGCCGCTCGTCTTCCCCGTGGGTGCGCGCCGGCGGCCCGCGAGCGACGCGGCGGGAAAGGCGATCGTGCGCGCTTCGCTCGAGCCCGGCGCTTTCCGCGACCGGCTCACCCGCCACATCTACCTGACCGACGATCCGCGCGACCGGATGGGGTTGCTCGACTACACGCTCGCCAAGGCCGTCGCCTGCGAGGAGGCCGACAAGAAGCTCGAGCGCGCCATCCGCAAAGGCGAGGTGAAGCGTTTCCACGGCAACGACTGGCTCGCCGAGGCCGAGGCGAAAGGCGTGCTCACCGCGAGCGAAGCGCGTGCGCTTGCCGAGCTTCGCGATCTCGTTGCCCGCGTCATTGCCGTTGACGATTTCTCCCCGAGCGAGCTTGCGCGCAGGCAGTCGTCGGCGTCCGAGGACAGCGCCGCCCGTCCCGAACATATCGCCGCCGAGTAGCCCTCCCATGCCGACGACGCTTCCCGATTTGCAGGATTGGCGGTTCACCGTCGATTTCGAAGGCATCGCCTGGGCGGTCGTGGATCGCGAAGGCGAGAGCATGAACTCGCTCGGCCGCCGCACGACGGAGGAGCTCGGCGAGATCGTCGCGGCGGTTGAAGAGGCGGCCGCGTCGGGCGCGGTGAAAGGGCTCGTTCTGATCAGCGCCAAGGAGAGCAGCTTCATTGCCGGCGCCGATATCAGGGAATTCGAGCGTTTCGACACCGAGCAAAAAATCGAAGACGTGGTGCGGCAGACGCTCGAGCTCGTGAACCGGATCGACCGGCTTCCCGTGCCGGTCGTCGCCGCCATTCACGGCTATTGCCTCGGCGGCGGCCTCGAACTCGCGCTCGCCTGCGACTGGCGCATCGCCGATCGCGAGGAGGGGACGCGGCTCGGCTTCCCCGAGGTGAAGCTCGGCATTTTCCCGGGGCTGAACGGCACGGTTCGCGCCATCGCGGCGGCCGGCCCCCTCGACGCCATGACCGCCATGCTGACCGGTCGCATGCTGCGCCCGACGGCGGCCAGGGCAATCGGTCTCGTCGATCAGCTCGTGCCGACCCGGCACAATCTTCGCTGGGCCGCGCGCAAGGCGGTGCTGCAGAAGCGGAAGTCGCCGGGCGCGCCGTGGTGGAAGCGGCTCATGCTCAAGCAGCCGGTGCGCGGGCTTCTCGCCAAGCGAATGCGCGCCGAGACGGCGGAGAAGGTCCGCGAGGAACATTATCCGGCGCCGTTCCGCCTCATCGACCTGTTCGAGCGTTACGGCGACGACCCCGCGCGCATGCGCATCGCCGAGACCGAGATGTTCACGCCGCTGATGGCGAGCGAGACTTCGCGCAACCTGCGCCGCGTGTTCAAGCTGTCGGAGATGTTGAAGGACGAAGCGCCCAAGACCGGTTTCAAGCCGCGGCGCGTTCATGTCATCGGCGCCGGCACGATGGGCGGCGACATCGCCGCCTGGTGCGCTGTTCAGGGCATGCAGGCGAGCCTTCAGGATCTCGACGAAGCGCAAATCGCCAAGGCGCTCGCTCGCGCCAAGAGCCTGTTCAAGCGCCATCTTCGCACGACGCTCGCGGTCGAAACCGCCGCCGCGCGCCTCATAGCCGATCCGACCGGCAAGCACGTCAAGCGCGCCGATGTGATCATCGAGGCGATTGTCGAAAAGCTCGACGTCAAGCAAAGCCTGTTTCAAAAGCTCGAGCGCGAAGCAAAACCGGACGCCGTGCTCGCCACCAACACGTCCTCGCTCAGGCTCGAGGATATCGCCAAGCCTCTCGGCGATCCCGGGCGTCTCGTCGGGCTGCATTTCTTCAACCCGGTGGCGCAGCTTCCGTTGGTCGAGGTGGTGCGCGGCGAGAGGACGCGCGAAGAGGAGGTGCGCAAGGCCTGCGCCTTCGTCACCGCCATCAACAAGCTGCCGCTGATCGTGAAGAGTTGCGCGGGCTTCCTCGTCAATCGCGTGCTCGCGCCGTACATGATGGAGGCGGTGCGCCGCTATCAGCTTGGCGAGCCGCGCGAGAAGATCGACCAGGCGGCGCTCAAATTCGGCATGCCGATGGGGCCGCTCGAGCTGATGGACATGGTCGGGCTCGACATTGCCAATCATGTCGGCGAGGAGCTCGATCTCGTGCCCGAGGGCGACAACGTTCTCGCCGGCCTCGTCAGGCAAGGCAAGCTCGGCAAAAAGACCGGCGAAGGGTTCTATTTGTGGGAAGAGGGCAAACCGAAGCTCGAGCAGGTCGCCTACGATCGGGAGGAGCTTGAGCGGCTCGGCCGCGAGCTGGTGCAACCGATGCTCGACGAGGCCGAGCGCGCGCTTTCGGACCGCGTGGTGGCGAGCGCCGATCATGTCGATGCCGGCATGGTGTTCGGCACGGGCTTCGCGCCCTTCCGCGGCGGTCCGCTTCACTACCGGCGCAACGAGCGCGCGGCGACGGACGCCGCGGCATAGGTCAGGAAACGGGACGAGATGGCTGAGGCGAAGATACGGCGCGTCGCGGTGTTGGGGGGATCGCGCATTCCCTTTTGCCGTTCGCACACGGCTTACGCCGAGCTCACCAATCTCGACATGCTGACAGGGGCGCTTGGCGGCCTCGTCGATCGCTTTTCGCTCCACGGCGCCCATATCGACGAAGTGGTCGGCGGCGCCGTCGTCACCCATGCCAAGGATTGGAACCTCGCCCGCGAGGCGGTGATCGGCTCCGCTCTCGCCCCGACGACCCCCGGCATCACCATGATGCAGGCTTGCGGCACGAGCTTGCAGGGCGCGCTCGGCCTCGCCGCCAAGATCGCCACCGGACAGATCGAGTCGGGCATCGCCTTCGGCTCGGACACGACGAGTGACGCGCCGATCGTGTTCCAGCGCAAATTCGCCCAGCGTCTGGTCGCCTTGTCGCGGGCGCGCGGCTTCGGCCAGAAGGCGGCCGCCCTCAAAGGCTTTGCCCCGGCCGAGCTCGCCCCTCAGCCGCCCGCAACCGCCGAGCCCCGCACCGGGCTCAGCATGGGGGAACATTGCGAGCTGATGGCCAAGGAATGGGGCATCGGCCGCGAGGCCCAGGATCGCCTCGCCTATGAGAGCCACAGGAAAGCCGCCGCCGCCTACGACGAAGGCTTCATGGATGACCTCGTGATCCCCTTCGCCGGCGTGTTCCGCGACAACAATATCCGCGAGGACATCGCGCTCGAAAAAATGGCCGAGCTGAAGCCGGTTTTCGACCGCTCGGGGGCGGGAACGATCACCGCCGCCAATTCCACCCCGCTTACCGACGGGGCGGCAGCGGTCCTCCTCGCCTCGGAGGAATGGGCAGAAAAGCGGGGGATACAAGTCCAGGCCTACCTCGGCTTGGGCCGCACTTCTGCCGTAGATTTCGTTCAAGGTGAAGGACTTCTGATGGCGCCGACGGTTGCCGTGAGCGATCTCCTCGAGCAAACCGGCCTTGCGCTACAGGACTTTGATTATTATGAGATTCATGAAGCCTTTGCGGCGCAAGTGCTGGCGACATTGAAGGCATGGGAATCGGAAGACTATTGCCGCCGTCGTCTGGGACGGAGCCAAGCCTTGGGGTCGATCGACCGGGCCAAGCTCAACGTCAAGGGCTCATCAATAGCTTTCGGTCATCCTTTTGCAGCGACGGGCGCGCGAATCATCGCGGTCTTGGCCAAGCTCCTGCATGATGGGAGCGGCCGGAGGGGTTTGATATCGGTTTGCACGGCGGGCGGCATGGGTGTCGCCGCCATCGTCGAGAGTAAGGGAAGTTGAACGGAGAAAGGCCGCGATAGCCGGCCGAAAGGGACAATGAGCGCGGCGTCAAACGCGCCACAGGGCGAAAAACAGTGGGCCTCGCAGGGTTCAGTAAGGACAGGGGGAAAGTGGTCTAGCGGAGTTTGCCACGGCGCGGTACGCCGATGGCGCGACGATTTCGGAGGTCCTTTATGAGGCATCAATGCGCAGCGGTGGTCGGGCTCTTGACCGTCGCCCTACTTGCTCCCGTCAACCCGTCCCACGCCGCCTCGGCCGATCCCACCGGCTATTGGAAGAAGCCGGATGCCGAACGCGAGTCCAAGATCGAGGTCTTCAAGTGCGGGAAGAAGAAGACCAATCTCTGCGCCAAGATCGCCTGGCTCAAGGAGCCGAACGACAGCAAAGGACAGCCTCTGCACGACGTTCGCAACGAGAATCCCGCCTTGCGTGGCCGGCAGATCCTGGGCCTGCCGATTTTCACCGACCTCGTTCCGAGCGCGCCTTCGACCTGGAACGGAAAAATCTACAATCCCGAGGACGGCCGCACCTACACCGCCACGCTGACGGTGGTTTCGCGCAAGCAGATCCTGCTCAAGGGCTGCAAGGCGTGGCTGCTCTGCGGCGAGAGGAATTGGTTCCGCACGCCTCCGCCTCCGCCTGAGGTGCTCGCACCGGCGGTCCCGCCCGCGGAAGGCGAGCAGCAGATCGAGGCGTCGGTGACGCCGGATGCGCCGGCTTCCGCCGCGGCGGCGGCCGCTGAACCCGTTGCGGTCCCGAGCGCTGATGAAGCGGTCGCCAACGCTTCGACCGAACCCGCAGCGCCGAAGGAGATGCAAGCGACGGTCGCGCCGCAACTGCCGGCCGCACCCGCGCAAGCCGAAGAGG
Organism: Methyloceanibacter sp.; assembly: GCA_035715445.1. GTDB lineage: Bacteria > Pseudomonadota > Alphaproteobacteria > Rhizobiales > Methyloligellaceae > Methyloceanibacter. The sequence goes on from DASTKZ010000022.1 coordinate 43,637, forward strand.
CTGAGGTAGTCCCGGTCGTGGCGCCCGAACCCGCAGCACCTGTCACGCAACAGATGGCCTCGCCCACCGAGCCGCCGGCCGACGTCAATGCCGGAGGCGGCTACGGCTTCCTCGCGGCCTCGACCGATCCTGGCGCCAAAGCGCCGCAGTCGGGAGAGGACGTCTCGAGCATGATGCTGATGGCGAAGCCGATTGTGGCCGAAACCGCGGCACCGGCCGCTCAGCCGGTCGCCAAGACCCCGCTTCCTGAGCCGAAGGCGCAACCGAAGCCGCCGGTCGCGACCGCCGCCGCGAAGCCCACCGTGGTCCCCGCCGCGAAGCCGCTCACGACGGCCGCCGCGAAACCCACCGCGACCGTCACGGCCAAGCCGGCCGCAACCGCAGCCGCGAAGCCGGCCGCAGCCCCTGCCGCCAAGCCGGTCACGACCGCCGCCGCGAAGCCCGCGGCCAAGCCTGAGACCCAAGGCGAAGCCACCGAGCAGGACGCGGCGACGCTGCCAGACGGCGAAGCGGCTGCTGCGACCGACGGCGTGGATCCGGATGCGGCCGAGACCGCCGATGCGTCCGCCTTCGAGCCAATTCCCATGACGCGGAGAGAGCGGCGCATGATGCGGAAGCAGCAGCGCGATTACGAGCGAGTGCAGCAAGACCCGCTCCTGCCCTGGCTGCGCTAGAGCGCACGCGTTAGAACCCGGGTCTCCCGAATTAGCGCGATTGACGCCGCGCTTCGGCGCGCAGTTCCTTCTTCGACAGCTTGCCGATCAGGGTCTTGGGCAGCTCGTCGCGGAACTCGATTTCGGCCGGCAGCTCGAATTTGGAGAGCTTCTCGCTCAGATGCGCGTGCAGCTCGGCCGCCGTTGCCGTCATGCCATCCTTCAGCTTGACGAAGGCTTTCGGCGCTTCGCCGCGATACGCGTCGGGAATCCCGACCACGGTCGCTTCGGCGACCGCGCCATGCGCGTAGAGCGCGTCTTCGATCCGCCGCGGATAGACTTTGAAGCCCGAGCAATTGATCATGTCCTTGATGCGGTCAACGATGAAGATGTAGCCGTCTTCGTCCATGTAACCCACATCACCGCTGCGGAAGTAATTCCCGACGAACGCCGCTTCGGTCTCTTGCGGCTTATTCCAATAGCCCGGCATCACCTGCGGGCCCGCGATGCAAATCTCGCCGGGCTCTCCCATCGGCATCTCCAGCGTCGGATCTTCGAGCGAGCGGATCGAGATTTCGGTGGCGGGGAGTGGCAGGCCGATCGATCCTTCTTTGCCGTTCTCGACGGGATTGCAGGTCGCAACCGGCGCGGTCTCGCTCAAGCCGTAACCTTCGACGAGGCCGCAACCGGCAATGGCTTCGAATCCGCGCTTGACCTCGACCGGAAGCGCCGCGCCGCCGGAGATGCAATATTCGAGCGAGGAGAGATCGGCTTTGGCGACCTTCGGGTGGTGCAGCAACGCGTTATAGAGTGTCGGCACGCCCGGCATGATGGTCGGGCGGAGTTTGCCAATCAGCTTGAGCGTCGTCCCGAGCTCGAATCTCGGCAGCAAGATCAACTCCATGCCGCGCGCAATCCCGTAATTCATGACGGTGGTCATGGCGAAGACGTGGAAGAGTGGCAAGACGCCCAGCACGCGGTCGTGTTCAACTTGTTGGCGATTTTGCCAGAGGGTCACCTGGCCGACATTGACGGTAAGGTTGGCGTGGGTGAGCATCGCCCCCTTCGGCGTTCCGGTCGTGCCGCCGGTATATTGCAGCACGGCGATCGCGTCCGGCGCGATCGCGGGGCGCCGATAGCGCCCGTCATTGGCGAGCAGCGCGTCTTCCGTCACGATCCGGTCCTTGACCCTCGACGCCTTCAGATTGGCAAGCTTCGCGCGTTGCAAGAATTTGAACCCCGCCGATTTCAAGCGCGGTAGCAGCTTGGGGAAGCTTGCGACCACCGCTTTTTCGAGCACCCCGCGTTCGAGCATCGCCTCGACCTTCTCGAACAGCGGCACAAGGTCGAGCGTCACCATGACCTTCGTATCGCTGTCGCGGATCTGGAACGCGATCTCTTCGAGGCTGTACAGGGGGTTGAAGTTGACCACGGTCCCGCCGGCCTTCATCACGGCGTAGTAGAAGATCAGGAAGGTTGGCGCGTTGGGGAGCAGAAGTCCGACCTTGACCCCTTCGCGGACGCCGATCGCCTGTAGGCCTGCGGCGGCCCGGTCCGACAAAGCGCCGATCTCGGCGTAGCTCAGGCGCTTCCCCATGAAATAGGTGCAAGGGCGGGCCCCGTGGTTCTGGACCGCTCGGTCGAGCAAGGTCCCGAGGAGCGCAGGTTCGAAGCGCGCGTCCCAATTCACGCCCTTGGGGTAGGATTTGTGCCAAGGGCGCTTCGGCCTCGTGCCGCGAGGCTGCTCAATTGTCGCAGTTGCAGAACGGGGCTTCCTCGCCATCAGTCTTTCTTTTTCATTAACTTACGGGCTGCATGGTCCGAGCGGGAGCCGGGTGGTCGAGGCTCCGGCGCAACACTATATAATACATCGCGTGGTAACCGCATTGGGGGCCCAGAGGGTGCCCCGATTATGCTGAAAGAGTGGCGCAGGAAGGCGCAAAAAGGCCAATTTTCTTCGCGATGACAACCATGGACCGGCAAGGAATCGGGCGCCTGACGCGGGTAGACTCGAAAAGTTTTTAAGTCTATTCCAATGCCCGACTTGCCCTCGCATTAGCTATGATTTAGCCAGGGATCGCTAGACACAGACCCCCCAAGGGGCAGGGAGAGAGTGAAATGGACGAGGTGGCTACCAAGATCATCGAGATTTTGCGTAAGAACATGAAGGACCCATCGAAGGCCGTCACGCTGGAAACGCCCTTGACTGAACTTGAAATCGAATCGCTCGACCTTGCTGTCATCGTGTTCGATATTGAGGATACTTTCGGGATTGAAATCCCTTATAATGCCAACGAAGAAGTGGAAGCGTTCGCGACGGTTGGATCCGTCGTGGATCGGGTGAAGGGGATCATCGCAGAGACGAAGGCTTCCGGAGCAGCAGCTTAGTCCAGCCATTTCCGCTCGGGTGCCTTCCCGGGACGTTGACCAGGCTTGGGAGTTACGGCTTAACGCTACATGACACACACTAACGGGCGCAGGCGCGTCGTGGTCACCGGCCACGGCGTCGTCACTCCTTTGGGCACAGGCGTAGACAAGTTTTGGGCGGCGCTCAAAAAGGGCGAGTGCGGCATACGCCAGGTTCAGAGCTTTTCGACCGAGGATCTGTACATCACCATCGCGGGTGAGGTGCCGGATTTCGATCCGAAAGTGCGGCTGCAAAGCAAGCCGCTTATGCTTGCCGATAAGTACTCGCAGTATGCCGGCTGCGCGGCGCAGGAAGCCGTCGCCATGTCGAAGCTCGAGGTGCCGCTGAAGGACAGCGCCGCCTATCGCGCCGCCTGCATCATCGGTTCGGGCGTCGGCGGTCTCACCACGCTCGAATTTTCCTACAAGATGCTGTTCAAGGAGAACAAGCGCGCGACCCATCCGCTGACCCTGCTCAAGGCCATCGGCAGCTCGGCCTCGGCCCATGTCAGCATCGAATATTCCATCAAGGGCCCGACCTTCGGCGTGGTCAGCGCCTGCTCGACCGCAACGCATGCCATCGGCCTGACCTACCGCATGATCCGCGAAGGTTTGGTCGATCTCGGCATCGCCGGCGCGGCCGAGGCCTCGCTCAATTGGGGCGCGACCCGCGCCTGGCAGGCGATGCGGGTGTTGAGCCCCGACGGCTTGTGGCCGTTCTCGAAGCGGCGGAACGGCACCGTTCTCGCCGAGGGCGCCGGTATTCTCCTGCTCGAGGAGTATGAGCACGCCAAGGCGCGCGGCGCGCCGATCCTCGCCGAGCTCCTGGGCTATGGCATGACCGCGGATGCCGCCGACATGGTCAATCCCTCGATCGACGGGGCGTCCACGGCGATGCAGATGGCGCTCGACGATGCGGGCCTCGGGGCCTCGGACATCGACTATATCAACGCGCACGGCACCGCCACGGCGGTCAACGACATAAACGAGACCCGCGCCATCAAGCGCGTGTTCGGCAATGCGGCAAGCAAGCTGTCGATCTCATCGACCAAGTCGATGCACGGCCATTGCCTCGGGGCAGGGGGCGGCATCGAAGCGGTTGCCGCGGTCAAGGCCATCGGCGAGGGCTTCGTGCCCCCGACCATGGGCCTCGACGAGCCCGATCCCGAATGCGATCTCGACTACACGCCGAACAAGGGGCGTGAGCGCGAGGTCAATTACGCCATGTCGAATTCCTTCGCCTTCGGCGGCCTCAACGCGGTGCTCGTGTTCGGGCCGGCGCCGGCATAGCGATCGTTTCAGCCTTCCAGCGACGGTTTTGCCTAGCGGGACGTTGCGCGCCCGCGCCTAACGGCTCGCGCTGAAGCCTGCCAGCATGTCATCGGAGTCGTCGTAACGCGAGGTTTCCGGAGGCTTCACATCGCTCGAAGAGTCGGGAACGTAGAAGCTCGCCGCCGATTGCACCGTGGGATTCTCGCCATTGACGCTCGCCGAGGAATCGACGGCGAACAGCTCGCCGCTTTCCCTTTCCCTGATAAGGGCCGCCCAGTGCGTCCATTTGCCGAAAGCGTCCTTGGCGAAGGGCCGCTCCACGGCGTGGTGCCGGATCAGTCCATGGCGAGCGAGCGCAAGCAGATAACTTGTCGTGTTGGTGGCCTCATCGACGCAATCCTGTTGGCTCCGGTCGCCCGATCCCCTGAAATCCATACTGGGCCGGTCCGTTGCCGTTCCGGTTGTGGGCGCCACGCGCCGCTTCATCCACCCGATCGCGTTGGCAATGGCGCGGCGCTCCTCGCGGGGACTGTCGTCGCGCGGGATCGTCGTCATCACCATGGACAGTTCGGCGATGTCGGCTTGGGTGAAGGTGACGGCGGTTTGCTTCTTGCAGCCATACGCGTGACAGACCGTGACGGTGTCGCCTTGTGGCGGCTTTGACGCAAATGTCTCGAAATGCGCCTCGGGCGGGGGTCCGGTCTCGCGATAGACGCAGCCGCCAAGGAGGGCGAGGGCCGGTCCAAGGAGGCCGGCAACAAGCGCCTGCAACGCCTAATAACGCAACGACACTCCGCGACCCCGCCCACAAGACCATTGGCCGGGAGGAAGGATCGGAGCTGTTTATTGACGATTGGTTAGGACCGCGGTGCCCCGAGCTGCCCTAGATCAAGCCAAGCCCGCGGAAGCTCGCATGGCCTTCTTGCCGACGACGATGTGGTCGTGGACCACGACCCCGAGCGGCTTGGCCGCGCTCACGATCTGCTTGGTCATCTCGATATCGGCCTTTGGCGGGGTGGGGTCGCCCGAGGGGTGGTTATGCACGAGCACGATGGCGGTTGTCGACAGCTCCAGCGCCCGCTTCACCACTTCGCGCACATAGACCGGGGTGTGATCGACGGTGCCCGTCTGCTGCACCTCATCGGCGATGATCTGGTTGCGCTTGTCGAGGAAGAGGAACTGCTCCTTGTTCTCGAACCCCATGGTGGCGCGGCAATAGTCGATCACGGCCTGCCATGAGCCCAATACGGACCGCTCCAGCTACCTCGCCGCGCATGAGCCGGAGCGCCGCCGCGCGCACGAGCTTGAGCTCGCCGACGGCCGCCTCGCCGATGCCGGGGACTTCCCGCAAGAGCTCGTCCGGAGCGTTCATCGCCTCGGCGAAGGTGCCGAAGCGGGCGATCAGCGCCTTGGCCATGGGCTCGGTGTCGCGCCGTGGCGCGGCACGGAACAGAATCAGCTCGAGCAGCTCGTAATCGGGGAGGGCGGTCGGCGCCGCCTTCGCGGAAGCGGCGCCTGAGCCGTTCGCGAAGACCGAAATAGTGTGGCTTGCCGGCATCCTTGAAGCCCATTCAGCCCCGCTCAATTTCCGTAGGGAGGCCGGTGCAACCCTCGCGGCGATATCGTGAACACCTGGCAGCCCGTCTCGGTAACGCCGACGGTGTGCTCGAACTGCGCCGACAGCGACCGGTCGCGGGTCACCGCCGTCCAGCCGTCCGACAAGATCTTCACATGCGGTTTGCCGAGATTGATCATCGGCTCGATGGTGAACAGCATGCCGGGCTTGAGCACGAGCCCTTCGCCCGGCTCGCCATAGTGCAGAATGTTCGGCCGGTCGTGGAAGACGCGGCCGAGGCCATGACCGCAAAAGTCCCGTACCACGCTGCAGCGCTCCGCCTCGGCATAGGTCTGGATGGCGGCGCCGATATCGCCGGTCGTGGCGTCGGGCTTCACCGCGGCCACACCCCGCATCAGCGCATTGTAAGTCACCTCGAGCAGGCGCTCGGCCGCGCGGGAAATCCTGCCCAACGCGTACATGCGGCTCGAATCCCCATGCCAGCCCTCGACGATCAGCGTCACGTCGATATTGAGGATGTCGCCCTCTTTCAGCGCACGCGGGCCCGGGATGCCGTGGCAAACCACGTGGTTCAGGGAGGTGCAGATCGATTTGGGGAAACCGCGATAGTTCAGCGGCGCCGGAATGGCGCCATGGTCCATGGCGAACTCGAACACGAACCGGTCGAGCTCGTCGGTGGTCACCCCGGGCTTCACCTCGTCGACGAGGAGATCGAGGGCTTCAGCCACGAGCCGGCCGGCCTTCGCCATGCCGGCGAAATCGTCGGTGCTATGGAGCTTGACCTTGGTGTCGCGCGCCTGGGCGCGGGCGAATTCGAGATTGGACATGGGATAGGATTATAGGGAACTGAAGCTGACTTAGGGTGAAATACTGCAATGTGCAACGGGTCTCCGCTCGCAAGGACGAACGAAGACCATGGCGAAAGCACGGCGAGCCGCTCGCGGAAGGCGGCGAGCCTCTGGACTTCTCGTCGCCGCAAGCGCTTTCTTTCGCCATGACGCCTGAGCAGGACAACAAGACCGTCACGGCCGCGCTCCTCGTGATTGGCGAGGAGATCCTGTCGGGCCGCACCAAGGACGAGAACATCGCCTACATCGCCGCCTATCTCACGCGGATCGGAATTTCGCTGCGCGAGATCAGGGTCGTGGCCGATAGCGAGGCCGAGATCGCCGCCGCGGTGAACGCGCTCCGCCAGAAATATACTTACGTATTTACTACCGGCGGCATCGGCCCGACCCACGACGATGTCACCACCGATGCCATCGCCATGGCCTTCGGGGTCGAGGTCGATGTCGATCCCTCCGCCGTCGCCGCTATGCGCAAGCACTTCAGCCAGGAGGAGCTCACGCCGGCGCGGCTGCGCATGGCCCGCATCCCGAGAGGGGCCGCGCTAATCGACAATGCCATCTCCAGGGCCCCCGGCTTCATGCTGGAGAACGTCATCGTCATGGCGGGCGTGCCGCGGATCATGCAGGTCATGCTCGACGCGGTGGCGCCGCGCCTGGCAAGAGGGAAATTCATCATCACCCGCGCAATCCGCCTCGACGTGCCCGAAGGAGACGCCGCTTCGGGGCTGTTCGATCTCCAGGCCGCCCATCCCGAGGTCCAGATCGGGAGCTACCCCTTCTTCGAAAATAAGCGTCTCGGCACCTATGTGGTGCTGCGCTCGACCGACGAAACGAGGCTTGCCGCCGCCGTATCAGACCTGTGGAAAATTATTGCGCGGGAGGGGTTCCGGGCCGTGGCTTCGGACGGGGAATGAGCCGGAATGGGTAAAAAACGAATCACTTGACGTTCGGCGCGATAGCCGCTTCGCGCCGGTCCCGGACGGCCGATCGGCGCTCGGTTTGGCGCGCCGATGTCCGCGTCCGCGCACATTAAAAACACCCGCGGCATGTCGTGAGCGCGCATCGTCACCGCGCGCATCGCTTCGCAACGCGAGGAGAGTTGCTGCGTGAATGGGCGCTGCGTCGTCGCTGATGAAGGCGAGCACGAGGCGAACGCGCGGGCGAAAACGCGCGAGCGCCGCGCCCGAATGGGACGCCGCGTGGATCAGTCAATCTATTGTTTTGGAAGGGAAAATAAAGGAGGCGCGGGGACGAGCCCCGCGCCTTTGCAAGTCTATCTCTTCTTCGCCGTCTTGCGGGCGGTCTTGCGCGCGGTCTTGCGCGCAGTCTTGCGCGTGGTCTTACGCGCTGCTGACGATGCTTTCTTCCTCTTCGCTGCCATAGTGCAATCCCCTCCTTAGGGTGGCTGCTGTTTGATTCACTCTGCTACATCCGCTCGCCGCTCGGCACGTATCGCATTTGAGACACGTCCCGTTGCCGACAAGGGAAAAGCCACGGCATTGTTCATACAGTTTCCTTCATGAGTCTTAACATGACTCATCGATAAGATATTGTCGAAACGCGTTCGGTGAGCGATTCACGCTCCGAGTTTTTCCTATCGTGATATTTCGCATACTGCATTGCGCGGCGATGTCAACTATTTCCGCACGTCGCCCAACTCGCGCAAACTTGCAATTTGACGACCCAGACGGTCCGTTGCCTGGCAGTCGACACGTTCAACGCAGTGAGAGCATCGGGACATCAGCTCTCCTAACTGCAGCCGCTCGTCGCGCCGCACGTATCGCATTTGAGACACGTTCCGTTGCGCACAAGCGTGAAATTCCCGCACTCCTGACAGGCTTCGCCTTCGTATCCCTTCACCCGCGCTTCGCTGATGAGCTCGGAGTCGCTGCGTTCGGGCTGAGCTTCGACGGTACGGGCATGGGTGTGCGTGACCGCAGGCGACGCCCCGCTCTCTGCCGTGCCCGGCTCAGCCTCGAAGACATGGCCGGCGCCCGCGACACGGGCGGTGGGCAAGAGGTTGAGGTTCGCCAATCGCCGCTTGTCCCGGTCGCCGGCCCGCTTGCGGACGAAGCCGCGAGAGACCCGCCCCTCAGTTCCGTGCTCGGCGACTTCGCGCAGCTTTTGCTCCTCGCCGGTACCGACCCCGGTATGACCGTTCTCGTTCGGATTGACATGAGCAAGCTCGTTTCGCTCCAGATAGGAGATCGCGAGCTCGCGGAAGATATAATCGAGGATCGAGGTCGCGTTCTTGATCGTGGAGTTGCCGCGGACGAGGCCCGCAGGCTCGAAGCGCGTGAAGGTGAAGGCTTCGACGAACTCCTCGAGCGGAACGCCATATTGCAGGCCGACCGACACGGCGATGGCGAAATTGTTCATCAGCGAGCGGAAGGCGGCCCCTTCCTTGTGCATATCGAGGAAGATCTCGCCCAGCCGTCCATCGTCGTATTCGCCGGTATGGAGGTAGACCTTGTGCCCGCCGACCACGGCCTTTTGGATATAGCCCGTACGGCGGTCTGGCAGGCGCTCCCGCTTCCCGCGAGCGTCTTCGCGAGACTGAACCTCCCGCGCAAGTTCGCCCTCAAGCTCGGCCACGCGCTGCGTCAAGCGCTCGGCGAGCACAATCGCGCGCTGGGCCTGAGGCTGGTCCGAGGCGATCGCGGCCAGCACTTCTTCCTGCTCCTCCTCCTCGTCGGCGAGGAGCTGCGCGTTGAGCGGCTGCGACAGCTTTGACCCGTCGCGATAGAGCGCGTTGGCCTTGAGCGCGAGCCGCCAGGAGAGGAGATAGGCCTTCTTGCAATCCTCGACGGTGGCGTCGTTCGGCATGTTGATGGTCTTGGAAATGGCGCCGGAGATGAAGGGCTGCGCGGCCGCCATCATGCGGATGTGGCTCTCGACCGAAAGGAAGCGCTTGCCCTTGCGACCGCAGGGCGAAGCGCAATCGAACACCGGCAGGTGCTCGGGATCGAGCCCGGGCGCGCCTTCGAGCGTCATCGCGCCGCAGGCATATTCGTTGGCGGCCTCGATCTCGCGCTTGGCGAAGCCGATCTCGGAGAGGAGGTCGAAATCGGGCTTGTCGATCCGCTCCGGCGCGAGGCCGAGCGGGCCGGTGAGGAAGTCCTCGCCGAGCGTCCAGCGATTGAACACGAACTTGATGTCGAAGGCCGAAGCCACCGCCTTCTCGATCGTGGCGATCTTCTCGGGCGTGAACCCCTTGGCGGCGAGCGTCTCGTGATTGACGCCGGGAGCGCCAGCGAGCGAGCCGCGGCCGACCGCATAATCGACGAGGCGCTTGATCGCCTCTTCGGCGTAGCCGAGGCCCCGCAACGCGTCCGGCACCATGCGGTTGATGATCTTGAAATAGCCGCCGCCGGCGAGCTTCTTGAACTTCACCAGCGCGAAATCGGGCTCAATCCCGGTCGTATCGCAATCCATGACGAGACCGATCGTGCCGGTCGGCGCGATCACGGTCGCTTGGGCGTTGCGGTAGCCGTGCTTGCGCCCGAGCTCGATCGCCTTCTCCCAGGCGTGCACGGCATGGGCGAGGAGGCGCGGATCGGGACAGGAGGCGTGGTCGAGCGGCACCGGCGCCGTGTCGAGGTCTTCATAGCCGGAAGCTTCGCCTACAGCCGCGCGCGCATGATTGCGCATGACCCGCAGCATGGCCTCACGGTTCGCCGCATAGCCGGGGAAGGCCCCAAGCTCGCGCGCCATCTCGGCGCTCGTGGCATAGGATACCCCGGTCATGATGGCGCTGAGCGCGCCACAGAGCGCGCGGCCCTGCGGCGAGTCATAAGGAACGCCCGACGCCATCAGCAGGCCGCCGATATTGGCGTAGCCGAGCCCAAGCGTGCGGTACTCGTAAGAAAGCTGGGCGATCCGCCGCGACGGGAATTGCGCCATGGTCACGGCGATCTCGAGCACGACCGTCCACAGCTCGATCGCGTGCTCGTAAGCCTCGATGTCGAAGCTCCCGTCGTCCTTGCGGAACGCCATGAGGTTGAGCGAGGCGAGATTGCAGGCCGTATCGTCGAGGAACATGTATTCCGAGCAGGGGTTCGACGCCTTGATCGGTCCGGCCGCGGGGCAGGTGTGCCAGTCGTTGACGGTGGTGTGGAACTGGATGCCGGGATCGGCGCAAGCCCAGGCGGCGTAGCCGATCTGTTCGAACAGCTCCTTCGCCTTCACCGTCTTGGCCACGACGCCGTTCTTGCGGAAGGTCAAGTTCCAGTCGCCGCCGGCCTCGACCGCGCGCAGGAAGTCGTCGGTCACCCGCACCGAGTTGTTGGAGTTCTGGCCCGATACGGTGCGATAAGCCTCCGAATCCCAGTCCGTGTCGAAGATCGGGAACTGGATCGAGGTATAGCCCTGGCGGGCGAACTGGATCACCCGGCGGATGGAATTGTCGGGTACCTTCGCCTTGCGCGCCGCCCTGATCTCGCGCTTCAGCGCCGGATTGCGGTTGGGATCGAAGCAGTCGCCGCCGTCGCCCTCGCAATTGACGCAAGCCTTGAGGATGGCGTTGAGCCGCTCGGCCAGGATCTTCGAGCCGGTGACGAGCGCCGCCACCTTCTGTTCCTCGTTGACCTTCCAGTTGATGTAGTCCTCGATATCGGGGTGGTCGATATCGACCACGACCATCTTGGCCGCGCGGCGCGTGGTGCCGCCCGATTTGATCGCGCCCGCCGCCCGGTCGCCGATCTTGAGGAAGCTCATCAGGCCGGAGGACTTGCCCCCGCCTGAGAGCGGCTCGTTCTCGCCTCTGAGCTGCGAGAAATTAGTGCCGGTGCCCGAGCCGTATTTGAACAGCCGGGCTTCCCGCACCCATAGATCCATAATGCCGCCCTCGTTGACGAGGTCGTCGTCGATCGACTGGATGAAGCAAGCGTGAGGCTGGGGGCGCTCATAGGCCGAGGTCGAGGCTTTGACCTCGCCGGTTTCGAAATCGACATAGTAATGGCCCTGGCTCGGGCCATCGATGCCATAGGCCCAGTAAAGACCGGTATTGAACCATTGCGGGCTGTTGGGTGCGCCCATCTGCATGGCGAGCATGTAGCGAAGCTCGTCGAAGAAGGCGCTCGCGTCCTCTTCGCTGGTGAAATAGCCGCCCTTCCAGCCCCAATACGTCCACGTGCCGGCCAGCCGGTCGAAGACCTGCCGCGCATCGGTCTCGCCGCCGTAGCGCTCGGCCTCGGGGAGGGAGGCGAGCTCTTCCTCGTCGGGGATCGACCGCCACAGCCAGGACGGGACCGAATTCT
>DASTKZ010000023.1:0-5166 GCA_035715445.1 Methyloceanibacter sp.
GGGCCGTGCGCTTTCCTCGCTCAGCGATCGCGAGGCGATGGAGCTTCTTGCCGAGCTCTACCAGGAGGGCGCGCCGGAAGCCGCCGTCATGGAAGCCTATCTCGACTGGCGTCTGCCCGATTGGCGCGAGCGGCGTTCGGCTGCGGGCGAGGGGACCAAGTCCGGCAGGCGGCGTGCCAACGGGTCAAAGCGCATGAGCGCCGAGGAGGCCTACGCCGTGCTCGGCTTGTGTTCCAATGAGGGCGAAGAAGAGATCAGGCAGACGCACCGCCGCCTGATGATGAAGATGCACCCGGATCAAGGGGGCTCGAACTACCTCGCGGCGCGGATCAATGAGGCGAAGGACGTGCTGCTCGGCCGCGCGTGAGACGAGTTACTCAGCGAGCATGATCGCGCAGTCGAGGGAGAGCTTCTTCAGCGCGGCGCAAGCGGCCTCGGCGTCGTCTTGCGAGAAGCCGGCAAAGCGCGCCCGGTACCATTCCTGGTCGCCCTTCATGAACGAAGCGGTGAAGGGCAGGTGCCCTTTCAGAACATCGAGGGCGCGCTGCTGGACCATGCCGAGCCTGTTCTCGGCCTCGGCCTGGGAGGTGAAAGCGCCGACCTGAACGTTATAGGCGCCGTCAACGCGAGTGGACGCTGTCGCAGGCTTCGCCGCGGGGCTGGGGCTGGTCAAGGCTGCAAGAACGGGCTGAGGCTGAGGCGCAGGAGCGGGCGCTGCCGCCGGGGCGGGATCGTTGTCGCCTTCGGCGGGCGAAGCGGCGGGCGAGGGGGCAGGCGCCATGGACGCGAGCGTGAGATCAGGCTTCTTGATCGCCGGCAGCGGCGGAGGCGGCGCTCCGACGAACGATGCCACGCGCTGCTCGTCGGTGGGCTTGGTCTCGGAGGCTTTCGCGAAGTGCTTGTCGAGGAGGGCACGGGTAGCCACGTCGCGTTGGCTCCCCGTCCTGCCGCCGAGCACGACCGCAAGCAGGTGCTTGTTGCCGCGATGCGCCGAAGCGGCAAGGTTGAAACCGCTTGCTCGCGTATAGCCGGTCTTGATGCCGTCGGTGCCCTTGTAGCCGAACAAGAGCTTGTTGTGATTGCGGTACTTGCGACCTTTGAAGGTGAAATAGCGCGTCTCGAACACGGTGTAGTATTCGGGATAGTCGTGGATCAAATGCGCGGACAGAATGGCCATGTCGCGCGCCGTGGACATCTGCTCGTCGTTCGGCAGGCCTGAGGCGTTGCGAAAGACCGTGTTGGTCATGCCGATGCGCCGCCCCGTCTCGGTCATCAGCCGGGCGAAGTTCTCTTCGGTGCCGCCCAAATTTTCGGCAATGGTTGCGGCGGCGTCGTTGGCTGACTGGGTCACCAGCGCCTTGGCGGCATCGGTGACCTTGATCTTCGCGCCGGGTTTGAGGCCGAGCTTGGTCGGGGCCTGGCTCGCGGCGTGAGAGGTCACGACGAGTTCGGTGTCGGGCGTAATCTTGCCGGCGCGCAGATAGCCGAACAGCACGTAGAGCGTCATCATCTTCGTGAGAGAGGCCGGAGGACGCGGCTGCTCGGCGGCCTCGGAATGGAGGATCGTGCCCGTGTTCATGTCGACGACGATCGAGGCCGCGATCTTTGGGGTTCCCGACTTCGACCGCCGCGACGCCGCCTCGGCGCTCGGCGCCGCCAGGGCCGCGAGCACAAGCGCGAGCGCGAGCGCAGCACGCGCCCCGCGCTGCACGTTCATTTGAAGGTGAGGACGAAAACGCCCCGCTCTGCCCCAAAAGGCCAAAACTTCCCCCGTCTGACCGAAACTCTGTCCCTCCCGGCGCTTTTTCGGCGCCGCGCCACCGAGGGGGGCCTCCCAATACACCGCACCCCATGGCAAGAAGAAGGCTAAAATTCGTCGCTTGCCAAAGTGTTAAACCCCACCCCTCGAATTCATTGTGCAGTGCAAAAAATTGCGGTTGATTTTTGTTGTGCGACGCATATATGTGAGCCGTTCCTAGTAGATCGCGTCAACCGCGTCGAGAGAGGGCCCCCATGCTCAAAGGTTTCGAGGAGTTTCAGAAAGTAGGCAAAGACGGCTTCGATGCGGCCGTCCGTTCGTTCGGTGAGGTGAATAAGGGTTTTCAGGCCATCGCCGCCGAGGTCACCGACTATTCCAAGAAGGCGTTTGAGGATTCGACCCGCGCTTTCGAGCAGCTGATCGGCGCCAAGACGATCGAGCAGGCAATCGAAATTCAGTCCCAGTACGCCAAGAAGGCTTATGACGGCTATGTCGCCGAGATGTCAAAGCTCGGTGAAATGTATGTCGGCCTCGCCAAGGATGCGTACAAGCCGGTCGAGGCGGCGTTCTCCAAGAAGCTGGTCTGACCGCGAACAGCCGCGAATCGGTCTCAGAAAACGACCCGGGCCTCGCGCCCGGGTCTTTTTTTTTGCCGTTTTCCTGTCGGCAACTCACACTATGTTATGGGTTGCGGCCGGGATTTGCCGTGGCGCGCCTTGAAGGTAGAATGGAACAGCAATCGCGAACGGCCGTTCGCCTTGGCAGATGACCAACGCGACGCCACATAGGGACTGAACGATGGCGCGGAACGGCGATCCTCGCCGGGGCGACGACACCGGCACGCAAATCATCACCAAGACCCGGCCGAAGACCAAGCGGCCGAGTCTCTATAAGGTGTTGCTGCTCAACGACGACTACACGCCGATGGACTTCGTCGTGTACGTGCTCGAACGGTTCTTCAACAAGCCGCCGGAGGAGGCGACCCGAATTATGCTGCATGTGCATCAAAAGGGCGTCGGCATCTGCGGGGTCTACACTTACGAGGTCGCCGAGACTAAAGTAGCGCAGGTCACGAGCTTCGCGCGACAGCACGAGCATCCGCTACAATGCACGATGGAAAAGGAGTGAGGATCTAAGTGGCTTCGTTTTCGACCAGCCTCGAGCAGGCCCTCCGGCGCGCGCTGCAATATGCCAATGAGCGCAGCCACGAATACGCCACGCTCGAGCATCTGCTCCTGTCGCTGCTTGACGACCGCGACGCGGCGGCGGTGATGCGCGCCTGCGACGTCGACATCGATGCCCTGCGCGACAAGCTCACCGGTTATGTCGACAACGAGCTGTCGTCGATGGTGCTCGATTCGCGCGGCGACGCGCAGCCGACGGCCGCGTTCCAGCGCGTCATTCACCGCGCCGTGGCCCATGTGCAATCCTCGGGCCGCGAGGAGGTGACCGGGGCCAATGTGCTCGTCGCCATCTTCGCCGAGCGGGAGAGCCACGCCGCCTTCTTCCTGCAAGAGCAGCACATGACCCGCTTCGATGCGGTCAACTATATCAGCCACGGCATCGCCAAGCGGGCCGGGATGTCGGAGACGCGCACCGTGCGCGGGGTGGACGACGACGCGGCGACGGTCGAGGGCGGCGACGAGAAGAAGCGCGGCGCCGATGCGCTCGAAGTCTACTGCATCAACCTCAACCAAAAGGCCCGCGCGGGCCGCATCGATCCCCTGATCGGACGCGGGCCCGAGATCCAGCGCACCATCCAAGTCCTGTGCCGCCGCCAGAAGAACAACCCGCTCTTCGTCGGCGATCCCGGCGTCGGCAAGACGGCGATCGCCGAGGGCCTCGCGCGCCGCATCGTCATGGGCGACGTGCCGGAGGTGCTGGCCGATTCCACCATCTTCCAGCTCGACATGGGCGCGCTGCTCGCCGGCACGCGTTATCGCGGCGATTTCGAGGAGCGGCTGAAGGCGGTGATGCGCGAGATCGAGGCCTATCCCGGCGCCATCATGTTCATCGATGAGATTCATACGGTGATCGGGGCCGGGGCCACGTCGGGCGGCGCCATGGATGCGTCGAACCTGCTCAAGCCCGCGCTTCAGTCGGGCACGCTGCGCTGCATCGGCTCGACCACCTACAAAGAATACCGCCAGCATTTCGAGAAGGACCGGGCGCTGGTGCGGCGGTTCCAGAAGATCGACGTGAACGAGCCGTCGGTACCCGACGCGATCGAGATCCTGAAGGGGCTCAAGCCCTATTTCGAGGACTTCCACCGCGTGCGCTACACGAGCCAGGCGATCAAGTCGGCCGTCGAGCTGTCGGCGAAGTACATCCACGACCGCAAGCTGCCCGACAAGGCGATCGACGTGATCGACGAGACCGGCGCCTCGCAAATGCTGGTGCCCGAGCGGCAGCGGCGCAAGATCATCGGCGTCAAGGAGGTCGAGTCCACCATCGCCACCATGGCCCGCATTCCGCCCAAGACGGTGTCGAAATCCGACGCCGAGTTGCTGCGGGCGATCGACCAGGATTTGAAGCGGGTGGTTTTCGGACAGAACCAGGCGATCGAGGCCCTGGCCGCCGCGATCAAGCTGTCGCGGGCGGGCCTGCGCGAGCCCGGAAAGCCGATCGGCTGCTACATGTTCTCGGGCCCGACCGGCGTCGGCAAGACCGAAGTTGCGCGCCAGCTCGCGCTGCTGCTCGGCGTCGAGCTGCTCCGCTTCGACATGAGCGAATATATGGAGCGCCACACCGTTTCGCGGCTGATCGGCGCGCCGCCCGGCTATGTCGGCTTCGATCAGGGCGGGCTGCTCACCGACGGCGTCGACCAGCACCCGCATTGCGTGCTCCTACTCGACGAGATCGAGAAGGCGCATCCCGACCTGTTCAACATCCTGTTGCAGGTGATGGATCACGGCAAGCTCACCGACCACAACGGCAAGCGCGTCGATTTCCAGAACGTCATCCTCATCATGACCACCAACGCTGGCGCGAGCGAACTCGCCAAGGCGGCGATCGGCTTCAACCGCTCCAAGCGCGAGGGCGACGACGAGGAGGCGATCAACCGCATGTTCTCGCCGGAGTTCCGCAACCGGCTCGATGCGGTCATCGCCTTCGCCAGCCTGCCGCCCGAGGTGATCGCCAAGGTGGTCGAGAAGTTCGTGTTCCAGCTCGAAGCGCAGCTCGGCGATCGCAACATCACCATCGAGCTCACGCCGGAGGCCAATAAGTGGCTGGCCGAGCGCGGCTACGACGACAAGTTCGGCGCGCGGCCGCTTGCCCGCGTCATCCAGGAGCACATCAAGAAGCCGCTGGCCGAAGAGATCCTGTTCGGCGCGCTGAAGGATGGCGGCATCGTCCGCGTCCTGGTCGAGGAGAAGGGGACCGAGAAGTTTCTCGGCTTCGAGTAT
>DASTKZ010000024.1:0-2851 GCA_035715445.1 Methyloceanibacter sp.
TTCTCGCGATAAGAGGCCGCCACCTCGCCATCCTTGGCGACGAGCATATCGCCGAACCAGATGGCGAGCCTGTCGCGGTCGGCCGCCTCCCCCGCTTTGCCGACGGCCGCGACGATCCGACCCCAATTGGGATCGCCGCCGGCGATCGCGGTCTTCACCAGCGGAGAATTGGCAATCGACTTGGCGATCGTGCGCGCCGCCGCCTTCGTCTCGGCCCCCGTCACCTTGACCGTAACGAACCTGGTCAGGCCCTCGCCGTCCTTGACGATTTGCTGGGCGAGATCGTGCATCACCTCATGCAGCGCGAAGCGGAAGCTCGCGAGCCTGAGATCGTCGCCGCTCACGATGCGCGGGGCGCCGCGCGAGACAGACCGGCCCGTCGCGAAGATCAGCAAAGTGTCGCTCGTCGAGGTGTCGCCGTCGATGGTGACGGCGTTGAAGGTCTCGTCCACCGCCGGGTCGAGCGAAGCGCGCAGCGCCTGCGGCTCGATGGCGGCGTCGGTGAAAAGAAAGGCGAGCATCGTTGCCATGTCGGGCGCAATCATGCCTGCGCCTTTGGCGATGCCGTTGATGCTGACCGCGACCCCGTCGATTTCGGCCTGGCGGGTCGAGAGCTTGGGATAGGTGTCGGTGGTCATGATGGCGCGCGCCGCTTCGGAATAGCCGTCCGGCGTCGCTTCGCGCGCGAGCGCGTTCAAGCGCCCGGCGATCTTGCGCGCATCGAGCGGCTCGCCGATCACCCCGGTCGAGGCGATATAGACATCGGCCTCGAGGCAATCGGCGGCGTCGGCTGCCGCGTCAGCGGTCAACTTTACGGCCTCCTTGCCGCGACCGCCGGTGAAGGCATTGGCGTTACCGGAATTGACCACGAGCGCCCGGGCCATGCCGTGGGGAAGCCGCGCGCGGCACCAATCGACGGGAGCCGATGCCGTCTTCGACCGCGTGAGCACGCCCGCCACGGACGTTCCCGGATCGAACAGGCCAAGCATGAGATCGGCGCGGCCGGGATAGCGAATGCCGGCCGCGGTTGCCGCGAGGCGCACGCCGTCGATCGCCGGCAGATGTGGCGGGTGCTTCGGAGCGAACGGCGAGATCTTGTCCAAGGCGTCTTTCAGGCCGTCACGGTTTGTCCGGAGCATCCTCCGAAGGCTTGTCCTCCTGCTGAGGCGCCCCCCCGGAAGATTTGTCGTCGGGCGGAGACGGAGAAGCGCCGCTCGGGGAAGCGCCGCTCGGCGCTGCCTCGTCCATCGCCTTCTCGTCTTCCATCGCTTTCTTCAGCGTGGGATCGACCACTTCGACTGTCGCCGCTTTGCGCAGAGAGCCCACCACTTCTTGGGCCTTGATCTGCACGAGTTGGGCGATGATCCCATCCTTGACCTGATCGAAGCTCGGCAGCGGCTGGTCGCGCTTCTCCTCGACCTTGATGATATGCCAGCCGAACGGGCTCTGGACCGGGACGGAGATTTGGCCGATGTCGAGAGCGAAGGCGGCCTCCTCGAACGGCTTCACCATCTGGCCGCGGGTGAAGAAGCCGAGATCGCCGCCCTCGGCGGCGGGATCCTTTGACTTCTCCTTGGCGAGAGTGGCGAAGTCCTCGCCCTTCTTCAGCCGCTCGGCGATCTCTTTGGCCTCGTCCTCGGTCTCCACCAGGATATGGCGGGCGTGGACCTCCTGCTCCGGCTTCACCTGGCCGATCTTCTCCTCATAGATCTTCTTCGCTTCGGCTTCGGTCACCGCCTGATTAATCTTGAGATCGAAATAAGCGTCGCGCAGCGCGCGGCGCTCGTAATATTTCATCCGCCCGGGGAAGTTTTCGCTCTTGTCGAGATTGTCGGTCCGTCCCGCCGCGGCGATCAACTCGGTCTCGATCAGGTACTGCAGCAGAACCTTCTTGCGATCTTCGGCCGAGAAGTTGGCGAGCCGCGGCCCGAGGTCCGAGGCGGCATAATCGAGATCGGACTGCTTGATCTCGACGCCGTTGACGCGGGCGACGACGGGATCGTCGGCGGCCGCGGCAGGCGAGAGGGCAAGGCAGGCGAAGGCTGCTGCCATGAGCAGCGAGACTGACCGCGCTTTCACGAGAATGATCCTCTTCTTCGGCTCGCCCCAACGAGGCTTTTCAGAGTGCCGCGGGCGAGCGGTTGGGTCCGTTTCCCCAGGGCCCGCGTTTTAGACCCGGGGAGCCCCGGTTGCCAAGGGGTTCGGGCGCCCGCTTGGACGCAGTTCCGGCCGATTTGGGGTTATAGACTGGGAATGCACCCAGTTCGTCGTTGGAGGCACGGAATGAACGAGGCTTCTCTTGATTGCGTTCCATCGGTTCCCGCTCGCGGGCCGCAGGCCATGGCGCTTGCGCTCGCGCTCGCCCTCGCTTTGGGGTGGGCCGGACCTGCGCTCGCCGACGTCCGCATCCTGTCGAGCGGAGGCGGTTCCGTCGGGCAGTATCTCGACTTCTTCGCCAAGGTCAGGCAATCGGGCGAACGCGTCGTCATCGACGGTCCTTGCCTCTCGGCGTGCACACTCGTGTTGAGCAGCGTGCCGCGCAAGCGCATCTGCGTCACCTCGCGGGCGGTCCTCGGCTTTCATGCGCCCTACCTCGTCGATGACAAGGGGCGAAAGTTCCGCTCGCGCGAGATCACCCAGGCGGTGAACGCCGCCTATCCGGCAAATGTCAGATCGTGGATCAAGCGCAATGGCGGGCTGAACGGGAAGACCATCCTGCTCAAGGGCCGGGAACTCAACGCGCTCGTTCCGCGCTGCTAACCGGCCGCGTGACATATTTATAGTGCGAGTTTCTGCGATGTCATCCAATTGTCATCGGCCGTCAAATAGGATCGAGTCATGAGCGAGACGC
>DASTKZ010000025.1:0-3016 GCA_035715445.1 Methyloceanibacter sp.
GAAAGGCCCGATCCTGTGCCTGGTCGGCCCGCCGGGCGTCGGCAAGACCTCGCTCGGCAAGTCGATTGCGCGGGCGACGGGTCGCGAATTCGTGCGCATGAGCCTCGGCGGCGTGCGCGACGAGGCCGAGATCAGGGGCCATCGCCGCACCTATATCGGCTCGATGCCCGGCAAGGTGATCCAGTCGATGCGGAAGGCGAAGAAGATCAACCCGCTCTTCCTGCTCGACGAGGTCGACAAGATGGGCGCCGATTTCCGCGGCGACCCGGCTTCGGCGCTGCTCGAAGTGCTCGACCCGGAGCAGAACCACACCTTCAACGACCACTATCTCGAGGTCGATTACGATCTGTCGAACGTGATGTTCGTGACGACGGCGAACACGCTCAACATTCCTCCGGCCTTGATGGACCGCATGGAGATCATTCGGATCGCGGGCTACACCGAGGACGAGAAGATGCAGATCGCCCGCCGCCATCTGATCCCGGCCATGGCCAAGGGCCATGGGCTCGATGCGGAGGAGTGGAGCATCGACGACGACGCGCTGAAGGAGGTCATCCGCCGCTACACCCGCGAGGCGGGCGTGCGCAATCTCGAGCGCGAGATCGCCAAGATCGCGCGGAAGTCGGTCAAGGAGCTGCTCACCTCCAAGAAGAAGTCGATCGCGATCACGCTCAAGAATCTCGAAGACTATCTCGGCGTGCAGAAATTCCGCTACGGCGAGGCCGAACTCGAGGACCAGGTCGGCGTGGTAACCGGCCTTGCCTGGACCGAGGTCGGCGGCGAGTTGCTCACCGTCGAAGGCGTGATGATGCCGGGCAAGGGCAAGATGACCGTGACCGGCAATTTGCGCGACGTGATGAAGGAATCGATCCAGGCGGCGAACGCTTATGTGCGGTCGCGGGCGGTCGATTTCGGCATCGAGCCGCCGCTGTTCGAGAAGCGCGACATCCACGTCCACGTGCCGGAGGGCGCAACCCCCAAGGACGGCCCCTCGGCCGGCGTCGCCATGGTCGCGGCCATAATCTCGCTGATGACCGGTATCCCGGTGAAACGCGAAGTTGCCATGACCGGCGAGATCACCTTGCGCGGGCGGGTGCTGCCGATCGGCGGGTTGAAGGAGAAGCTTCTTGCCGCGCTCAGGGCCGGGATCAAGACAGTGATCATTCCCGATGAAAACAGCAAGGATCTCACCGAGATACCCGACGAGCTCAAGAACGTGCTCGATATCCGCCCGGTCTCGCGCATGGACGAGGTGCTGAAAATCGCCTTCACCCGGCTGCCGCAGCCGATTGCCTGGGAGGAAGAGGCCGAAGTGGCGGCCAAGGTCGTTCCTCCGAAGGACGAGTCACAGCCCGGCGTGACCGCGCATTAAATCGCGGAAATCCGCCATTTTCGCCGTTCATTTGCGGCATTGGCGTGGTCCGGCTCCGGTCGCGGAGTCGGACCATTTTTGTTGATTTTCCGCGTTTTTTCAGCCAGTCATACACCACTTATTTGTGAATCGGAGCGTACCCAGGGCCTCGAGGGTTCCCCGCCCTCTTTGATTGGGGCCCGAGCGAAAGGAAGATGACCCGTGAACAAAGCTGAACTGATCGCCCATGTGGCGAAGGATTCTGATCTGTCGAAGGATGCGGCGGAGAAGGCCGTTGATGCGACGTTCCGGAATATCGAGAGAGCGCTTCGCGGCGGCGATACCGTGCGGATCGTCGGCTTTGGCAATTTCCAAGTCGCGCACCGCAAGGCCTCGACCGGCCGCAATCCGCGCACCGGCGCCGAAGTCCACATTCCCGCCTCCCGCGTGCCGAAATTCCGCGCAGGGAAGGCGCTGAAAGAGGCCTGCAACAGCTAAGCCTCGATCGGCCGAGTTCTTGAAGGGCGGGGACCTGGCCACGGTCTCCGCCCTTTCGTTTTGCTGTGGCGAGAGGCGGCCGCTTGATCTATCGCTTCTTGCCGGCGGGCGGTTAGCTCAGCTGGAAGAGCGCCTGGTTTACACCCAGGAGGTCGGCAGTTCGAGCCTGTCACCGCCCACCAGCCAAGGTGCATGGGGCGCGATGAACGTCGAGTGCCCAACGACAATGCTCCACCACGTCCAGAAGGTTCTGGCCGGGGAGTATGAGGTGTCGTATCGGGCCACGCGACCCGTGATCTTGGATATCGGGGCGAATGTCGGCAGCTTCGCCGCCTGGGCCCTTCAGCGCTGGCCAGGCTGCCACGTCCACTGCTACGAGCCCCTTCCTGACAATTTCGCCTTGCTCAAGAAGAACCTCGCGCCGGTCGAGGGCAAGTCGGTCAGCCTCTACAACTTTGCCGTCGGCAATCCGGAACTGACCCGGCTTCATCTCGGCCGCAACAATTGTGGCGAAGCGAGCTTCTACGATATCGGCGAGCAAGCGACGGCGTTTGTGGAGGTCGAGACCAAGCCGCCAAGCGTTCTGCCCAAGGCGCATATCGTGAAAATCGATACCGAGGGTTCTGAGGTGGACATCCTCGAACGGCTTGGCTCCTTCGACCATGACGTGATCCTGCTCGAATACCACTCCGAAGCGAACCGCCGGACGATTGACGCGCTGCTCGGAGACTTCTTCCTCGTCGGCGGCGAGGTCCGCCACTTGCACCGCTGAAATACATGCATCGGCGTCTGTTTTAGACCGCTTGACGCGGCGGAGTGCGCGGGTCGTGGAGCGCCCGAGCAGGCCCCGAACAGCCTTCGTGCTCACCTTGACTCGCCGAATCCGAACCCGTACATGCAGGCAAGGATCGCCTCTGGCTGCGGGTCACGGCCCTTAAGGGGGTGTAGCTCAGTCGGTTAGAGCGCCGGCCTGTCACGCCGGAGGCCGCGGGTTCGAGTCCCGTCACTCCCGCCAGATTTCAAAGGCTTAGCGACCATCATTTCCGATGGTCCGACTTTTCGGCCCGGCGCTACCCATTTCGGAAAACCAAACAGAAGACCGTTAGGCCCGCCCGGAGCGCGGAAGGGGCAAAGCGGACATCCCTGATCCGTGCTTTGATGTCCGCT
>DASTKZ010000026.1:0-2235 GCA_035715445.1 Methyloceanibacter sp.
GCGCGTGAAGGCGAACTGATCCATGGGTTTCAAGTGCGGCATCGTCGGATTGCCGAATGTCGGCAAGTCCACGCTCTTCAACGCGCTGACGGAGAGCGCGGCGGCCCAGGCCGCCAACTATCCGTTCTGCACCATCGAGCCGAATGTCGGCGAGGTCCCGGTCCCTGATCCGCGCCTCGACCGGCTCGCGGCCATCGCCAAGTCGAACCTGGTGGTGCCGACGCGGCTCACTTTCGTCGATATCGCCGGGCTCGTGCGCGGAGCATCCAA
The DNA here is from genome assembly GCA_035715445.1 of Methyloceanibacter sp. Lineage (GTDB taxonomy): Bacteria > Pseudomonadota > Alphaproteobacteria > Rhizobiales > Methyloligellaceae > Methyloceanibacter. The sequence continues at coordinate 271 of DASTKZ010000026.1, forward strand.
GGGCGAGGGCCTCGGCAACCAGTTTCTCGCCCATATCCGCGAAGTGGACGCCATCGCCTATGTGCTGCGCTGTTTCGAGGACGTGGATGTGGTGCATGTCGAGGGCCACATCGACCCGATCGCCGACGCCGACACAATCGAAACCGAGCTGATGCTCGCCGACCTCGAAAGTTTGGAGCGGCGTCTGCCGATCCTCGAAAAGAAGATGCGCGGCCAGGACAAGGAGGCGAAGAAGACGTTCGACCTCGTCGAGCGCGTGCTTTCGCTCCTGCGCGAGGGCAAGCCGGCGCGGCTCGCCTCCGTCGGCGAAGACGAGATGCCTCTGTTCAGGGCGCTTGGGCTGCTTACGGCAAAACCCGTGCTCTATGTCGCCAATGTCGATGAGAGTTCGGCAGCGCGCGGCAACGCATGTTCGGCCCTCGTCGCCGCAAGAGCGGCGAGCGAAGGGGCGGGCTGCGTCGTCATCTCGGCCAAGATCGAGTCCGAGCTTGCCGAGCTTCCGCCCGCGGAGCGCGAGGCTTATCTCGTCGAGCTTGGGCTGTCAGAACCAGGCCTCAACCGGCTGATCCGCGCGGGCTACAAGCTACTCGGCCTCATCACCTATTTCACCGCCGGGCCGAAGGAGGCGCGCGCCTGGACCGTGCCGCAAGGAACGCGGGCGCAGCAGGCGGCGGGCGTCATTCACACCGATTTCGAGAAGGGCTTCATCCGCGCCGAGACGATCGCTTATGACGACTACATCGCGCTTGACGGCGAAGCGGGCGCGCGCGACGCCGGCAAGCTCCGACTCGAAGGCAAGGACTACGTCGTCAAGGACGGCGACGTGCTGCACTTCCGCTTCGCGACCTGAGCGGGGACTGCGCCCCGCGCCTTAGGATGACGGTTTCTTCTGCGGCTTGCTCTGCGGGCTAGCCAGCGCGCGCTTGGCCTGCTTGGGAAGCGAAAGCGGCGGCGTCACGCCCATCGACACGTAGACGTTCATCAGCCGCTCGACGCCGCCCTCGGCCGGCCGGACCCACGCCGACGGCACGTAGATCAATGCGCCCCCGAACGGAACCGGCGCCGACGGCACGAGCAGGCCGAGATAGCTGTGTTCGCCGATCACGACGGGCTCGGGCGACGGCATCAGCCCGAGCACCGCGGCACTCCCCTCCCCGCCGAAGAAACACCACACCGGGCTCATGCTCTTGAGACTGTCCTCGCTGCCGCCGCGATCGACCATGCCGACAAAGCGCTTCGACAAATCGTAGACCGTCGAGACGAGCGGGATGCGCATGATCAACCAATCGACACCGTTGAAGATGAACGATCGCAAACCCGATTCGACAAGGAGGCCGAGCAGGAAAATGGCGCCGACAATAATGGCGAGCCCAAGAAGATAGGCGGCGCCGGAGGTCGGCTCGATGGTGAGGCCGAAAGAGTTTCCGAGCCCGGTGATGAGACCGCCGATAAAGCTGCCCCGACCGGCAAAGCCCGCGACGAACGACCCCACCCAGGCGACGACGAAGAAGGTCACTGCGACCGGCAGAAGGGCAAGCACGCCCGTGAGGAAGATGCGTAGGAGGCGGCCCAAACTCGTCCTCCCCGCGCCCGGCTCCGGCGCGCCTAGCGCAGGGCCGCGGCGATGTTGCCGCCGTCAACCGTCTCGATGTGACCCGTCGTCTTGCGCGCCTTGACCAGCGCCACGAAGGCCTGGGCCACATCGGCCGCGGTCACCTCGGCCTGGAGCAGATTGCCGCTCATATACTCCGCCTCCGACACGCCGCGCGCCTTGGCGCGGTCCTTGATCATGGTGTCGGTCAAGAGCCCGCTCCGCACGCGGTCGGCGTTCACGCCGTTCGAGCGGATGCCCTCGGCGCCGTAGTCGAGCGCATATTGACGCATAAGCAGCATGGTGGCGGCCTTGGGCAGGCCGTAGGGGCCGAAATTCGCGCCGGGGTTCACCGACTGCTTGGAGAGATTGAA
>DASTKZ010000027.1:0-16832 GCA_035715445.1 Methyloceanibacter sp.
GGCGTTCCTGATGATCCACTCTCGCGTCGCATGGATGTTGCGCCCGGTGGAAAGGTCCATCACCGTGTCGGCGCCCCAGCGGATCGCCCACACCATCTTCTCGACCTCCTCGGCGATCGATGAGGTCACGGCCGAGTTGCCGATATTGGCGTTGATCTTGGTCGCGAAGTTTCGCCCGATGATCATCGGCTCCGACTCGGGGTGATTGATGTTGGCGGGGATGATGGCGCGGCCGCGCGCGACTTCGCTCCGCACGAATTCGGGCGTGACGAACGCGGGCAGGCACGCGCCAAAGTCCTCGCCGTCTTCAAGCCGGGCCGACGCCTCTTCGGCCGCCTGCGCCCGGCCGATATTCTCGCGATGGGCGATGAAGACCATTTCGTCGCTCACCATTCCGGCACGAGCCAATTCAAGCTGGGTCACGGGCTTGCCCGCGCCGGCGCGGCTTGCGATCCACGGAGCCCGGAGCTTCGGCAAGCCGCGCTCAACGTCGATCGCGGCCTCGGCGTCGGTGTATGGGCCCGAACTGTCGTAGACGCGGAACGGCGGCTCGCCGCTTCCCTCCGCGAGCACGATCTCGCGGAACGGCACGCGCAAACACTCGTGCCCTTTCGGCGACGAATAGACCTTGCGGCTTCCCGGCAGGGCGCCGGTCGTCACCTTCGGCGCAGCCATGTCTTTGGCGGCAATCGGCTTGTTCATCGTCCCATGCTCCCTTGGCCAAACGCGAGGGAGATGCCGGAGAAACGGAGATGAGATAGTTCCCGTCCCTTCGCCGGCATGACCCGGATCAGGTTCGAAGGGTCTCCGCCGGGCCTCTTGCGCGAGGCAGCGGACTCTCAGCCCCTTTCCTGGGGCTCCCCTCGGAACGCTTCGGAGTCTAGACCTCTCGCGCCGCCTGTCAAACGGCGTTCGTCCATTGCCGGGGAAAGGCGTTCGATGATGCCGTCAGGCCCGCTTCCGGCGCGGACGCTTGGAGCGGCGCGTGCCCGTAGAGGCGGCCCTCACGGCGCGGCGCGGCTTGCTCTCCCACATATGCTCGTAGCCCATCACGCAAAGGATAGCCCCGAGCACGAAGGTCAAGGCGGCGCCGGCCGTGACGCCCGCTTCGCTTGTCGCCACGCGGTCGCCGAAGACCTGCACCGTCAACGGGAAGACGAGCAGCATGACCCCGCGCAGCACGAGGAGCCAGCCGAGCACGGTCACGATCACGCGCCAGTCGGGCACCCACACATTGTGCACATTAACGATGGCCACGCCGGCGAGAAGCGCGAGAACGCCCGTGAGAAAGATCAGCGCCCGATTGGCGATGAATTCTTTCAGCACGCTCGAATAGCCCTCTCCCTCCATCATCAACCCAAACGCCATGCCGATGCCGATGACCAACAAGATCGGTCCCATCAGCCGCGCGAGAGATCTCGACGTGTTCATTCTCCCCTCCCTGCCGTTCCTGTTTTCGTTGCACGGCAACCAACTACGCAAGCCTCCAGCCACCCCGGGGCCCCGGCCGGTCTTGGCGCCAAGGCTAAACGGCCGGCGGCGGGCGCCGGTCCCAATGACGCATCACCAGGATTGACGTTGACGAAGCGAGAAAGCGCGACCGATGATTTGTGCAGGTCTTCCCTGGCGCCCTCGAACTGCCCTCATGTTATGCCGAACTGGTTCGGACTGAAAGCGGGAGCGGACCGGCCCTTGCGGGCCTTCCGAACAAGAAAAGCCGGCCCCAACACCGCCGCCAAGCCTGGATTCGGCGTCTTGGGAGACTGGGGCAATTTGGCCTAACCCTTAAACAACAAGGGAATTCTTGCCCTCGACGCACCGACAGTCTAAGCCTCGTCATTATTCCGCCGCGCTTCGTCTTGTATTGCGGGTTCAGAGGCCATCACGAGGACGGCCGCTCCCGCCGCAACCGAGGTCAGGAAAACCGTGAATCAAAAAGTTGAAACCGAGATGCCGCGTGCCAAGGGCAATGCCGCGACCTATCGCTGGGCCGCCCTGGTCGTCCTCCTGGCGGCGACCATCGGCGGCGTGCTTCTCTATTGGCGCCACGCCGAACTCTACCCCTCGACCGACAACGCCTATACCGGCGCCAATATCGTGCGCGTGGCACCGCAGGTCGCGGGCCCGGTGGCCCAGGTTTATGTCAGGGACGACGACAAGGTCGCCTCGGGCGATCCCCTATTCGATATCGATGCCACGCTCTTCGACGCCGCGCTGCGCAATGCCCGGGCGCAATTCGACGCCGCCGCATCCGCGGCCGGGACAGCGGCCGACGGACTGAAAGGCGCCGCGACCAAGCTCGAAGAGAAGCGGGTCGCGCTCGAAGACGCGATCGGCAAATACCGCGACGCGAAGGCAGCGCAGACCGAGGGCGACGCCGCTTCGGCAGCGCTCACCGACGCTTTGAAAGGCTGGCACGATGCCGTCGATGAATTTGCCGCGGCCCAGGCCGATTTCGACACCGAGCAGGACAAGAAACTCACGGTCACGACGCCCACGGTGCAGCTTCGCGCCGCCTCCGCCGCTCTCGACAAGGCAACGCATGAGCGGGCCCGGACCCACGTAACCGCGCCGGCGGGCGGTTGGGTCTCCAAGATGAGCCTTAGGCCCGGCAGCATCCTCCAGGCCGGAAGCCCGGCGCTCGTCGTGGTCGAAGACAGCAGTTGGTGGGTGGACGCCAATTTCAAGGAAACCGATCTCGGCCGCGTAAAGCCAGGCCAGACGGCGACCATCTCGCTCGACATGTATCCCGGCACGACGCTTGAAGGCGTCGTCGAAAGCATCAGCCCGGGGTCGGGCGCGAGCTTCTCCGTGCTTCCGCCCGAGAACGCGACCGGCAATTGGGTCAAGGTCACGCAGCGCTTTCCGGTCAGGATCAGGATCACGAGCAAGGCCGATCCGGATAGGCCGCTGCGGCTCGGCGCGACCGCCACCGTAAAGATCGACACGACCGAGCCCGCTCAGAGCGCGCAATGACCCCTGCCAAGCGTTCCGGAGAAAGGGGGGGCAAGCGCCCACCTTCCGAGCCGCCGCGCCCGACGAGCCTCTCCGAGCTTTATCACGAACGTCCGCCGATCCCGCTCGTCATCGCCGTGGTGCTCACCGCGGTGCTCGAAGTCCTCGACATGACGATCGTGAACGTCTCGATTCCCAACATGCTCGGCGCCTTCGCCGCCACGCCCGATCAGATCACCTGGGTCCTGACCTCCTACATCGTCGCCGCCGCCGTAGTGATGCCGCTCACCGGCTATCTCTCCCGCCTGCTCGGGCGGCGAAGGCTGCTGCTGTTCGCGATCACGGGCTTCATCTTGTCGTCGGCCCTTTGCGGCATGGCCTGGAACCTCGAAAGCATGGTGCTGTTCCGCTTGGCCCAAGGCGTGTTCGGCGCGCCGCTCGTACCCTTGAGTCAGGGCATCCTGCTCGACGCTTTCCCGCGCGAACGGCACGGCCAAGCGCTCGCCATTTTCGGGCTGGGCATCATGGTTGCGCCGGTGATCGGTCCCGCGCTCGGCGGTTATCTGACCGAGACCTATTCCTGGCGCATGGTGTTCTACATCAACATTCCCATCGGCGTGCTCGCCCTTCTCCTCTCGGTAGGCTACCTGCCGCGCCGGCCGATTGCCGACATCAAGACTGACTGGGTGGGGATGGCGCTCCTCGTGCTTGCCGTCGGCGCCCTGCAATACGTGCTCGACCAAGGCCAGACCCGCGATTGGTTCAATTCCAAGGCGATCGTCGTCGGCACCATCATCGCCGTCTTCGCCGGGGCCGCCTTCTTCCTCCGCGGCTGGAACAGGCCCCACAACATCATCGATCTCTCTTTGCTCAGGGACCGCAATTTCGTCCTGGGCACGCTCGCCATGACGGCCTATGGCATCAGCCTGTTGGGCTGGATGGCGATCATGCCGCTCTTTAGCCAACGACTTCTCGGCTACTCGCCTGCGACCGCGGGAACCTTGTTCATTCCGCGCGGGCTCGTCAGCGCCCTCACCCTGGCCATCACGGGAAGCATTCTCATCCGCATGTTCGACGCCCGCTATCTCGTCATCGCGGGCCTCGTCATGACCGCGCTCGGAACCCTGCCGATGGCCTATTTTTCTCTCTACGTGGACTACTGGGGCATCGCCACGCCGGGCATGATCGCGGGCATCGGCTCCGGCCTCTTCTTCGTGCCGCTGACCGCCGTCGCCTTCGCCAGCATTCCGAAGGCGCAGTACGACGAAGCGTCGGGCGTTTATGCGCTGATGCGAGGCATCGGCGGCTCAGGCGGCATCGCCATCGTGAGCTGGCTGTTCGTGCGGCAGGCGCAAATTCATTTCAACGAATTGACGGCGTATATCACGCCCTTTAACCGCGATCTCGCTCCCTATCTCGGCCAACTCGGATTGAACCCCTACTCGCCCGAGGCGGCGCCCGTGATCGTCTACGAAATCGGCCGGCAGGCGCAGATGCTCGCTTTCAACGACATCTTCTGGTTCATCGCCATGGTCACCCTCGCCATCATTCCGCTCATCTTCGTGATGAAGCGGCCCGAGAGGGTATCGCTCGTGCCGGCCTAAGCCGGCGGCGACGGCGAGAGATCGGGCAGGGATCGGCCCTCGCGGGCTCGCCCCCGGGACCGATGCAGGGTCTTTCGAGTTACCAGCAGACCTTGGCGCCAGAGGTGCAGACGTAAGGCGACACCACGCCGGACCAGCAAATCGTATAGGAGTCCGACCTCACGATATCCGGCTTCTGGAACAGGTCTTGGCTCACACTGCTGCGCCAGTAAGGCTGAGGCGTCGCGCGCATGGCCGATACCGAGACGCTACGGATCTTCTTCACTTTCTTGTAATCGGAGATTGCCTGAGCCACCGCGTCCTGCGCGCGGGTAACCGCCGTCGCCTTGTCGATCCCATCAGCCGTACCGGAGAAACCGAGACACACGGCATTGGCCGGTGCGCCTTGAACCACGCAAAGCCCCGCCGCAATCAGTGCCAGCCCCAAGACACGCATAGACGACCTCATCGGGAACGCCTCCTCAAGAAAGGACGAAGATGGAATAAGATTAACCACAGTGCAGACAGGCACCTAGCGTCTTTGCGGTCGCAGCGTGAGGGTTCCTGGACAGTTGTAGCGTTTGTGCAACAGTTAATGTTTTGCGATCGGACCGAAAAGTCGGGCGACTCTAAAGGCTTAGAAGCCGAAAGTCCCAAGAGGCGGGAGCATCGTCGTGGCGTCTAAATTCGTCGTCATCACCGGAGCGTCGAGCGGAATCGGAGAGGCGACGGCAAAACGCTATGGGGCGAGCGGGGCTCGTGTTGCCGTGCTGTCGCGAAACGCCGGCCGCCTCGCCGCAGTAGCCGAACAGATCCGCAAGACCGGCGGCGACGTCACGCCCTATACCGTCGACTTGTCGGACAGACGCGCGACTGAGGAGACGGCGGCGCGAATTTCGCGCGAGCTGGGCGCGCCCGACATTCTCATCAACAATGCCGGCGCGGGAGGCTGGCTTCCCATGACTGAGACCACGGCCGACGAAGCGCTCGCCATGATCGAGGTGCCGTATCTCGCGGGCTTCACGCTCACCCGCGCCTTCTTGCCCGCGATGCTTGCGCGCCGAAGAGGCTCCATCGCCTTCATCACCTCGCCCGCGTCCTACGTCGCCTGGCCAAGAGCATCGGCCTATGTCGCCTCGCGCCGCGCCGTCGCTGGCCTGGCCGAAAGCTTGCAGAGCGAGCTTAAGGGCACTGGCCTCGTCGTGAGCTTGGTCGTGCTCGGCGAGGTCAAGACCCCGTATTGGGAGCACAATCCGGGCGGCCGCGACAACATGCCGAAGATCGATTCGAGGCTCCTGCCCGTGCTGATGCCCGACGAAGCGGCGAGCGCCATCGTCGAAGGCATCGACGCGAAGAGACCGTTCGTGGTGAAGCCCGCTTTGCTGCGCGCGTTCTTCGTGCTCAACGCGCTCTTCCCGCTTCTCGTCGCGCGGCAGATCCGCCGCGCAACCGGCAAGCCATCTGCTAGGACGCAGCCTTGAGCGGCTCGGCCGCGCGCGCCGGCGCGCCCTCGATTTGCATGGTGCGCGGTTCCGGAGACTTGACCGCGTAAGCGCCGAAGCGCCGGATCAACCGCTCCATATATTTGCGATAGCGGTAGTGCTGGATCTCGAAGCGGTGCCAGGTTGTGTCTTTCCACTTGATGCCGTGACCGATATCGGGATTGGCCCGCGCCTTCAGCGTCCGGAACCAGCGGGCGCTCTTCGGGTCCTTGGCCTGAGCGGCGATGAAAGTGGCAATGAGCCGTGCTTGATAGTCGGCGATCTGCCACACGCCCCCTTCCGCCGGCTCGAACAGGCCTGTGACGAAGAAATCGTCGCGCTCGCGGTGGAAGGTGTGGATGAAGAGCTTCGACTTTCCTTGCGCATCGAGGATGTGCGAGCGGTCCATGAACGGGAAGCTCGGCCTGAACCCGGTCGCCCAGATGAGAAAATCGACCTCTTCCTCGCTCCCGTCGAGGAAACGCACCTTTTTGCCGTCCAGTTTCTCGATGCCGGGCTTCACCGTGATGCGCCCATGGATGATGTGATCGAGATAGGTATTGCAGGCGGTGGGATGCGCTTCGAATAGATTGTGATCCGGCCGTTCCAGCCCGAAGCGGCGATGCGGGCCGACCACGATGCGCATGCCGTAGCGATAGAGCAGGCGCATGAGCCAGCGGGGCAGTGGGATGCGGCTGGTGTAGTCAACGAACAAATCGGTCGGCTTGCCGAACACCGTCTTGGGGAAGAAGTAGTAGGTCCGGCGCATGGAATGAATGGCGCGCGAGGTCTCCTCGAGCGCCGCGTCCGACAAAATGTCCACCGCCGAATTTCCCGCGCCGACGACGAGCACGCGCTTGCCCTTGAGCTGCTCCTTCGACTTTACGTCGTGGGAATGCAGCATCTCGCCGGTAAAATTCCCCGGATAGTCGGGCGTGAACGCCTCCCAATGGTGGCCGTTCGCGACGATGACGCCGTCATACTCGCGCGGTTTCTTCTCGCCCTCGATCGTGACCCGCCAGCCTTTGTCGGTGGGCTCGGCCCGCGTCACGCGCGCATTGAAGCGGATCAAGGTATAAAGGCCGTACTCCCTGGCGTAAGCGCGCAAATAGTCTTGCGCCTGCGCCCGGCTCGCATAGAACGCCCACTCCTCGGGGAAAGAAAAGTCGGGGTAGCGCGACAGCTTCTTCGACGAGTTGAGATAGGTGGAACCGTAAACGGCGTGCGGACTTTCGGGATTCCAGATGCCGCCGACATCGCCGAGCGCCTCGAAGCAGTCGAAGGCGATCCCCTGTTCGGCGAAGGTCTTGGCCACGGCAAGCCCGCAAGCTCCCGCGCCGATGATGCAAAAACGCTGCACGGCCGATTAACCTCGTATGCTGTGAAGCCTCAAGCCGCTTAAGCGGCCTCGTTGGGCCTGACCTAAGCATCCTAACCCTTAAGCTTCAACCCAGTCCAAACGCCCTCGGACTCGTTGATTTGGATCAATTCCGCGTCAACGGCCGCGCGATCTCATGGTCCAACCGCTTCGGCGCTTCTATCCTGGATTCGTCCGCACTTTGCGCTAAGGTCTGGCGCCTTAAAGGCACCCCGGGGGGCTCATGGAGATCAAGCAGGACGTCACCGTCAAGACCTGGGACGGGACGTGGACCTATCACCCCAAGGTCGTGGCCGTGCCGGAAAGCGCGGAGGACCTGGTCGAGATCTTGGCCGACCAGGTGCGCTTTCCCGCGCCGGTTCGCCCCGCCGGCTCCATGCATTCCACCGCCCGCGTAAACGGCGACGATGGCGGCACCATGGTCGACATGAAGGCCATGAACCGCATCCTGCATTTTACCGGCGACACCGTCACCGTCGAGGCCGGCGTGACCTATATGGCGCTCGCCCAAGCCCTGAAAGAGCGCGGTCTCCAGCCTTACGTCACCACCGAGATCGGCAATGTCACGATCGGCGCCATGGCGACTGCCGCCACCAAGGACAGTTCCTTCCCCGGCGGCTTCGGTCAGGTCAGCTCCTACGTCACTGGCGTCAGGCTCGTCACGCCGGACGGGCGCTTGCGCGAAATCAACGAGCGCGACAATCCCGACGAGATGCAAATCATCCGCTCGAGCTACGGGCTGTTCGGCATCGTCTACGAAGTGACGATGCGCGTGAGGCCGACCACGTCGCTTTCGGTGCGCCATTACTCGCTCAGCCTGGAACATTTCCGCAAGTACTTCCCGATCTACAAGGCGCGCGGCTACGCCGTGATGTACTACATCTTTCCTTACGTGAAGCGCGTTCTGGTCGAGCTGCGCAAGGACAATCCCGACGCCGAGCCGAACTCGCGCTACCGCTGGGTCTATCGCAACCGCTTCTGGCGCAAATACGGCCCCGCCGTCACGTTGTGGATTCAGCGGACGACGCGAAACCACTTCGTGAGAGCGACCGCCGACAAGCTGCACTTCTTTTTGTTGCGTCAGGCGCTCGTGTGGGTGGTGAAGAGCGACCGCACCTGGCCGCATGCCCAGATCATCAATTATCCGCGCTCACCCGGCGCCAACAAATACTTGTTCAGCATGTGGGCGTTCCGCGAGGGAGGGTTCTTCGACATTCTCGAAGAGTATTGCAATTTCTGCATCGCCTACGAGGCCAAGACCGGTTATCGCTGCGACCTCCCGAGCGTGGGCTACGCCATCGGGCGCGATGTCGAGGCGCTGCTCTCCTATTGCTGGGAGGGAGCGACGCTGAGCATCGACCCGGCCTCGACCGGCGGGCCCGAGTGGGAGGCGTTCCTGAAGGTCTATAATCAGTTCTGCAGCGACCGGCGCGGCGTGCCCTTGTTCAACCAGACGCCGTTCCTCACCCGCGAGCAGGTGCGCAAGGCTTTCGGCGTGAGATTGCAGCAATTTGCCGCTCGCCGGAAAGCGGCTGATCCGAAGGATCGCATGCTCGATACCTATTTCCGCGAGCTCTTGAGCTAGACCGACCTAGCCCTGCATCCGCCGCGTGAACCAGCGGACGAGCGGGAAGGAGACCGCGCGCGGCAGCGAGCGCACCAATTTCAAAAACAGCTCGACTTGCGGCGGGAAGGCGATCTCGTAGGGCTTGCGCGGAAGCTTCTCCAGAATCTTCCGCGCGCAGCGCTCCTTGCTCATCACGTAGAGCTTCTTCTTGGGGTCGTAAGAGGCGTTGAGCGGGGTATCGACGAAGCCTGGATTGATGATGGTGACGGCGACGCCGCTTCCCTCCAGTTCGAGCTTCATGCTTTCGGCGAGATTGATGACGGCCGCCTTGCTTGCGCCATAGCTGCCGTTGCCCGGCCACCCGGCATAGCCGAAGAGCGAGCCCATGATGGCGATATGGCCGGCCTTTCGCCCGAGCATCGGCGGCAGCACGGCGCCAACCGCGTTGACGACGCCATCGACATTGAGCGCCATCGAGCGGCGAAAGCCGTCGAGGTCGATCGCGCGGATGTCGAACGGCGCGTACATGCCGGCGCCCAGCAGAGCGAGGTCGATGGCCCCGAGCTCGCGCTCGATCCTGCCGACCGTCTCTCTCAGTTCTTCCGGTTTGAGCACATCGGCCGGAAACGGCTTGATCTTGCCGCTCGACGCCGCGAGGGCGTTGAGCGCCTCGCTCGGCCGCGCCGTGGCGGCGACAGTCACCCCGGCGGAAGCGAGCCGCTTCGCGATCTCGCCGCAGATCGCACCGGAAGCGCCGGTAATCCACGCGACTTTCCACGAAAAAGTTTGCGTCACACCTTCATCCTCCCGCCTGTCATTCCCGCGCAAGCGGGAATCCAGTAAACCTTATCGCACGATCAGAGGTACTGGATTGCCCGGTCAAGCCGGGCAATGACAAGAGTGAATAGCCGCGGCCAAATCGAGCGCCTCAATCGACGAAGGGATCGTGCACGAGAATGGTGTCCTCGCGCTTGGGGCTTGTCGAGAGCAGCGCGACGGGCGCGCCGATCAGCTCCTCGAGTCGCCGCACATATTTGATGCACTGCGCAGGCAGCTCGGCCCACGACCGCGCTCCGCGCGTCGATTCGGTCCAGCCCTCCATCGTTTCGTAGATCGGCTCGACGCGCGCTTGCGCCCCTTGCGCCGCGGGCAGATGGTCGAGCTCGCGTCCGTCGAGTCTATAGCCCACGCAAATCCTGAGCTCGGGCAGCTGGTCGAGAACGTCGAGCTTGGTCAGCGCGATGCCGTTGATGCCGCTCACCTTCCGCGTCTGGCGCACGAGGCAGGCATCGAACCAGCCGCAACGGCGCGGGCGCCCCGTGACCGTGCCGAACTCGACGCCACGCTCGCCGATCAGCCGTCCCGTCTCGTCCTTGAGCTCGGTCGGGAACGGCCCCTCGCCCACCCGCGTCGTGTACGCCTTGGTGATGCCGAGAACATAGTTGATGGCGCCGGGCCCGAGTCCCGATCCGGTCGCGGCCTGCGCCGCAACCGTGTTCGACGAGGTGACAAACGGATAGGTGCCGTGATCGATGTCGAGCAGCGCCCCTTGCGCGCCCTCGAACAGGATGCGCTTGCCCTGCCGCCGCTTGGCGTCGAGCAGCGCCCACACCGTATCGACATAAGGGAGGATCTTCGGCGCGATCTCCGTCAGCTCGGCGCAGAGCGCATCGGGGGAAATCTCGGGCTCACCCAAACCCTTTCGCAGTGGATTGTGGTGGGCGAGGATGCGCTCGATCTTCGGCTTGAGCGAGGGAAGGTCCTGAAGGTCCATCACCCTGATCGCGCGGCGTCCGACCTTGTCCTCGTATGCCGGGCCGATGCCGCGCTTGGTGGTCCCGATCCGTCCGTCTCCGGCCGAACTCTCGCGCAGCGAATCGAGCTCGCGATGGAGCGGCAGGATGAGCGTCGCATTCTCGGCGATACGGAGATTGTCGCGGGAGATGCCGACCCCGAGCTTCTCCATCTTGGCGATCTCTTCGGCCAAGGCCCAGGGGTCGATCACGACGCCGTTGCCGATAACCGAGAGCTTGCCCTTTCGCACCACGCCCGAGGGGAGCAGCGAGAGCTTGTAGGTGACGCCGTCGACCACGAGCGTGTGGCCGGCATTGTGCCCGCCCTGGAAGCGCACGATGACATCGGCGCGCTCGGACAGCCAGTCGACGATCTTGCCCTTGCCTTCGTCGCCCCATTGCGAGCCGACGACCACGACATTGGCCACGTGAAAAGTCCTTCGTTTCGGGGCCAGGAACGCAGAAACGGCCCCGCTTTCAGGCGGAGCCGTGTGAGCTTATAGCGCGCCGGTTGCCGGAATGCGAGCGCTCATCAAGCCCCTTTCGTTACGTCTGGCTTCAAGCCTCCCGCGGCAATTGGCGCTGCGGCGAATCGCGGCGCGACACATCCTCCCTGCGTCCGCTTGCGTGGCAGAACACCGGACGGGATTGGCGTTTGCTTGCGATCGGCGACGCATAACGTGATCGCCATTTTCAAGCGAAGGAGAATCCCCCATGACCAGAACCATTGTCATAGGTTTCGCCGCGGCCTCGCTCTCTCTTGCGGCACTGACGCCGGCGCTCGCCGACATCTCGACCTGCGCGAAAGAGCCGAACGCCGACACTTGCCCGACCATGGGAGCGCCGACAGCCTCCGGCGCCTCGGAGCTAAAGGCGCACAAGAGCTTCAAGCATGCGCGGTACCACCCCGGCCAATCGCGCAAGCAATCGCCCTATAGCGGCTAGCTTGCGCCCAGCTTGAGCGCGTCCCTCCAGCCTTTCTCTCCGGGGCTAGAGGACAGCTCAGGCCGCGCGGGTGAACGCCCGCTTGACTTCGGCGAAGGCCCAGTCGAGCCAGGGCAGAAGCGCCTCGACATCGCTCCGCTCGACCGTGGCCCCGGACCAGATGCGTAACCCCGCGGGTGCGGCGCGATGGGAGGCGATGTCCTTGGCGGCATCTTCGGCATCGAGCAGCGCCGCGATCGCCGCCGGAACGGCGTCGCGCTTTTCGGGCGGGAGCGCCGCGACGTCGGGATCGACAATCTTGAGGCAGACCGAGGTGTTGGACCGCGTCTCGGGCACGCGGGCGAGGAAATCGACCCAAGGTGTCCTCTCGACCCAAGCGGATAGGACCTCAGCATTCGCGTCGGAGCGCGCGATCGTGCCTTCAAGCCCGCCCACGCTCTCGATCCAGTCGAGCGCGTCGAGATAGTCCTCCAGGCAAAGCATCGACGGCGTGTTGATGGTCGAGCCCGCGAACAGCCCCTGTTTCAGCCTGCCGCGCTCGATCATGCGGAAGAGCTTCGGCAGCGGCCAGAGCGGCGTGTAGGTTTCGAGACGTTCGACGGCGCGAGGCGACAGAATCAGCATGCCGTGCTGAGCCTCGCCGCCCGGCACCTTCTGCCAGGAGAAGGTCGCCGCATCGAGCTTCGTCCAGTCGATCGCTTGCGCGAAAACGGCCGAGGTCGCATCGCAAATGGTCAAGCCTTCGCGGTCGCTTGCGATCCAGTCGGCGTTGGGCACGCGCACGCCGGACGCCGTGCCGTTCCAGGCGAACACGACGTCGCGGCGGCAATCGACTTGGCCGAGATCGGGCAACTCGCCGTAAGGCGCGACCAGCGCGCGGACGTTCTCGATCTTGAGCTGGTCGATAATGTCGGTGACCCATTCGCGGCCGAACGCCTCCCAGGCGAGCACGTCGACGCCGCGCGGCCCGAGCAGGGACCAGAGCGCCATCTCGACCGCGCCGGTGTCGGAAGCGGGCACGATCGCCACGCGGTAATCGGCGGGAAGCTCGAGCAACGCCGCCGTACGCTCGATCGCAAGCGCAAGCCTCGCTTGCGGCTCCGCCGCGCGATGGTAGCGCCCGACGAGCGCGCCCTTGAGGCGATCCACCGACCAGCCGGGATGCTTGGTGCAGGGCCCTGACGAGAAACGCGGGTTTCGCGGCCTGAGCGCGGGCTTGGCAGGCATGGTCACGAGAGCCAGCCGCTTTAAGTCTAGGCGGCGGCGTCGGTCAACGCGTGGACAATCTCGGAAACGACGGTCTTGACGAGCTTCTCGTCGTCGCCCTCGGCCATGACCCGGATCACGGGCTCGGTGCCCGACGGGCGGATGACGAGGCGGCCCGACTTGCCGAGCTTCGACTTGCCGCTATCGATGGCGCGCCGCACCGCGACATTGTCGAGCGGCTGGCCGCCATTCTTGTAGCGCACGCTTTTCAGGATTTGCGGCAGCGGCTCGAAGCGATTGCAAATCTCGCTAACCGGCCTCCCGCTCTGCGCGACCACCGACAGGAGCTGCAGCGCGGTCACGAGACCGTCGCCCGTGGTCGAGAAATCCGACAGCACGATATGGCCCGATTGCTCGCCGCCGACATTGTAGCCGTGCTGGCGCATATGCTCGACCACGTAACGGTCGCCGACCGGCGTGCGCGCGAGGCCGAGTTCGATGCTTTCCAGATAGCGCTCAAGCCCGAGATTCGACATGACGGTGGCGACGATGCCGCCGCCCGCGAGGCGCCCGCGCTTCTGCCACGACTCGGCGATTACCGCCATGAGCTGGTCGCCGTCGATGATGTGGCCCTTCTCGTCCACGATCACGACGCGGTCGGCATCGCCGTCGAGCGCGATGCCGATATCGGCGCGCACCTCGCTGACCTTGCGGATCAGGTCGTCCGGCGCGGTCGAGCCGCAATCCCGGTTGATGTTGAGGCCGTTGGGTTCAACGCCGATCCTGATGACTTCGGCGCCGAGCTCCCACAGCGCCTCGGGCGCGACCTTGTATGCAGCCCCATTGGCGCAATCGATCACCGCCCTAATGCCGTCGAAGCGGATGTTCTTCGGCAGCGTCCGCTTGGCGAATTCGATGTAGCGCTCGCGCGCGCTGTCGATCCGGGTAGCGCGGCCGATCTTCTCCGACTCGGCGAGCAGGTCGGTGCCGTCGCCTTCCATCAGGAGCTCGATTGCTTCCTCGTTTTCGTCGGAGAGCTTGTAGCCGTCGGGACCGAACAGCTTGATGCCGTTGTCGCAATACGGGTTGTGCGAGGCCGAGATCATCACGCCGAGATCGGCGCGGAGCGACCGGGTGAGCATGGCGACGGCGGGCGTCGGCATCGGGCCGAGCTGGAACACGTCCATGCCGACCGCGGTGAAGCCCGAGACGAGCGCGGACTCGATCATGTAGCCGGAGAGCCGCGTATCCTTGCCGATCACGACCCGGTGGCGATAGGAGCCCTTGGTGAACAGCCGGCCGGCGGCCATGCCCACCTTGAGCGCCACCTCGGAGGTCATGGGATAGGTGTTGGCGCTGCCACGGATGCCATCCGTGCCAAAGAATTTGCGAGGCATTGGGCTGCCCCCCCGTATGTTTCCGGCCGTACTCTGCTCTTTGTTATGGTCTGACCGGCGCATGGAATTATGCTCCTGGTCTACCACCCTTGAGTTCAAAAAATGTAAGCAAAAGTTACACAAAGTCCGGCGCAGCGGAATTACCAATTTCGCTTAATTTTCAGTGCCGAAGACCGAATTCCGCCACACCTCGAGCGCCTGGCGTGTGCCGGCGACGTCATGGACGCGCAGGATGTGCGCCCCCTGGCTCACGGCGGCGATGGCGGCCGCGTGGGAGCCCGGCTCGCGGGAACGCGGCTCGGCGCCCCCTACTAGGCCGTCAATGAAGCGCTTGCGCGAGGCCCCGATCAGGAGCGGCACGCCGAGCCCGTGGAACAGGCTCGTATGCTCGAGCAGCGCGAGGTTGTGGTCGAGCGTCTTGCCGAAGCCGAGGCCGGGATCGGCGGCGATACGCGACGGCGCGATGCCGGCTTGGCGCGCAGCAGCGATGCGGTTCTCGAGATAGTCGAAGACCTCGAGCACCACGTCCTCGTAGCGCGGATCGTCCTGCATGGTCTTGGGCTCGCCTTGCGCGTGCATGAGGACGACACTCATGCCCGTCTCCACCGCGACTTGACCGTTTCTGGCGTCGTAAGTCAGCGCCGACACGTCGTTCAGGATCTTCGCGCCGGCTTCCGCGGCCGCCCGCGCCACCGAAGCCTTGCGCGTATCGACGGAGATGACCGCGGGCAGGCCGGCAACGCCTTTGATGACCGGGATGACGCGCGCCGCCTCCTCCCTCGCCTCGACGGCGTCGGAGCCGGGCCGCGTCGACTCGCCGCCGATATCGACGATCGCGGCGCCGGCGCCCGCGAGTTCGGCGGCGTGCGCGATCGCCGCTTCGGCGCTGTCATAGAGCCCGCCATCGGAGAACGAATCCGGCGTGACGTTGACGATGCCCATGAGGACGGGACGATCGAGGGGAAGTCCTGCAAAGGGGGATCGCTTCGCCGTGATCCGCTCAAGCAGGGACTTGAGGCCGGGTTCGCCCGATGCGGCGAGCGCTTGCGCGGCGAAGATCTTTGTCTTGGTCTTGCCGGGCATGCCTTCGATCAGTTCGGCAAGGGCGAAGGCGATTGCGCCGCCCGCAAGCGGCAGCGCCGCCCCGGCGGCGACCGCAGCGTTCGCAGCCGCGCCATAGGTGACCCCAACCGGCCTGACATAGAGCTTCGTCATAAGCTTGAGCCTTAGCACGTAGCGAAGGGGAGACAACCTATCGAAACGAAAATGCCCGGCGCGAAGGCCGGGCATTCGTGCGAGCAAACGCGCGCGCGTCTCAAGTCTGGGGCTGAGGCTCCATGCCGCCAGTATCGGGCTCGGGCTCGGGCGGCCGCTTGCCGCGCCCCGCGGCAGGCACCGCCGAAGCAGGCCCCGGCCGCGGCGAGACCTCGGCCGCGAATTCGCGCACCGGGGGCTTGCCCTTGAGCAGGTTCTTGATCTCCTCGCCCGACAGCGTCTCGTATTCGAGCAGCCCGCGCGCGATCGTATGCAGATCCTCGATATTTTCCGAGATGATCTTGCGCGCGCTCTCGAACGACTCATCGACGATGCGGTGAATCTCCTCATCGACCATGGTCTGGGTCTCGTCGGAGAGGTTCTGGGTGCGCGCGATGGAATGGCCGAGGAACACCTCTTCCTCGTTGTCGCCATAGGCAAGCGGCCCGAGCTTGTCGCTCATGCCGTATTGCGTGACCATGGCGCGAGCGAGCTGCGTCGCCATCTTGATGTCGGCGGCGGCGCCCGACGTCACCTTTTCGTAGCCGAACACAATCTCCTCGGCGACGCGGCCGCCCATGGCCACGGTGATGTCGGCTTTGAGCTTGGCGCGGGTGTAGGACAGCATGTCGCGCTCGGGCAAGCGCATGACCATGCCGAGCGCGCGGCCGCGCGGAATGATGGTTGCCTTGTGCACGGGATCGGACGCCGGCATATGCAGCGCGACGAGCGCGTGCCCGCCCTCGTGATAGGCGGTGAGCGTCTTCTCTTCCTCGGTCATCACCATGGAGCGACGCTCGGCGCCCATCAGCACCTTGTCCTTGGCGTCCTCGAACTCGTGATGCGTGACCAGGCGCTTCGAGCGGCGCGCGGCGAGCAGCGCCGCCTCGTTGACGAGGTTGGCGAGATCGGCGCCCGAGAATCCGGGCGTGCCGCGGGCGACGACGCGGAGATCGACGTCCGGCGCGAGCGGCACCTTGCGCACGTGAACCTTCAGGATCTTCTCGCGGCCGATGATGTCGGGTCGCGGCACCACGACCTGGCGGTCGAAACGGCCGGGACGGAGCAGCGCCGGATCGAGCACGTCGGGACGGTTGGTCGCGGCGATGAGGATGATGCCCTCATTGGCCTCGAAGCCGTCCATCTCGACCAGCAACTGATTGAGCGTCTGCTCGCGCTCGTCGTTGCCGCCGCCGAGGCCCGCGCCGCGATGACGGCCGACCGCGTCGATCTCGTCGATGAAGATGATGCAAGGCGCGTTCTTCTTCGCCTG
>DASTKZ010000028.1:0-7383 GCA_035715445.1 Methyloceanibacter sp.
AAACAGATTCTACGCGCTCGCCTTCGAAGTCTTTCGCCGGGCTTCGCGGCGCAGATAGGCCGCCAGGATACCCAGCGCCGTCGGCGTCAAACCATCGAGGCGTCCCGCCTGCCCCACTGTCCGCGGTCGAGCCGCCTCCAGCTTTGAGCGCGCCTCATTTGAAAGGCCCGGCACATCCGCATAATCGATGTCGGTCAGGACCAGCCCCTCGTCGCGCCGAAACGCATCGACGTCGGCGGTCTGGCGCTTGAGATAGACATCGTATTTGGCGTCGATCTCGAGATGCACGGCGATGGATGGATCGACGGCCGACAGCTCCGGCCAGATGCCGCGCAGCACGTCCCATTCGATCTCGGGATAGGCGAGCAACTCAAATGCCGAACGGCGGTGGCCATCCCGGTTGAGAGCGAGACCATGCCTGGCGGCTTCGTTGGGAGTCATTGTCAGAGACTTTGCCAATGCCTTGGCCGCAGCCAGCGCAGCCATCTTGTCGCGATGGCGCTCCGAGCGCGCCTGCCCTACGCAGCCCAGAGCGATCCCCTTATCCGTGAGGCGCTGGTCGGCATTGTCGGCCCGCAAGGTGAGGCGATACTCCGCCCGCGACGTGAACATCCGGTACGGCTCGGTGATTCCGCGGGTCACGAGGTCGTCGATCATCACGCCGAGATAGCCGTCGGCGCGGCTGACATTGAAGCGCGCCTCTCCACCGCCGGCGACAAGCGCGGCGTTCACGCCGGCGACAAGCCCCTGCCCCGCGGCTTCCTCGTAGCCGGTCGTGCCGTTGATCTGGCCCGCCAGGAACAGGCCCGCGACGGCCTTGACTTCGAGACCGGCCGAGAGTTCGCGCGGATCGATGTAGTCGTACTCGATGGCGTAGCCCGGCCTGATGACGCGCGCGGTCTCAAGCCCCGGGATGGTCGCGAGGAAGGCGTGCTGAACGTCTTCGGGGAGCGAGGTCGAGATGCCGTTCGGATAGACGGTGTCGTCGTCGAGACCTTCGGGCTCGAGAAAGATCTGATGGCTGCCGCGCTCCTTGAAGCGCACGATCTTGTCCTCGATCGAGGGGCAGTAGCGCGGGCCGACGCTCTCGATTGCGCCGGAGTACATCGGCGCGCGGGCGAGGTTGCGTTCGATGATGGCGTGGGTCGCGGCATTGGTGTGGGTGATATGGCAGGCGATCTGCGGCGTCGTGATCTTCTCGGTGAGGAACGAGAAGGGCCGGGGCGGGCAGTCGCCGTTCTGCACTTCGAGTCCGTCGAAGCGGATGGTGCGGCCGTCGAGACGGGGCGGGGTGCCGGTCTTGAGCCGGCCCATGGCGAGGCCGAGCGCGTAGAGCCGCGTCGAGAGCCCAAGGGCAGGGGCCTCGCCAATGCGTCCGGCCGGGATCTTCCGCTCGCCGATATGGATGAGGCCGCGCAAGAACGTGCCGGTGGTGAGGACCACGGCGCGGGCCGAGAAGCGCCTCCCGTCGCCGGTGACAATGCCGGTGACGGCGCCGTCCTCGACAATGAGGTCCTCGACCGCGGCCTCGATCACCTCGAGGCCGGAGGTCGCCCCGATCGCGGCCTGCATGGCCTTGCGATAGAGCTTGCGGTCGGCCTGGGCGCGGGGGCCTTGCACCGCGGGGCCTTTGCTCCGGTTCAGCACCCTGAACTGGATGCCGGCTTCGTCCGCCACCCGGCCCATCAGCCCATCGAGGGCATCGATCTCGCGCACGAGATGGCCCTTGCCGAGGCCGCCGATGGCCGGATTGCAGGACATTTCGCCGATTGTGGAAAAGCTGTGGGTGACGAGCGCGGTCCGCGCGCCCATTCGCGCCGCGGCCGCGGCCGCCTCGCAGCCGGCATGGCCGCCGCCGATCACGATCACATCGAAGCCCTTGTTCATGGCCCGTACCTAGTCGGTTCGCGCGCCTTCGTCAAAGCGGCCCCCAATGTTTCACGTGAATCAGGAACGCGGAGGTCTACTTGCCGATGCAGAACTCGGCGAAGATCGCGCCGAGCACCTCTTCGACATCGATCCGGCCCGTGAGCCGGCCGAGATGGTGCCCGGCGATCCGCAGCTCCTCGGCCTTGAGCTCGGGAGCAGACGCGCGATCGCCGTAGCGCTCGAGCGCGGCATGCGCCGCCTCGAGCTCGACCCGGTGGCGGGCCCGTGTCAGGAGCGGAGCCCCCGCCCCCGCGCTTGTGCCGACCGCCGCGTTGTCCGCCAGCATGTCAACGAGCCGCTCGATGCCCTCGCCGGTCTTGGCCGAAACGCGCAGAGCGTCGCGTCCCGCTCCTTCGCCTGGCGCGAGGTCGATCTTATTCAGGATCGTGACCACTGCCGCACCACCCTCGCCCGGCTTCCGCGATGCGATGCCTCGCGGCGCGTGCCATTGCGGCGCCGTCGCATCGACGATCCAGAGAACGAGGTCGGCGTCCCCTGCCCGCGCCAACGCGCGCCGGATGCCTTCCGCCTCGACCTTGCCTTCGGCTTCGCGCAAGCCCGCGGTGTCGATCAGCATGACCGGCACCCCGCCGAGATCGAGATGGACCTCGATAACATCGCGCGTGGTGCCCGCCTCCTCCGACACGATCGCCGCGTCGCGCTTGGCGAGCGCATTGAGCAGGCTCGACTTGCCGGCGTTGGGCGCGCCGGCGATGACGACCCTGAACCCGTCGCGCAGACGCTCGCCGCTCCTTTCCGACAAATGACGCATAATCGCGGCGCGAAGTTCTCCGACGATAGGATCGGCCTTCGCCAAGACATCGGCGATCACGTCGCCCTCGTCGGCGAAGTCGAGACCGGCCTCGATCAGCGCTTGCGCACGCACGAGTTCCGCGCGCCAGTTCTCGTAGAGCGCGCGCAAAGACCCTTCAGCTTGCGCCAGCGCCTGGCGGCGCTGCGCTTCCGTCTCGGCGTTGATGAGATCGGCGAGCCCTTCGACTTCCGTCAAGTCGAGCTTGCCGTTCTCGAAGGCGCGGCGCGCGAACTCGCCGGGCTCGGCGAGGCGCGTGCCGGGCAGCGTGAGCACCGCATCGATCGCGGCCCCGATCACCGCGCGGCCGCCATGCACGTGAAGCTCGGCCATGTCCTCGCCGGTGAAGCTCGAAGGTGCTTCGAACCAGAGGACGAGGCCGCGATCGATGAGCGGCGCGCCCGCGAGCCCGATCGCGCGCAGGCTTGCGTGGCGGGGAGGGGGCACGCCGCCGCACAACGCATCGAGCACGGCGCTCGCGTTCGGACCCGAGATGCGGATCACGGCGACAGCCGCGAGGCTCATGCCGCTCGCCGGCGCGACGATCGTGTCGGCGGCGTTCATGACAGGCCTGTTCATCGCGTGGGCCATCTCCGGTCAGACGCGCTATCCTAGGCCGCGGCGAAAGGAAGGACCATGCAGGAGCGCGCGGACAGTAACCAGCTGGCCAAAGAGACGAGCCCGTATCTCCTCCAGCACAAGGACAATCCCGTCCATTGGCGCCCGTGGGGCGAGGCGGCGCTCGCCGAGGCGCGCGCGAGCGGCAAGCCGATCTTGCTCTCGGTCGGCTACGCAGCCTGCCATTGGTGCCACGTGATGGCGCATGAGAGCTTCGAGGACGAGACGACGGCGAAGGTGATGAACGACCTCTTCGTCAACATCAAGGTCGACCGCGAGGAGCGCCCCGACATCGATGCGATCTACATGGGGGCGCTGCATGCGCTCGGCGAGCAGGGCGGCTGGCCGCTCACCATGTTCCTCACCTCTGGCGCCGAGCCGTTCTGGGGCGGCACCTACTTCCCCAAGGAGGAACGCTTCGGTCGTCCCGCATTCGTCCGTGTACTGAATGAAATCGCGCGGATCTATCGCGACGAGTCGGTCAAGGTCAGGCACAACGCCGAGGCGCTGAAAGAACGGCTCGCGCCACGCCGCGGTTCGAGCGCCGAGCCGCCGCCGGAACCCAAGCTCTCCGAGCTCGCCCGCCGCTTCGTGCCCGCGGTCGATCCGGTCTATGGCGGGATCAGCGGCGCGCCGAAATTCCCGCAGCCGCAATTCTTTTCATTCCTGTGGCGCGCCGCTCTTCGCTACGGGCTCGTCAACCCGCGCGAGGCGGTCGAGCTGACGCTGACGCGGATTGCTCAAGGCGGCATCTACGACCATCTCGGCGGTGGCTTCGCGCGCTACAGCGTCGATCAGCGCTGGCTCGTGCCGCATTTCGAGAAGATGCTCTACGACAACGCCGAGCTTGTCGGCTTGATGACCGAGGCGTGGCGCGAGACCAAGTCGCCGCTCTACGCCGCGAGGATCGCCGAGACCATCGGCTGGCTCATGCGCGAAATGACGGTCGAGGGCGGGGCCTTTGCCTCGTCGCTCGACGCCGACAGCGAAGGCGAGGAGGGAAAGTTCTACGTTTGGAGCCTTGCCGAGATCGAGGACGTGCTCGGGTCTGAAGACGCAAAGCTCTTCGCCGAAATTTACGACGTGACGGCGCAAGGGAATTTCGAGGGCCACAACATCCTCAACCGGATCGACGCGAGCGAATTGCGCGACGGAGCGATCGAAGCGCGTCTTGCGGCGATGCGCGAAAAGCTGCTGGCGCGGCGCGCGGGGCGCGTGCGTCCTGGCTTCGACGACAAGGTGCTCGCCGACTGGAACGGATTGATGATCGCCGCACTTGCCAATGCGGCCGATGCCTTCGACCGCAGCGACTGGCTCCGTGCCGCGGAGCGGGCCTTCGATTTTGTATGTACACGGATGATGTCGAAGGGTCGGCTGTTCCACGCCTATCGCGCCAACGAAGCGAAAGCGCCGGCGTCGGCCAACGACTACGCCAACATGATCAGAGCAGCGCTCGCTCTCACCAACGTCACGGGCAAGCAGCGCTACGTCGCGCAAGCGCGCGAATGGACGCAAGTGCTCGACCGGCATTATTGGGCGGAGGATCTCGGCGGCTACTACTTCGCCGCCGACGATACGTCGGACCTGATCGTGCGCCCCTTCAGCGGCCAGGACGACGCGACGCCGAACGCCAACGGGGTGATGGTCGCGAACCTCGTCGCGCTCTCGCTATGGACCGGAGACGAGCGCTATAGCAAGCGCGCCGACGCGATCTTGCGCGGTTTCGCCGGCGCCGTGAACGAAAACCTGCTCGCGCATGCCGGGCTGCTCGCAGCGACGCTCGACGCCTACGCGCCGGCGCTGATCGTTCTGATCGTGCCGAAGGGCGGCGATGCGGGCGCTTTGCGCCGTGCGCTCGCCCAAGTGTCGCTGCCGAACGCGACTGTGCAGGAGGTCCGCGAAGGCGAGGACGGTCTCGTCTTGCCGGAATCGTCGCCCGCCCACGGCAAGACCGCTATCGACGGCAAGCCCACGGCCTATGTCTGCATCGGCCCGCAATGCTCCCTGCCGGTCACCGACTCCCATTCCTTGATCGAAACCGTGAAGGTGGCGCGTCTGCGAGCGGCCTGAATTCCGCGCAAATCCCGCGACAAATCGGCGCGGCGCAACGCCGTGCGCGCAAGAATTTTTTTGTCGCGGCCCCGACACAAATCGGCGTCTGAGGTGTTAACCAACCTCAAACCGGATCAACTGCCGTGTCGTTCCTGCGTCTTTTCGCTCGCTATCTTTATGTCCCGGCAATGCTCCTCGGGCTCGTCGGGATCGCGGTCTATCTGATGGCGAACGGCTACCGCTATCTGTGGCTCGCCTTCGTCATTCTCGCGGCCATCGGCCTGTCGTTCTCGATGGAGCTCGTGCTTCCGTACGAAGGAGAGTGGAACCGCGCTCACGACGACATCGGCAAGGACGTCGCGCATGGCGTCGTCTACGAACTCGGGAACCTCATCACCCTCGGCCTCTTGCTGTTGATCAGTCTCGGCTTGCCGGCATTGGACCTCTGGCCGCGCGCGCTGCCCTTCGCCGTGCAGTTCCTGCTCGCGCTCCTCATCGCCGACTGCGTCATGACGATGATCCACCATTTGAGCCATCGGGTCGGATGGCTATGGAAATTTCATTCCATCCATCACGGCGTCAGCCGCCTCTACGGCTTGAACGGCTTTGTCCGCCATCCGCTGCATCAGGCGATGGACGTCGCCTTCGGTACGCTGCCTCTCGTCGTCGCCGGCTTGCCGGTGCCCGTCGCCGCCGCGCTCGGAACCGCCATCGCCATCCAGCTCAACCTGCAGCATGCGAATGTGAACTACGCCGTCGGACCCTTGCAGAAATTGCTGTCCATCGGTCGGGTGCACCGGCTGCACCATGTCAATTGGGCGGGCCACGGCGACGTGAATTTCGGGCTGTTCTTCACGGTGTGGGACCGGGCGCTCGGCACCTTCAAGCCGGGTTCGGACCGGTTGCCCCGCGTCGCCGATATCGGCATTCAGGACTGTCCGCATTTCCCGCAAAGCTATGCGCGGCAGCTCAGGATCCCGTTCGAGCGCGGGTCTCCGTGCGAGCCACGGGAGACGCCGGTTGCGGCGCGTGAGGCGTCGACCGCGAAGGGATGATCCAAAGCGCAGAACGGCGCGCGGCAAGGCGCGCCTCGCCGGCGGTTAGGTATTCATCGAGTCGAAGAAGCCGGCGTTGTCCTTGGTCTGCTTCAGCTTGTCGAGCAGGAACTCGATCGCGTCCTGGGTGCCCATCGGATTTAGAATCCGACGCAGCACGTACATCTTCTTGAGCTGATCGCCCGCAACCAGGAGCTCCTCTTTCCGCGTGCCGGACCGGGCAATGTCGATCGCGGGGAAGATGCGCTTGTCGGCAACTTTGCGGTCGAGCACGATTTCCGAGTTACCGGTGCCCTTGAACTCTTCGAAGATCACTTCGTCCATGCGGCTGCCGGTATCGATCAGAGCGGTGGCGATGATGGTGAGCGAGCCGCCTTCCTCGATATTGCGCGCGGCGCCGAAGAATCGCTTCGGCCGCTGCAGCGCGTTCGCGTCCACGCCGCCGGTCAGAACCTTGCCCGACGAGGGCACGACGGTGTTGTAGGCGCGGCCCAATCGCGTGATCGAGTCGAGCAGGATCACAACGTCGCGCTTGTGCTCGACCAGGCGCTTGGCCTTCTCGATCACCATCTCGGCGACCTGCACGTGGCGCTAGGCCGGCTCGTCGAAGGTGGACGAGATCACTTCGCCCTTCACCGAGCGCTGCATGTCGGTCACTTCTTCGGGGCGCTCGTCGATGAGCAGCACGATGAGGTAGCACTCGGGATGATTGGCCGTGACCGAATGGGCGATGTTCTGAAGAATGATCGTCTTGCCGGTGCGCGGTTGCGCCACGATCAGGCCGCGCTGGCCTTTGCCGATGGGCGAGACGATATCGATGATGCGCGGCGAGAAATCTTTGCGCGTCGGATCTGCGATCTCGAGATTGAAGCGCTCGTGCGGGAAGAGCGGCGTCAGGTTGTCGAAATGAACCTTGTG
>DASTKZ010000029.1:0-9898 GCA_035715445.1 Methyloceanibacter sp.
GTCCCTGCTTTTTCGCTTCTTGGTGTTTTGCCAAAAACTAGCTGCCGGACCGAGTCGCGTCCAGAATTTCTGCAAATCAAATCAGCGCCTTGGCAGCAGCCGAACCGGGTTGCTAACGGTTTTGGCACTCGCGGCTTGAAAGTGCTAATGTGGCCGTCTACATAGCTCGCGCGGGGTGCGCCGTTCATTTGAGCGCCCTTGAATCATCATTGCCTGGAGGAGGATGAGGAAAATGAAGTTTCGTCCACTGCATGACCGCGTCGTCGTGCGCCGTATCGAGGAGGATGAGCGGACCAAAGGCGGCATCATCATCCCCGATACCGCGAAGGAGAAGCCGCAGCAGGGCGAGATCGTCGCCACGGGCCCCGGCGTCCGCGACGAGAAGGGCGCGCTTGTGGCGCTCGACGTGAAGCCCGGCGATTGCGTGCTGTTCGGCAAGTGGTCAGGCACCGAGGTCAGGATCGACGGCGAGGAGCTTCTCATCATGAAGGAGAGCGACATCCTCGGCGTGCTCGAAGGCGCCGTCGCGAAGAAGAAGGCCGCGTAACGACATTCGCCAACCGCCGAGGGCCGCCCGAGGGCGGCCCTTCTCGCGGATGGCTCACGTGACGCCGCCCCGCTCCCGCGCCTTGCGCGGACAGGCCGGAGGCGGCGATTAAAGTAACGGAGAGACAAATGGCAGCGAAGGAAGTGAAATTTGCCCAAGACGCCCGCGAGCGCATGCTGCGCGGCGTCGATATTTTGGCCAATGCGGTCAGAGTGACGCTCGGCCCCAAGGGCCGCAACGTCGTGCTGGAGAAGTCCTTCGGCGCGCCGCGCATCACCAAGGACGGCGTCACGGTCGCCAAGGAGATCGAGCTCGAGGACAAGTTCGAGAACATGGGCGCGCAGATGGTGCGCGAAGTCGCCTCGAAGACGTCAGACACCGCCGGCGACGGCACCACGACCGCGACCCTGCTCGCTCAAGCCATCGTCAAGGAAGGCGCGAAGTCGGTTGCCGCCGGCGCCAATCCCATGGATCTCAAGCGCGGCGTCGATCTTGCCGTCAATGCCATCCTCGACGAGTTGAAGTCGAAGGCGAAGAAAGTCACCTCGAGCGAGGAGATCGCGCAAGTCGGCACTATTTCCGCCAACGGCGATCAGGATATCGGCAGCATCATCGCCAAGGCGATGCAGAAGGTCGGCAATGACGGCGTGATTACCGTCGAGGAGGCCAAGGCGCTCGAAACCGAGCTCGAAGTGGTCGAGGGCATGCAGTTCGACCGCGGCTATATTTCCCCCTATTTCATCACCGACGCCGACAAGATGCGCGTCGAGCTTGAAAGCCCCTACATTCTCATCAACGAGAAGAAGCTCTCGAACCTGCAATCGATCCTGCCTCTGCTCGAGGCGGTGGTGCAGTCGGGGAAGCCGCTGCTCGTGATTGCGGAGGACGTCGAAGGCGAGGCGCTCGCCACGCTCGTGGTCAACAAGCTCCGCGGCGGGCTGAAGGTCGCGGCCGTCAAGGCGCCCGGCTTCGGCGATCGCCGCAAGGCCATGCTCCAGGACATCGCCGTTCTGACCGGCGGCCAGGTCATCTCCGAGGATCTCGGCATCAAGCTCGAGAATGTCACCCTCGACATGCTCGGCCGCGCCAAGAAGGTGGTCATCACCAAGGATGACACGACCATCGTCGATGGCGCCGGCAAGAAGGCCGATATCGAGGCGCGTGTCGCCCAGATCAAGCAGCAGGTCGAGGACACGACCTCCGACTACGACCGCGAGAAGCTACAAGAGCGGCTCGCCAAGCTTGCCGGCGGGGTCGCCGTGATCAAGGTCGGCGGTGCCACCGAGATCGAGGTGAAGGAGAAGAAGGACCGGGTGGACGATGCGTTGAACGCGACCCGCGCCGCCGTCGAGGAAGGCATCCTGCCGGGCGGCGGCGTGGCGCTGATCCGCGCGCAGAAGACCCTCGACAAGCTCAATGCGGCCAACGAGGACCAGAAGGTCGGCATCAATATCGTGCGCCGCGCTCTTCAGACCCCTGCCCGACAGATCGCCGAGAATGCCGGCGAGGATGGCGCCGTCGTGGTCGGCAAGATCGTCGACAAGGGCGACTATGCCTTCGGCTACAACGCCGCAACCGGTGAATACGGCGATCTCGTCAAGCAGGGCGTGATCGACCCGGCCAAGGTGGTGCGTACCGCGCTCCAAGATGCCGCTTCGATCGCGGGCCTCCTCATCACCACCGAGGCGATGGTAGCCGAGAAGCCGAAGAAGAAGGCGCCCGCGATGCCGCCGGGCGGCGGCGGCATGGGCGACATGGACTTCTAAGTCGCGTCGCGTAAGCGTCTGTAACGATGCGCGTATAATGGGCCGCGCCCAGTTGGCGCGGCCCATTATTTTGCCGGTCCAAGTCCGCCAGATCGCTCATTGTCATTGCCCGGCTTGACCGGGCAATCCAGTCAGCACAGACGTAAATCGGTTACTGGATGCCCGCCTTCGCGGGCATGACACGGAGTGGTTCCAGTGGCGAGGAAACAGGCGGAATCATCGGGACGCATTCGCGTCGGGATCGGCGGTTGGAGCTACGCGCCCTGGCGCGGCGTGTTCTATCCCAAGGGGCTGAAGCAGGCGGACGAGCTTGCTTATGCCGGTTCACGCCTCACATCGATCGAGATCAACGCCACGCATTACCGGCTTCAGAGCGCGAAGAGTTTCCGCGCCTGGGCCGCCGCCGTGCCGGACGACTTCGTATTCGCGGTGAAGGGCCCGCGTCTCGTCACCCAGCAGAAGGCGCTCGCCGAGACTGGCAGCTTCATCAAGCGCTTCTTCGCCTCCGGCCTCGCCGAGCTTGGCACAAAGCTCGGGCCGGTCTTGTGGCAATTCGCGCCGTTCAAGAAATTCGAGTCCGACGATTTCGCGCGCTTTCTCGAACACCTGCCGCGTGAGCTCGACGGTCTCAAGCTCAACCACGTGATCGAGCCGCGCCACGGAAGTTTCGCGACGCCGGAATTCGTCAAGCTGCTCCGCGACAACAACGCGGGCGCGGCCTATACCGACGCCGAGACATGGCCCTCGATCGCCGACGTGACCGCCGAGGTGGTCTATGCGCGGCTCCAGCGCGGCGACGATCGCCTGCCGGCCGCCTACAAGCCGCAAGAGCTCGACGCCTGGACCGCGCGCGTGAAAGTCTGGGCCAAGGGCGAAGCGCCCAAGGACCTCGCGCCGGTCGATGCCGCGCACAAACCCGGAAGCAAGCCGCGCGACGTCTTCGTCTATTTCATCCATGAAGGGAAGCTGCGCGCCCCCGCCGCCGCCATGGCGCTGATCGAAAAGCTCGGCTGACTTCTGCGTCAATAAGTCCTTCTTGGCGGGCGATGCCCCAAATCCCATCTACGTAGCGTGGGCGGCTGGTGCGGGGCGTGACGTCGCGACATGGAGGCCGCCATGTCAGATACTGCAGCAAGACTGACGCGCCAGGCGACTGGCATTCATCCTATCGTCTTCGAGATCGCCATTGGCGCTGTCCTTTGGTTCATCGCCGTTGTGTGGACTGCTTTCGCCGGCAAAGGCGGTATCGATTTTTACCTCGCGATCGTGACTCTTTTCTGCGCGATGTTTGTCTCACTCTTCCTGCTGGTTGCTTCTTTGGCCACGGGAGATTCGCGCTGGCCGGCGCGCCAGACGAGTTTCAGCGCATTTCTTGACAGCGATGTTGCTATCGGGGGCGAAACCATGCGCGGCCGCGATGTCCTGATCGAGATCGCGTTGGTGCCGGTCGTCCTTGCTTTCGCAGCGACCCTTATCGGCCTTGCTTGGATGATCTTCGGCTAAGATTGGCCGCGCGCTCGAGGAGTTCGTCTTTCGCAGCGGCGAATCCTTCCCTCACCCATTCGGCCTCGAGCGTCTTGAGAAGCGCGCCGAGCGCCGGGCCTTCCACCCCACAGAGCGTCATGACGTCATTTCCCTTGAGCGGGAAGACAGGCGCCTGCCAGCGCTCGGCAAGGGTCGCGGCACCGCGCCAGCTCTTGTCGTCCGGCGCGGCGCCGGAATCGGCGAAAGCGATCAGCGCCGCCGCCGCATAGTCGCGCGGACCGAGCCGGTAGAGCAGCCGCTTGGCGGCGGCCTCTTCGGGAAGGAAGCTGTGGTCGTGATTGCCCGCGCCGAGCGCGAGCACGCCCTGCTCGGCGTTCGAGAGGTGCAAGCGCGCGGACAGGCGGGCTGCATCCTCGCCGACGAATACCGCAAGCGCCGCGAACCGCGTCATGGCGTCGGGCTCGCGCCGAAGCGCGTCCTCGTTTGCAACGAGGCGCCTCAAGCGCTGAATCCGCGGCACGCCGCCGAGAATGTCGGTGAGCAGCCCGTAATCGAACAGCGTCTCGACCGCGCGCATCGCCTGCGGCGCGACGAGGATGCGCTTCACCTCACCCGCGACCCGCTCCGCCGAGAGTTGCGCCATCCCGCCGCGGAGCGCGACCGAAGCCCGAAGCCCATCCGGATCGAACGGCCCGTTGCCATAATAGGCGTTGAAGCGAAAGAAGCGCAAAATGCGCAAATAGTCCTCTTTGATGCGCGCTTCCGCATCGCCGATGAAACGCACCCGGCCGGCAAGCACATCGTCATACCCTCCGAGCGGATCGAACAGGGTCCCGTCGCTCGCGGCGTAGAGCGCATTGAGGGTGAAATCACGTCGGCGCGCGTCCTCCAGCCAATCCTCGGTGAACGCGACCGTCGCATGCCGCCCGTAGGTTTCGACGTCGCGCCTGAGCGTCGTGACCTCGAAGGGAACGCCGTCGGCGACGATCGTGACGGTGCCGTGCTCGATGCCGGTCGGAACGGCCTTGAGGCCTGCTTTGGCCGCGAGCGTCATCACCTGTTGCGGCAACGCAGTCGTGGCGAAATCCACTTCCTTGACGGGGCGCCCGAGCAGGCTGTCGCGCACCGCGCCGCCCACGGCGCGCGTCTCCGCGCCCGGCGCTTCGAGCGCGGCGAAGATTCGCGCCGTCTCGGGGCGTTTCAGCCACGGGGCATCCTTGAGCGAAGGGGGCGCGGGATTAGACATGGGGCGCCGTCAATCGATCTCGCCGGGCTTGATGACACCGTCTTCCAGGCTCGGCGGATGATAGATCCCGCCGGGCTTGCCGCCGGAGAATTGGATGACCGTTGCCATGACGACAAGGAGAAGCCCGACACCCGCCGCGAGCAGCCAGAAGACCGGCGCGCCCTGCCAAAGCTGATCCGGCGGCACGCCTTTCACTGCAAACCGATAGGCCGCGTAGATCAGGAAGGGCAGCGAAAAAAGAAGAATGTCGATCAGCGCGATGCGAAACATCGAATGGCTCTGAGGCCTTTGGCGAACGGCGCGAGCAGCACCATAACGGCGCGCGCCCGGCAAAGCGAGTGGCTGAGGGGAAGGCCCTAGCTCGCCTCGGCCGGAAACCGGAAGAACGCGCCGCCGCTCCACACCCCCTCTCCCTTGCCTGACGGATTCTTGGCGGCGAGAGCCGCAAGCTCGTAGTAGACCGGGCGGGAGAGGCGCGCTTTGAGGCCGTCGCGCACGAGAACGAACGGCGTGAAGCCGCCGGCCGGCCCGCGCTCGAAACCGAGCGGGTGCTTGCGCCCGGCCTTTACCGTGTCGTCCACATTGGTGCGGAAGGAAAGGCTTTGCTTCTTTCCCCGCCCCTGCCGCCTCATCTCGACGGCAATGAAAGGCATCGCCTCGACCGCGATCGGCACCTTCTCGACCGGCGTGACCAGGTAGTAGCGCCCGT
Organism: Methyloceanibacter sp.; assembly: GCA_035715445.1. Taxonomy (GTDB): domain Bacteria; phylum Pseudomonadota; class Alphaproteobacteria; order Rhizobiales; family Methyloligellaceae; genus Methyloceanibacter. The sequence goes on from DASTKZ010000029.1 coordinate 5,754, forward strand.
CCTTCTCGTACCGGAGCACCGATGCGAACAGCTTGACGAGCCCCTTCCGGCCGATGACGCCCCCCTGGTAGTACCACGTGCCGTCGCGGCCGATCTTTAGCCCGATATCCCCGCAAAGATTAAGCTTTGGCAATGCCCCCGAAGGCCGTTTGCCGCGGGCCTTTGCCGATGCTACGACAGCATCGCTTCTGTCTTGGCGGGGCATGGCTAGACCGCTCCCGGCCGGGTTGCCGGCCGACCCGCGAGCCGGGCCGGTTCGGAGGCCCAAATCAACGCGATTGTGACCGAATTGCCGCTCAAAGTGCTTCTTCTCCGCCAGGCCTTTGGCCCTATATTTCCCTAGCATCAGCATCGAGACAAATAGAAGCCATGACAACCGTTGCCCAAGCCGATTCCAAGCTCGTCGATCGTATCGAGGAGGTTGGCGCCAAGATTGGACGCGTCCGCGAGACCACGGGATCGACCATTTTCGGTCAGGAACGCGTCATCGACCTTGCCCTCATCACGCTTCTCTCCGGCGGTCATGCGCTGCTGATCGGCGTGCCCGGCCTCGCCAAGACGAGCCTGGTCGAGACGCTCGGCACCGTGCTCGGCCTTCAGAACAAGCGCATCCAGTTCACGCCCGACCTGATGCCCTCCGACATCGTCGGCTCCGAGGTGCTCGAAGAAGCCGCGGGCGGCCGGCGCAGCTTTCGTTTCGTCGAAGGCCCGATCTTCACCCAGTTGCTGATGGCCGACGAGATCAACCGCGCGAGCCCCAAGACGCAGTCGGCGCTGCTTCAGGCGATGCAGGAGCATCACGTCACAGTGGCGGGCAAGCGTCACGACGTGCCCCGCCCCTTCCACGTCCTCGCCACCCAAAATCCGCTCGAGCAGGAAGGCACCTATCCGCTGCCCGAAGCCCAGCTCGACCGCTTCCTGTTGCAGATCGACGTGTCCTATCCGGACGCCGCCGCCGAGCGCCGCATGCTGTTCGCCACGACCGGCGTCGAGGAGCGCACGCTCAAGACCATTCTCTCCGCCGAGGAGTTGATGGTGGCGCAGCGGCTCGTGCGCCAGCTTCCGGTCGGCGACCAGGTGGTGGATGCGATCCTGAAGCTCGTGCGCTCGGCGCGGCCGGGCACCGGCATCGACGAGGAGCTCGACGATTTGATCGCCTGGGGCCCGGGCCCGCGCGCGAGCCAGGCCCTGATGCTTGCCGTGCGCGCCAAGGCCATGATCGAAGGACGGCTCGCGCCCTCCATCGACGACGTGATCGATCTCGCCGAGCCCGTGCTCAAGCACCGGATGGCGCTCACCTTCGCCGCCCGTGCCGAAGGGATCGACATGAGCCAGATGGTCGCGCGACTTGTCGAGCCGCTGGGGTGATTTGAGCTTGGCCGTCACGCGAGAGAAATCGCTTCAGCCATTTTCCGGCGAGGAAGCCGAAGCCCACAGCCTGGCGGCGCGCATCCCTGCGCTCCTCATCGAGTCGCAGCGGATCGCCCACACCGTCGCCCACGGAACGCATGGCCGCCGCCGCGCCGGACCGGGCGAGACGTTCTGGCAGTTCCGTCACTACGACCAGAACGACTCGGTCACAGGCATCGACTGGCGCCGATCGGCGAGCTCAGACACGCTGTTCGTGCGCGAGCGCGAATGGGAGGCGGCGCATACGGTTTGGCTCTGGGTCGATCTCTCGGCCTCGATGCGGTTCCGCTCCCGTCTCGCCAAGGTCACCAAGGAAAGCCGCGCCGTGGTGCTTGCGCTCGCGCTTGCCGAGCTTCTCGCCCGCGGCGGCGAGCGCATCGGTCTCATGGGCGGACAGATCTTCACGGGGCGCTCCGCCGCCCGCCGCTTCGCCGAAGTTCTCATGGGCGATACGAGCGAAGCGAGCCTGCCGCCCAACGCGAGACTGAGCCGCTTCTCCGAGTGCCTTCTGTTCAGCGACTTCCTCGAGCCGGTCGCCGAATTGCGCGCGCGGTTCGAGGCGATTGCGGCGCAAGGGGTGCGCGGGCACCTGATCGATATTGTCGATCCGGCCGAGGAAACGCTTCCCTACGCCGGCCGCACCGAATTTGCCGCGAGCGAAGGCCGCGACCGGATGATCGCCGGCCGCGCCGAGACCTTGCGCGAGGACTACCAGGAACGGCTCAAGCGTCATCGCGACGATCTCCTCGAGGTGACGCGGCGGCTCGGCTGGTCGTTCCTGATCCATCACACCGACCGGCCGCCCGAGGAGGCGGTGCTGTCGCTCCATAGCCGCCTCGCCGGGCTCGACAGCGATTATCGCTATAGGGCTGCCCGGCAAGGAGCGGGCAGGGCCGCGAGCCTCCAGTCATGATCACCATCGGCGCGATTGGATTCCTTCAGCCTTGGGTGCTGGCGGCGCTTGCCGCGCTACCCGCAATCTGGTGGCTGCTTCGGCTCACCCCCCCAAGCCCGCAGCTCGTGGTCTTTCCGCCGACGCGCCTGCTCAAGGATCTCAAGACGACCGAGGAGGAGCCTGCGCGGAGCCCGTGGTGGCTCACCGCCTTGCGCATGCTGCTCGCCGCTTTGATCATCCTTGCGCTCGCGCGCCCCGTGCTCAATCCCGACCGGCAAAGTTTCGCCGGCACGGGCCCCCTCCTCGTCGTCATCGACAATGGTTGGGCCTCGGCCGCGCATTGGTCCGAGCGCCGCGAGGCAATCGAAGCGGTGATCGACCGCGCCGCGCGCGATGGCCGCACCATCGTGTTTGCGCCTTCCGCGCCCGGCCAGCAGGTCAGCGCTCCCTTGAGCCCGGATAAGGCGCGCGAACGCATCGGCGGCATCACGCCCGAGCCTTACGCCCCCGATCGCAAAGCACTTGCCGCGACGCTCGAAAAGGAGCTTGGCGGGAAGACGGGCTTCAGCGTGCTGTGGCTCTCCGACGGTCTCGACTATGGCGACGCCGGAGCCTTTGCCGGCGCTCTTGCCAAATTCGCGGGCGGCGGCGGCACCCTCTCCGTGCTCCGGCCGGAACGGGACGATGCAGCACTCGCGCTCGGACAGGGCACGGGCGAGAGCGGCACGTTTGCCGCCCGCGTCTTGAGCGGCGCGGAAGGACCGCGCGCGGGCGTCGTCAAGGCGCTGACCGGCCGCGGCGAGCCTCTGGGCGAGGCGCCCTTTACCTTAAGCCTGGGCAAGAACGAAACCATTGTGCAGTTCGATTTGCCGATCGAGATCCGCAATCAGGTCGCGCGCATCGCCATCGCGGGCGAACGGTCCGCCGGCGCCGTCCACCTGCTCGATGCCCGCTCGCAATGGCATCGCGTCGGCATCGTTTCGGGCGAATCGCGCGAAGCGGCGCAGCCGCTGCTTTCGCCCCTCTATTACGTCGAGCGCGCGCTGTCGCCTTACGCCGACGTGGTGGCGCCGAGCGAGGGCAACGTCGCCAACGCCATTCACGCCCTGATCGCGCAGAAGGTTTCGACGATCGTTCTCGCCGATATCGGCAAACTCGTCGCCGGCACCGAGGAGGAGCTCGAAGCCTGGGTCAAGGCGGGGGGCGTGCTCATTCGTTTTGCCGGACCGAGGCTTGAGCAAGGCGGCGATGAATTGCTGCCCGTGGCGCTCCGCCGCGGCGGCCGCTCGCTCGGCGGCTCACTCTCCTGGAGCACGCCGCAGCCGCTTGCGCCGTTCGAGGATAACAGCCCTTTCCGCGGCCTCGCCGTGCCCGAGGATGTCAAGGTGAACCGCCAAGTGCTCGCCGATCCGAGCGTGGCGAGCGAGGCCGAGGTCTGGGCGCGTCTTGCCGATGGCACGCCGCTCGTCACCGCCGCGAAAACGGGTCAGGGCTTCATCGTGCTGTTCCACGTCACGGCGAATTCCGACTGGTCGAATCTGCCGCTCTCAGGCCTCTTCGTCGAGATGCTGCGCCGCGCCGTCGCGCTCGGTCCGAGCCAGATCGCGCTTGAGCCGGGCAAGGAGACGGAAGGCGAAGCTGGAGCCGCCGCGCGTCCCACGATCGCAACCGGCGCGTTGCCGCCGCTGCAAACGCTCGATGGCTTCGGCCAGTTGACGGCCCCGCCGCTTCGCGCTGTGCCGCTTGCGGCGGAAAAGGTCGATAGCACAGTGCCGGGCCCCGACCATCCGCCCGGATATTACGGTCCCTCGGGCGCGGCCCGCGCGCTCAACCTCATCAC
>DASTKZ010000030.1:0-4007 GCA_035715445.1 Methyloceanibacter sp.
AGCGCGCCATCTTCGAGTCGATGGCCGACATGAGATAAGGGAAGTAGGCCTCGAACATATGTGGGTGGAAAGCTGCCTGCTGCGGCGAGCGAATCCTCTGCCACAGCGCGCCATCGACGGTGATCATGCTCTTGCCGAAGATAGGGCGAAGCCCGTCGAAATACTTCACGTAGTTGTCGGCGTTCGACACCAGCACGCGCTCGGCATGCGCGGGCTCCGACAAGAGCATGACGCGTTGGTTCTTGAGATTGATGGGAATCACGCCGCCATACTTGTCGCTGAGCGCCATGAGAACCTGCATGGGGTTCTCCTGGTTCAGGAGCGGGGTCAGCTTGAACCAAATGCTCTGTTCTTCGCCGAGCCCATGCGATGGAGAATAGGCGACTGTCATATCTGCCATTTTATGCCTTGCCCCTCGTTCCCTGCTGTTGGTTTCGGGGGCCTTTGCCCGCTTCCTTCGCGTCGGCTCCAATTGCGAAAAAAGCGGCCGTTCGCTTGGAAAATAGGTCTAAAACTGCCTCGATTTGGGCCAGCCTCTCTAGCATCCGGCTGTCTACGCTGTCCACACGCGGCTAGGCGCCATCTTGCGGTGCGACAGACTGCCTCGTCCAGGCCCCAATCTTACGGCCGTTCACAATTTCAATCAAAGACCTTCATCGAGCGACGGCGAGAATAGGGCGGCTTGAGGGCCCTTGGCTTTGACCCCCGCCGAACTTGCGACAATCTCGCCCTCGACGCGGACCGCGCCGGACGCGACCATGCGGAGCGCATGGGGATAGAGGCGGTGCTCGGCGGCGAGCACGCGTGCGCCGAGACTGTCCTCGGTATCGCCCGGGAGCACGCGAACGGCGGCCTGGGCCACGATTGGGCCCGAATCCATCTCAGGGCGCACGAAATGCACGGTGCAGCCGCTGAGCTTGACGCCCGCTTCCAGAACGCGCGCATGGGTATTGAGGCCGCGACAGGCGGGGAGGAGAGAAGGGTGGATGTTGAGGTGCCGGTTCCACCAATGCTTGACGAAGCTCTCTGAATGGAGCCGCATGAAGCCCGCGTTGCAAAGGAGTTCCACGCGCGCCGCTTCGAGCGCTTCGGTCAGCGCCGCATCGAACGCCTCGCGCGAGGCAAAGCTCTTATGATCGATTGTGCGCGCCGGGATGGAAGCTGCTTCAGCGCGGCCAAGACCTTGCGCGTTCGCCACGTTCGACACGACGAGCACGATCTCGGCGGGAAAGCTCGGAGTCTTGGCGGCCTCGATCAGGGCTTGCAGATTGCTGCCGCGACCCGAGATGAGGACGCCGACACGCGTTTTCTTCACCGCGCGCTCCGTGCGAACGCGCCGGCGTAGCGGATCGATTCACCGCCGCCGCGCTTGCCAATCGCGCCGATCGCCGTCGCATCGGGCCCGAGCGTTTGCTTCACTCGCTCGGCGTCTTTTGCCGCGACGACCAAGATCATGCCGATACCGCAATTGAACGTCCGCAGCATCTCGTCCTGAGGGAGCCGCGCTTCCTGCATAAGCCAGGCGAAGACGGGCGGCAGAGCGAGCGTGGCGAGGTCGATTTCGGCCGAGAGGTCTTGCGGCAGGACGCGCGGGATGTTGTCGGTCAGCCCCCCGCCGGTGATGTGGGCGAGCGCCTTGACGGCGCCGGTTCGGCGAATCGTTTCAAGGACCTGCCGGACATAGATGCGGGTCGGCGTGAGCAAGACCTCGCCGAGCGTCGCCGCCCTCGCGAACGGTGCCGGGTCGTTCCAGCGAAGCCCCGCGTCGGCGACGATGCGGCGGACGAGCGAAAAGCCGTTGGCGTGAACGCCGGAAGATGGGAGCGCGAGAACGACGTCCCCCGCTTCGATGTCCTTTCGCGGCAGGAGGCGGTCGCGCGCGACCGCGCCGACGGCAAAACCCGCAAGATCGTAATCGCCCGGATCGTAGAGCCCCGGCATCTCGGCGGTCTCTCCGCCGATCAGCGCGCAGCCCGCCTCCCTGCAGCCTCTGGCGATGCTGCCGATAACGGTCATTGCCACGCCAAGCTCGAGCTTGCCGCAGGCAAAGTAGTCGAGAAAGAACAGCGGCTCGGCGCCCTGCACGACGATGTCGTTAACGTTCATGGCGACGAGGTCGATCCCGATCCCGTCATGGCGACCGGTCTCGATCGCGAGCTTGAGCTTGGTGCCGACCCCGTCGGTGGCCGCGACCAGCACGGGATCGTTAAAACCGGAAGCCTTGAGATCGAACAGGCCGCCGAAGCCGCCGAGGCCGCCGAGCGCGCCGGCGCGCTTCGTGGCCGCGGCAAGCGGGCCGATCGCCTTGACCAGCGCGTTGCCGGCGTCGATATCGACCCCGGTGTCGCGGTAGGTCACTTTGGCCTTGTCCTTGGGCGTTGCGGGCACCGGACCACTCGGGGCAGGAGATTTGGCATAACAATCGTGCCCGGCGAGGTCCGTCAAGGCTTGAAGAGGCCGTGGACCGGCCACATTCACAAGCTTTACCAAGCGGCAGGGAGCGGCTCTTATGGGCCGGGAATCCGGGCGGAGTTGGACATGGCGGCAACGCCACTGAGACGTTACGCGCTGGTCTCCGGGCTTATTCTTTTGCCCTGTCTTGCCGCTATCGCCGGGACGGGCGGGACCGCGCGCGCCGCCGACAGTCTCTATGACGTCGCCAAGATTTCCGTCGATGTCACCGCCGAGAACGCCGTCGCCGCGCGCGAGACTGGCATGGCGGAAGCGGAAGCGCGCGCCGTGAAAACCGTGCTGCAGCGCCTGCTGCCGGTTGGCGTGGACCCGGAGCTACCCGGACTGACCAAGGAGGACATCGCCGGTCTTGTCAGCGGCGTGTCGATCCGCAACGAGCAGAACTCGGCCACGCGCTATATCGCCACCCTCGATGTCGGCGTGAACGAGGAGGCGATCAAGCAGCTCCTGCAAGAATACAAGCTGCCCTTCAGCGAAGAGCGCGCCGAGCCGGTCTCGATCCTGCCGCTCATGATTGCGGGCGATGCGGTTGCGAGCGAAGGCGGGGAAGGCTGGCGCCAAGCCTTCGACGATCTCGATCTTTCCCATTCGATTGCGCCCGCCACGATCTTGCGGCCGCGCCCGGATCTCGCCATCGACACCGTCAAGGCGGTGCTTGCGGGCGACGCCGAGGCGCTTGCCAAGCTGCAGGACGAATACGGTTCCCCGCTCGTCATCGCCGTGGGCGAGATCGCGGACGGTGCGTTCGTGACCCGGCTTGCCGGCGCCGACAGCGTGGGCGCCATCCAGTTCGAGCAGAGCGATCCGGTGGGGAGCGATGCCAAGGCGAGCGCCCGCGCGGCCGCCGCGCTTGCGTTCGGAACGATCGAGAGCCGCTGGAAAACGACCGGCGGCGGCGCCGTCGCGCCGGGGACGGCAGCGACTTACGCGCCAGGGGGTGGCGCGGCTCAGCCGGGGACGGCGCCACCGCAAGGCGAGGTCCCGCGCAACGTCGCGGCTCAAGTCGAGTTCTCGGGCCTCAAAGAGTGGCAGGATATCCGCGGGCGGCTGACGAACGTCGCCGGAATCCGGGCGCTCGAGGTCAATTCGCTGTCGGCGCGCGGGGCAGCCATCACCTTCGATTATGCCGGGCCGCTCGCGCGCCTTCAGCAGGAGCTCGACCAAAATGGCTTCATTTTCGGCGAGAGAGAGGGGACTTTTGTACTCCGTTCGCGTTGAGTTTGAGCCGGTGCGCGCCGCAGGCGAGAATCTGCTAAACTCCGGTCCCGGAGGCGCCATGCCGCAAGGCGCAAAGGACGTCCGGGAGGCGTGTTCGTGAATATTCCCAACAGCTTGACGCTCGGGCGGATCGTGCTCGTTCCGTTTGTGGTTTGGCTGATCATCACCCACGAGATGACCGCGGCCTTCGTGCTGTTTCTGCTGGCGGGGTTGTCGGACGCCGCCGACGGGTACATCGCCAAGCGTTACGGCTGGCGGAGCGAGCTTGGCGCCTATCTCGACCCGATCGCCGACAAGGCGCTTCTCGTCAGCATCTA
>DASTKZ010000031.1:0-2555 GCA_035715445.1 Methyloceanibacter sp.
CGTGAGGCGACCTTAGGTCCGCGACCGCGAATTCAATTGGCCCATGATCTCGGATCGTTGACGCAACATCTCCGTGAGCTTCTTCTCCTCAAACCGCGTGAGGATGCGACTTGATCGGGCATCCGCGAGTTCGGAGCGCGCAGCTTCCAGAAGCTTGCGAGCCTCAACAATCTCGAGATTCATCGCAGCGAGCTGTCGAAGGAGCAGATCATCCTCAGGCCTAATCATGGGTCGCGTCCCAAGCGGTGGTGTAAGAGCGCCGGTCATGGCCTGAGCTCGCCTGCTGGCTCGGGCCACATGTTCAGGCCACCGCGATGCGCCGCGGCCTGGCCTGTGGATCATCGCTGATCTGGCTGAGCTTTTCCAGGCTCATGTAGCGGGCTCGGCTCGCCGCCCACTCGTCGTTCTGCTCCAAGAGCAGCGCGCCGACGAGGCGCACGATCGCAGCCTCGTTGGGGAAGATGGCAACGACGTCGGTGCGCCGCTTGATCTCGCCGTTGAGGCGTTCAAGCGGATTGGTCGAATGCAGCTGCGGCCAGTGCTCCTTCGGAAAGGCGAGGTGAGCCAGCACGTCGTTCTCGGCCTCGTCCATCAGAGCCCCGAGCTTCGGGAAGCGCTCGCGCAGACGATCGGCGACGGCACGCCACTCCTTGTGCGCAGCCTCCCTGCTCTCTTGTGTGAAGGCGGTGCGGATCGCAGCCGCCACCATGGCGCGCTGTTTCGTGCCGACGTGAGCGAGCGCATTGCGCATGAAGTGGACGCGGCAGCGCTGCCACGTGGCGGAGAGCACCTTGGCTGCCGCCTTCTTCAAGCCTTCGTGGCTGTCGCTGATTACGAGCTTGACGCCGCGCAGACCCCGCCGCGTCAACGAGCGCAGGAAGGCCGTCCAGAACGGCTCGGCCTCGGACGGCCCGACCTCGAGGCCGAGCACTTCGCGACGCCCGTCGGTGTTCACGCCGACAGCGATTATCACGGCAACGGACACGATCCTCCCGGCTTGGCGCACCTTCACGTAGGTCGCGTCGATCCACAGATACGGCCACGAGCCCTCGATCGGCCGATTGAGGAACGCCTGCACACGCTCGTCGATCTCGGCACAGAGCCGCGACACCTGGCTTTTCGAGATGCCGGTCATGCCCATCGCCTTGACGAGATCATCCACCGAGCGCGTCGAGACACCGTGCACGTAAGCTTCCTGGATCACCGCTGTCAGCGCCTTCTCGGACGCGCGGCGAGGCTCCACGAAGGCCGGGAAGTAGCTGCCCTTCCTGAGTTTCGGGATGGCCAGGTCGACCGTGCCGACGCGTGTCTCCCACGACCGCTCGCGATAGCCATTGCGCTGGTTCACTCGCGTAACCGATCGCTCGCCGTGCGCGGCGCCGGTGAGACCCTCGACCTCCAGCTCCATCAGCCGGTTCGAGATGACCTCGATCATCTCCCTGAGGAAATCGGCGTCGGCGCCCTTCTCAATCAGGGCCATTAAGTCCATTCTGTCGATCGTCATGGTTCGCTCTCTTGGTTGCGTTTAGGTCTCGCAACCCGAGCCAACCTCGATTCGGACCATGACAGCTCCCCCTCGCCGGTGCCGCTGTGGACACCCTGGGGAAAAGGCTTCAAGAGCGTTGCCCTCCGGTCGGCCCTCCGGCCTCCCTCCGTGCAACGCCCAGCCCTCCGCTCCTACACCACGTCCTGGGACGCCAACTCAAGCGGTGGTCTTTCTGAGTTGGTGGTCCTTCAGGAAGTCCATGGATAGATACGTCTTGGTCGACCATTCCGAGCCAGCTATGTGCCTCAACCTGGCTGCGGCAAGGTTCAGTGCCGATTGCCCGTCAGGGAAAGCCCCAACCACACGCGTGCGGCGACGGATCTCGCGGAGTATGCGCTCTAGCGGGTTATTGGTGCGGACCCTCCGCCAGTGCTCCTCGGGGAAAGCATAGTATGCCAACGTCTCCTCGATACCGTCTTCCAGAGCTCCGCGGCCTTTGGCATGCGCTGCTCGCGCAGCTTGGCTCCCACACGCAAAGCCTTTTCTCTCGCCTCGTGTACGTCCTCAGAAGCATGGATCGCCTTTAGCATGGCCGCAACCTCGCGCATCTTCGGGCGAGGAACATGGCTGAACACGTTCCGGTAAAAATGCACCACGCATCTTTGCCAGCCTGCGTCAGGAAAGAACTCGGCCGCGCTCTCGGTTAGCCCCATGCAGGCGTCCGAGATGATCAACCGGATGCCCTTCAAGCCCCGCTCCTTCAAGTGCTTGAGGAAGCCGGACCAGCCCGCCTTGTCCTCTTTCGCTCCCTCAACGATGCCCAAAATCTCGCGATAACCCTCAGCATTGACGCCAATCGCCACCAGTAGAGATACGTTCCGCACTTCGCCCGCCCAAGTCCGTTTCAGCACAATGCCGTCGAGGTAGAGATACGGATGCTCGCCGACGATCGGCCGATTACGCCAGGTCTCGATGGTTGCATAAATCTTCTTGTTGAGTTCCGAGACCGTCGACGGCGACACCCGCGTGCCCCAGAGCGCTTCCGTGATGTCCTCGACACGGCGCACAG
>DASTKZ010000032.1:0-11576 GCA_035715445.1 Methyloceanibacter sp.
TCCTGATGGGGTAAGTGATGACCAAGCGGCCGCTCTCCCCGTTACCTTCGGCACCGCTCTGCACGGCCTGAAGGATCGCGGCAGATTGCAGCCGGGCGAGACCGTCGCCGTCCTCGGCGCGGCCGGAGGCGCGGGCCTCGCGGCCGTCGAGATCGCCAAGCTGATGGGGGCCCGCGTCATTGCCGTCGCCTCGTCGGAAGAGAAGCTCGCCCTTGCCCACAAACTTGGCGCCGATGAGGGCATCGACTACACGGTCGAGGACTTGAAGCTCAGCCTCAAGGCGTTGACCGGCACGAAGGGGGTCGATGTCCTCTACGATCCCGTCGGCGGCGACTATGCCGAGGCGGCCTTGCGCGCCATGGCGTGGGATGGGCGCTATCTCGTCGTGGGCTTCGCCTCGGGAACGATCCCCCGCCTTCCGCTCAATCTGGTTTTTCTCAAGGGCTGCGCCATCATCGGCGTCTTCTGGCCCGCGTTCATCGCGCGGGAGCCCGAGCGGCATCGCGCCAACTTGGTCGAGCTGCTCGATTGGTGCCGGCGCGGACGGATCGCGCCTCACATCCATGCGCGCTTCCCGCTTGCCGAGACCGGAGCCGCGCTCGCCCTGATCGAGGACCGCAAGGTCACCGGCAAGGTGATCGTCAATCCGCAATCCTAGCTCGTGCGCGGAAGCTCCTTGTCGAGCGCCCGTGCTGCCGCGGCCCTGTGGGTCGGGGTGATGTTCGCCGCGACGAGGCCGATCACCGCGGTAAGAAGCGCCGCGTCGTCGGCAAAGCCGAGCCCCAAGATCACGTCGGGAATGAAATCGAAGGGCAGGATGAAATAGGCGATCGCCGCCAGCAGCATGCCGCGCACGCGCATCGGCGTCGCGGGATCGAGCGCGCAGTAATAAGCCGCGACGAGATCCTCGACGAACGGCACCATTCCGGCAAAGCGCTTGAGCTTGGCCCAGAAGTCGCGGCGGACCTTGCGCTCCTTCTCGGCAAAAGCGGCGAGCGAAATCTGCCGCCCCAGCGCCGCGTGCTTGAGATCGCTTGCTTCGTTCCAGGCAACCATCGTTCTCACCTCGCAAGAAGAGAAGCCCGAGAGCTGAAAATAGGGGCGGCGTGGGGGTCGTGCAAGCGCGGGCTTGAGCTTGTCGGCCTCGCATGCCATTTGACCCGGCATGGCAAGACACCGGCTCCTCTTCGTCTGTCTCGGCAATATCTGCCGCTCGCCGATGGCCGAAGGCGTCTTCCGCCGCATCGCCGAAGAGGAGGGTGTGCTCCATCTCTTCGACATCGACTCCGCCGGCCTCGGCCATTGGCATATCGGCCAGGCGCCGGATATCCGCGCGCAAAAGGCGGCGCGAGGTCGCGGCATCGACATCTCGGGCCAAAGCGCGCGGCAGGTGAAGCACGGCGATTTCGCCCGCTTCGACCTTCTCCTTGCCATGGACGAAGGAAATTTCCAGGAGCTGGTGCAGCTTGCGCCGGCCGAGGCGCGGCATAAAGTGCGCCGCTTCCTCGACTTTGCCCCGAAGGCGCGGACGAAGGACGTGCCCGATCCCTTCTTCGGCAGCTCTGAAGGCTTCGACCATGCGCTCGACCTGATCGAGCAAGCCGCGCGCGGTCTGCTTGCGAGTCTCACCGCCTATGAAGCGCAGGTGAAGAGAGAGGCCTAGCTCTCGAGCGGATAGGCCGCTTCGACGACGTAGGGTCCGCCGCCGACCGAGTTCCGCGAGGAGTAGAGCACGAAGCGGCTGACGGTGAAGGGCTCTGGCCCGATATCGCCCTGGCGTTGGAGATAGGCCGCGACCGATTCGGCGCGCGCGCCTTTCAGCCGCGCGAGGGTTACATGCGGCTTGTAGTTGCGGCCCTCCGGCGGTAGCCCCGCCTCGCGCGCCGCGCGCTCGTTGGCTCTTTGCAAAGCGGCGAGCCCTTGCGACCGCCCGATGCCGGCGAAGATGGCCCGCGGCTTGCCGCCGCCGAAACTGCCGAGACCGGTCACTTCGAGCTCGAACGGCGCCGCCACGATCTCGCCGAGCGCCGACTCGAAGTCCCGCGCCGTGGCCCCATCGACATCGCCGATGAAGCGTAAGGTAAGGTGATAGTTCTCAGGGTCGATCCAGCGCGCGCCGGTGAGCCCGGCACGGAGCATGGTCAGGCGTTCAGCGACGCTTTCCGGAATCTCGATGGCGGAAAAGAGTCGGGGCATCGGCGAAGCGGCTCCCTCACGCAAGACGCAAAGCGTCAGGGACAGGGGTTGGGATAGTCAAGATGCACTTGCTCGATATCCGCAAGCACGGCGTCCGAGAGAGTGAGGTCGGCTGCGGCGATATCGGTCTTAAGCTGGTCCATGGTGGTCGCACCGATGATGGTGCTGGTGACGAACGGCCGCGAGGCCGCGAACGCGATCGCCATCTGGGCGTGGCTTTCGGCCTCGCTGTTCTGTTGGCCGAAGGTCAGGGTGCCGAGGCAGAGCCTCGACACTTTGACGGTACGGCCAAGCGGGCGGTAATCCATGGCGATTTCTGCGGCTGCCGAGGGCGGCTCAGCTTGCCAGGCTCGCGCCGAACGCCACGGCGCCTGTCCGTTCGATCTCTTGGTCCGCCTGCTCGGTCGCGAAGAACGTGGTAAAGATCAGCCACAGCACGAAGGCCGCGACGGTGAAGAGCGCGATGGCCACGCCAATTTTGCCGAAATGTAGGGGCATGGAGTCTCGGCGAATTCGTTGGCAGAGCGGCGACACTAGCCAAGTCGGACGGCGCGATCAATCCGCTCGGGCCGGTTTCAAAGACTATCCGCGCGATCGCGGGTGAAGGAAACGCCGATGGCGAAACGTGAGGGCGAGGGGACGTCCGCCGAAGGTGGTGGACCGGCGGAGACGGATTGCGTCATCCTTGTCATTTGCCCCACCCACCGCGACCACCGCGAGCTTCCTCGCCTCTCGCCGCAAGGCGTCAAATACCTCTTTCACGACTACGCCAGCATTAGCCTCGAAGACCTGATCTGCAATGTCGCGAAGGATGCCAACTTCGCCGCCGGCCCGCTCGAAGAAATGGACGCGATCCTCGCCAAGATCGCCGGCGTTCGCCTTGCCGCAGTCGTCAGCACCGACGACTACCCGGGCTCCGCGCTTGCGGCAGCCATGGCCAAGGAACTCGGTCTTCCCGGACCCGATCCCGCCGTCACGCTGATCTGTCAGCACAAATATCTGGCGCGCTGCGCGCAAGAGAAGCTTGTGCCTGATGCCGTGCCACCCTTCACCCTGATCGATGTCGCCGAGACTGCGCCCCTTCCCGAGGGCTTGAGTTTTCCGCTCTTCGTCAAGCCGGTGAAAGCCTTCTTTTCGATTGGCGCCGAGCGAGTCGATGAGCCCGAAGCGCTGGCCGCGCTCTTCCCTCGCTGGGCGGCGCAAGATCAATTCTTCGCGCCGCTCGAGGAGATGCTTCGGCGCTACGCCGGCGCGACGATCGGCACCAAGCGGCTTATCGCCGAGGGCGTGCTGAGGGGCGAGCAAGTGACCGTCGAAGGGTTCGTCCACGGCGGAAAGGCCACCGTCATTGGCATCGTCGATTCGGTGATGTTCCCCGGCACGCTCGTCTTCGCGCGCTTCGATTATCCTTCCGCACTGCCTGGGGACGTGCAGCAGCGCATGTCCGACCTTGCCGCGACGCTCATGCCGGGACTCGGTTTCGACCACGGCATGTTCAATATCGAGATGATGTACGACCCCTCCTCCGGCGCGATCTCAATCATTGAGATCAATCCGCGCATGGCTTCGCAATTCGCCGATCTCTACGAGAAGGTGGACGGCACGAACAGCTACGCGGTCCTGCTCGACATCGCCCAAGGCCGCGCGCCTCGCGTCACGCGGCGGCAGGGACGCTACGGCTTCGCCTCCAGCATCGTGCTTCGCAGTTTCGAGGACTATGTCGTCGCCGCTTTGCCGAGCGAGGCCGATCTCGAACGCCTCAAGCGCGCCTACCCCGACATCAGGATCGAGATTCTCGCGAGAGTCGGGCGCGCGCTTTCGTCGGAAATGCAGGACGGAACGAGTTATCGCTACGGCATCGTCAGTCTCGGCGGCAAGGACCGCGACGACGTGCTGGCGCAATTCGCTGCCTGCCGCGACAGTCTCGGAATCGTGTTCGAGCCGGTCAGGACGCCGCGACCGGCGCCGGAGTTGGTGGCGGAGCAAAGCGTCCAAATCGGCGCATAACCGCCCCCGCCGCCTCAAGCCATTGCGCCGCGACGCCCGGGCCTATATATCGCGGCCATGGAAACGCGGGCCGCTCCGGCCCGCGTTCTTTAATTTTCGGCATCCATGAACCTTCGCAATATCGCCATCATCGCCCATGTCGACCATGGCAAGACAACCCTGGTCGACCGGCTCCTGCAGCAATCCGGCGCCTTCCGCGACAACCAGCGGGTGGCCGAGCGCGCGCTCGACTCGAACGACCTCGAGCGCGAGCGCGGCATCACCATCCTCGCCAAAGTCACCTCGATCCTGTGGCAGAACACGCGCATCAATATCGTGGACACACCGGGTCATGCCGATTTCGGCGGCGAGGTCGAGCGCATTCTCAACATGGTCGACGGCGCCCTGGTCCTGGTCGATGCCGCCGAGGGTCCGTTGCCGCAGACCAAGTTCGTGGTATCGAAGGCGTTGAAGATGGGCTTGAAACCCATCGTCGTCATCAACAAGGTCGACCGCGCCGATGCCCGCCCGCAAGAGGTGGTGAACGAGGTCTTCGACCTGTTTGCCGCGTTGGACGCAAGCGACGATCAGCTCGACTTCCCCATCCTCTACGGCTCGGCCAAGGAGGGCTGGATGGCGGCCTCGCCTGAGGGGCCGAAGACGCTCGGCATGCAGCTCCTGTTCGATCTCGTGCTCACGCATGTCGCCCCGCCCAAAGTCGAGGACGGCCCGTTCCGCCTGCTCGGAACCATTCTCGAGGCGAACCCCTATCTCGGCCGCATCGTCACCGGCCGCATCACGTCGGGAACCATCGCGCCGAATGAGGCGGTCAAAGTGCTCGACCACTCCGGCGCTCTCGTCGAGCAGGGCCGGGTGACGAAGGTGCTCGCCTTCCGCGGGCTCGAGCGGGTCGGCCTCGACGAGGCCAGCGCCGGCGACATCGTCTCGATCGCGGGCCTCCCCGACGCGACGGTCGCCCATACTATCTGCGCGCCCGAAGTGACGGCGCCCCTTCCCGCCCAGCCGATCGATCCGCCCACTCTGTCGATGACCTTCCGGGTCAACGATTCGCCGCTTGCCGGCACCGAAGGAACCAAGGTGACGGGGCGCATGATCCGCGACCGGCTGCTGCGCGAGGCGGAAGGCAATGTCGCGCTGCGCGTCACCGAAGCGGAGGAGCGCGATTCGATGGAGGTCGCGGGCCGCGGCGAGCTTCAGCTCGGCATTCTCATCGAGACCATGCGCCGCGAGGGCTTCGAGCTTTCCGTCTCGCGCCCTAAGGTGCTGTTCAAGCGCGAGGCCGGCGGCGCGCTGCTCGAGCCCATCGAGGAAGTCGTGATCGACCTCGATGAAGAACATTCGGGCGCCGTCGTGCGCAAGCTGTCGCAGCGCAAGGCCGAGCTCGTCGAGATGAAGCCCTCCGGAGGGGGGCGCCTGCGCCTGCGATTCTTCGCGCCGACGCGCGGGCTGATCGGCTACCAGGGCGAGCTTCTCACCGACACGCGCGGGACCGGCATCATCAACCGGCTGTTCCACAGCTATGCGCCGCATAAAGGCCCGATCCAGGGACGGCGCAACGGCGTTCTGATCTCGACCGAAAGCGGCGACGCGGTGGCTTACGCCTTGTGGAATCTCGAAGATCGCGGCGCCATGATGATCGACCCGGGAACCCGCGTCTATGGCGGCATGGTCGTGGGCGAACACACGCGCGACAACGATCTCGAAGTCAACGTGCTCAAGGGCAAGAAGCTGACCAATATCCGCACGACCTCGAAGGACGAGGCGGTGCGGCTCACGCCGCCGCTCCGCATGACGCTCGAACGCGCGCTCGCCTATATCGCCGACGACGAGCTGGTCGAGGTCACGCCGAAATCGATCCGCCTGCGCAAGCGCCACCTCGATCCGAACGAGCGCAAAAAGGCTGAGCGTCAGCGCCTGGCCCAGGACGTTGCCTGATCTTCCCAGGTGTTATTGCCATCGTCTTCCGTGACGAACTGCCAGGGTACGCCTGTATCCCTCGGCGTCGTTTCCTCACATTCCGGGTTAAGCGAATCAATCTCCCCTGCCGGCGTTTCGCCGGCCCACTCGTAACCGGAGGCGTTCGTATGCTCAGGATCGCAGGATTGGCGCTCGCTTTGGCCTTGGTCACCACCTCTGCCTATGCCGAGGATGACGACGACGACAACAAGATCCCGGCGGCGGAGGTCGAGAAGATCGAGGCGGTCCTCTCCGAACTTGGTTGCTCGGGATACGAAGAGATCGAGAAGGAAGATCAAGGCATCTACGAGATCGACGATGCCAAGTGCAAGATGGGCACGGTCGATATCAAACTCGACAAGGACTACAAGGTCATGGTGATTTCCGCCTACTGACGGCGCGCTTCTATCGCCAAGCGACAACCAAGGGGCGAGGCGGCGACGTCTCGCCCTTTTTGCGTCTTGCGCCGATGGATCGCGGGATAATTTTTACGACCCCTTTGCCGAGCGCCAGCTTCCTGCGTTAGGCTAGAACCATGCCCGTCGATGTCGTGCATATCAGGCCGCCGCGGCTGAAGGACGCGCCGGCTCTCGCCGCAGCCTACGAAGAGGCGTGGCGCAACGCCTACCAAGGCATCATCCCGCATCTTTCGCTCCAGCGCATGATCGCGCGGCGCGGGCTCCGCTGGTGGGAGACCGCGCTCCGCAAGCGGACGCCGCTTCTCGTGCTCGACTTCGGCGGCGAAGCGGCGGGTTATGTGACCTATGGCCGTTCGCGCTTGCGCACGCAGTTCCAGGGCGAGATCTTCGAGCTCTATCTGCACCCGATCTATCAAGGCCTCGGCCTCGGGGAGAAGCTATTCGACGGGGCCCGCTGCCGGCTCGCCGAGCTCAGGCTCAAAGGACTGCTCGTCTGGGCGCTCGCCGACAATGACGCCGCTTGCGGCTTTTACCTCGGCCTCGGCGGCAAGCCCGTGGCCGAGGGCGCCGAGAGTTTCGGCGATGTTTCGCTGCGCAAGGTGGCCTTCGCCTGGACATGAGCCTCGAGACTGCCTTTCTCTCCCCTCAAAGCAACCTGGCGTAAGGCGTAATTCCCGCAGGGACTTGTGAGCGGTGTGTTTAGCCGTCATAGAAGGTCGGCACGTGGGGGATTCGAGGGTAGAAGCCGGTGATGAGCCCGCTTTTTTGATGGTCGACCGCCAATGAGCGACATGAGGTTAGCCGTTCTCGGAGCGGCCGGACGCATGGGCCAGGCGCTGACCCGGGTGATCGCCGAGACGCCGGGCTGCGCCGTGGCGGGCGCCATCGAGGCCAAGGGTTCGCCGCATGTCGGCCGCGATGCCGGCGAGATCGCGGGCCTTGCGCCGCTCGGCATCGCCATTAGCGACGATCCCCTCCCCGTCTTCGCCCATATCGACGGCGTCCTTGATTTCACCACGCCCGCCTCGACGGTCGCCTTCGCCGGACTTTCGGCGCAGGCCCGCATCGTCCATGTCATCGGCACGACCGGCCTTTCCGCGGCCGACGAGGCGAAAATCGAGGCCGCCGCGCGCCACGCGACGATCATCAAGGCGGGCAATATGAGCCAGGGCGTGAACCTTCTCGCCGCTCTTGCCGCGCGCGTGGCCGAGGCGCTCGGCCCCGAATTCGATATCGAGATCCTGGAGATGCATCATCGCCACAAGCGCGATGCGCCCTCGGGGACGTCGCTTCTGCTCGGCCGCGCCATGGCCGAGGCGCGGGGCGTCTCGCTTGAGGAGCGCGGCGTGCGGACCCGCGACGGCGATGTCGGGCCGCGTCGCGAGGGCGATATCGGCTTTGCCGCGCTTCGCGGCGGCGACATGGTCGGCGAGCACCGGGTGATCTTCGCCGGCCCCGGCGAGCGCATCGAGCTTGCCCATATCGCCAGCAATCGCGGGATCTTCGCTCGCGGCGCGGTCAAGGCAGCGTTGTGGGCGCGCGGCCGCGCCCCCGGACTTTATGCCATGACGGACGTGCTCGGCTTGTGAGGCCTGTTAAGTGCGAAGATTTGGCATCTGGCGAAACCATCCGTACCCGCCTAAAAGACGGGATCGGGGAGCTTGAGAATCAGCAATGACCGGACGGGCCGACAGCGCAAAGACCCCTGCCGGAGAGAACGTTCTCGTTCTCGTCCGCCACGGCGAGAGCGAGTGGAACCGGTCAAACCGCTTCACCGGCTGGAAGGATGTCGGTCTCACCGATGAGGGTATGGCCGAGGCCCACCTCGCCGGCGCCATCCTGAAAAAGAACAGCGTGCGCTTCGACTGCGCCTTCACCTCGACGCTCAAGCGCGCGCACAACACGCTCGACATCATCCTCGAAGAGCTTGACCAGCGCAGACTCCCGACCGTCAAGGCCGCGGCCCTCAACGAACGCGACTATGGCGAGCTTGTCGGCATCAACAAGGAGGAGGCGCGCAAGCGCTGGGGATCGGAGCAAGTCCATATCTGGCAGCGCTCCTACGACATTGCCCCGCCCGGCGGCGAGTCGCTGAAAGACACGGCGCTTCGGGTCGTGCCGTTCTTCGAGAAATGGATCGCGCCCGAGCTGCAGAAGCGCAAGAGCGTGCTCGTGGTCGCTCACGGCAACTCGCTGCGTTCTCTCATCATGGTGCTCGACCGCCTGTCGCCCGAGGAAGTGATGCAGGTCGAGCTCGGCACCGGCGTGCCGCTCGTCTACCGGGTCAATGCCGACGGCACCGTCGCCGAGAAGTGCGACGTCGCGGCCTAAGCTCGCATTATTGAACCGCGCCCGCGCCGCGCGTTGAGGCGAGCGCCGCGCGGAGCGCCGAGGCGAAATCCTCGCGCTCGGGGTCGGTGAGGAAGCTCGCGAAGACGAGCCGCCTGCCGTGCGAGGCGAGAGACAACTCGCTCGACTGCCCGAGCCGCGGCTCGAGGCTAAGCCTGACCCAATAGGGATTGAAGCTCCACGATTGCGATTTCCCCGACGGCGCAACCCGGGTGACCGTGAGCGCGTCTTTCGTCAGATCGACGATCTCGTAGCGCTTGAGCGCGCGGAAATTGAGCTTGAACGCCACATAGATGAGGACGACGTCGAGCCCCATGAAGCCGATCACCGGCCACGCGCCGAGAAGGTAGAACAGCATGCCGGTGGCGAAGCTGACGGCGCAGACCGCCGCCATCAGCACCATGAAGCCCTTGGGGCCCAGCGAGCGGTGCGGCGTCAGCACGGCGGTGAAGTGTGGCGGGCCTTCGCGCGAAGGGCCTTGTGGCGCGGCGTTTGCGTCTGTCATAGCAAGGAAGAGCTAGTCCCCTGGCGAGCGCGAGGCAAGGCCCCGTGGCGGAACGAAGGAAAGCCGGCAAGTCGCGGGCAAAAAGCAAGCGCGCGCCGGGATCGCGGCTCAGCGCCGAGGCGATCGAGGAGATTTTCCGGCGCTTCGCCAAGCTCGACCCGCACCCAAAGACCGAGCTTCACTATCGCGACCCCTTCACGCTGCTCGTGGCCGTGGTCTTGTCGGCGCAAGCGACCGATGGCTCGGTCAACCGCGCGACGCCCGAATTGTTCGCAATCGCCGGCACGCCGGAGAAACTTGCCGCCCTCGGCGCGGCCGCCCTCGAGGACAGGATCAAGACCATCGGCCTCTATCGCAGCAAGGCGAAGAACCTCATTGCCCTCGCAAAGAAGCTTATCGCCGAGCATGGCGGGAAGGTGCCTGGCACGCGCGAGGCGCTGACGACGCTCCCGGGCGTCGGACGCAAGACCGCCAATGTCGTCCTCAACACCGCGTTCGGCCAGAACACGATCGGGATCGACACCCATGCCTTCCGGGTGGCGAACCGCACCGGCCTGGCGCCCGGCAAGACCCCGCTCGAAGTCGAGCTCAAGCTCGAGCGCATCGTGCCGGAGCCCTACAAGCACAATTGCCACCACTGGCTGATCCTGCACGGGCGTTATGTGTGCAAAGCGCGCAAGCCCGAATGCTGGCGCTGCATCATCGCCGATCTCTGCCTCTACAAGCCGAAGACGCCCGCGCCTAGCGCGACCTGAGCCCAGCGCTGCGCGCGAGGCTCTTGTACACGCGCACCGTGAAGCCGGTGGCGAAGAGCGGCGTGATCAGGTTCAGGATCGGCACCGAGGCGATCCCGGCGATGACGAGCCCGGACAAGAACACGGTCAGCCGGTTTGCGCGCCGCAAGCTCTTCGCCTCGGCCGGCGGCAAGTGCCGCATCGCCGCGAGCTCGAAATACTCGCGTCCCAGCAGGTAGCCGTTGCCGAGATAGAAGGCGATAAGATTGACGCCGGGGATCAAGAGCAGGAACAGAGCGACCAAGCTCACCAGCAGCACGACGAAGAAGAAGCGCAGCGCCACGCCGACGGACTGGAGCGTCGGAAGCTCCCGGCCGGGAGGATCGGCGGGGTAGTGCTCGCGCTCGACGACCGCGGCGATGTCGTCGAGATAGAGTCCCGCGATCAGCGAGGTGACCGGCGGGATAAGGAAGATCGAGCCGACGACGAGCGCAAGTCCGCCGAGCCATTGGATCGATTTCTCGATCCAGTCGGGCCATTCCACGAAATAGCTGAAGGTCCACTCGATGCCGACGATGAGAAGGGCCAAGAGCGCGATGGTGAAGCCCACGCATTTGAACAGCACCGCCCTGAAGGGCGGCGTGAACATGTCTCTGAAGGCTTGACCTGCGGCGCTGAGCATGACGTGTTCCTCTCCGGCGACGGAATATAGTGGGCGTAGCCCGCAACACCAGGACGGCGAAGCGAAAGGCGGGGCGGCGAGCGGCATGGCGGAGAAGACTTGCGACGTGGTCGGCATCGGCAACGCCATCGTCGACATCATCGCGCGCTGCGACGAAGGCTTCCTCACCAAGCACGACCTCGCCAAGGGCTCGATGCGCCTGATCGATGCCGAGGAGGCGATCCGCCTCTACGCCGCAATGGGGCCCGCGACCGAGCGCTCGGGCGGATCGGTCGCCAATGCCATCGCCGGTCTTGCCTCCTTCGGCGCGCGGACTGGCTTCATCGGGCGCGTCGCGGCCGACCAGTTCGGCGGCATCTTCCGCCATGACATCCGCTCGCTCGGGGTCGCTTACGACACCTCGCCCGCGGAGGATGGAGCGCCGACCGCGCGCTGCCTTATCCTGGTGACGCCCGACGGCGAGCGCACTATGAACACCTTTCTCGGCGCGAGCGTCGATTTCGCGCCCGACGACCTCGACCGCGCCATGATCGAAGCGGCCAAGATCGTCTATCTGGAGGGCTATCTGTTCGACCGGCCCGAGGCCAAGGCTGCCTTCCGCGAGGCGGCGCGCACGGCCAAGGCGGCAGGCGCCAAGGTGGCCCTCAGTCTCTCCGACGCCTTTTGCGTCGATCGCCACCGGAACGATTTCAGGGCGCTGGTGCGGGAGGGCGCCGATATCGTCTTCG
>DASTKZ010000033.1:0-2077 GCA_035715445.1 Methyloceanibacter sp.
CCCGCTTGCCGTCGCCGAGATCGAAGTAGCCGTCGTTGATGTGCAGATCGCTGTGGCAGATCCCGGCGGCGGTGACCCGGAGCAGGACCTCGGTGCCGCGCGGGGTCGGCGTCGGCTGCTCGCGCAGCTCGATCGGTTTTCCCCATTCGACGATCTGATAGCTGCGCATTTCCCCTCCACTTGGCGTTGTTTCTTCGATGCTCAGACCTGGTCGACGAAAATCGCCCGGAAGTCGTTGACGTTGGTCAGCGTCGGCCCGGTCACGAGCAGATCGCCGATCGCGTTGAAGAAATTCCACGGGTCGTTGTCGGCGAGCATGGCCTTGGCGTTGACGCCCCGCGCCGCCGCGCGGACGAGCGTATCGGGATCGATCAGCGCGCCGGCATTGTCCTCCGAGCCGTCGATCCCGTCGGTGTCGCCGGCGATGGCATAAATCTTCTTCATGCCGTCGAGCGCGATCGCAAGCGCGAGCAGGAACTCGGTATTGCGGCCGCCCTTGCCTTTGCCCTTTAGCGTGATGGTGGTTTCGCCGCCGGAAATGAGCACGCAAGGCGGCTTTTCGGGCTGACCGCGCAGCGCGCATTGCCGGGCGATGCCGGCGTGAACGAGCGCGACGTCGCGGGCCTCGCCTTCGATCGAGTCGCCGAGGATGACGGGCGTCACGCCCGCGCGCTCGGCGACGGCAGCCGCTGCCTCGAGCGATGCTTGCGGCGTCGCGATCATGACGTTCTCGACGCGGGCAAGTCGCTTGTCGCCGGGCTTCGGCGTCTCATCCGCGGTCTTGAGCCGCTCGCGCACGGAGGCTGGCACCTCGATCTTGTACTTCTCGATGATGGCGATGGCGTCCGCGTTGGTTGAAGGGTCGGCGACGGTCGGGCCCGACGCGATGATCGAAGGATCGTCGCCCGGCACGTCGGAGATCATCAGCGCGACGACCTTCGCGGGCGCGGCCGCGGCGGCGAGCCTTCCGCCCTTGATGGCGGAAAGATGCTTTCGCACCGTGTTCATCTCAGAGATGGTGGCGCCGCTCTTGAGCAGCGCCTTGTTCACCGCCTGCTTGTCTTCGAGCGTGAGCCCCTTGGGCGGGAGCGCAAGCAAGGCCGAGCCGCCGCCTGAGATCAGGCAGAGCACGAGATCGTCCTCGGTCAGTCCCTCGACGAGCTTCAGGATGCGGGCGGCCGCCTCGCGGCCAGCGGCGTCGGGCACGGGATGAGCGGCCTCGACCACTTCGAGCCGCATCGTCGGCACGCGATAGCCGTAGCGCGTCACGACGAGCCCCTCGATCGGGCCGTCCCAGGCCTCTTCGAGCGCCTTGGCCATCGCGCCGGACGCCTTGCCCGCGCCGATGACGACGGTGCGGCCCTTCGGCCGCTTCGGCAGATGCGCCGGCACGCACAGCGAGGGCAGCGCCGCTTCGACCGCGGCTTGGAACATGGCCTTTAGAAGCTCTCGCGGCGGCATCGATCAAGCATCCTCGGATTTTGGGAAGATGAACCTGCACAGACGATTGCAAGAAGGCAAGTGAACGGATTACAGCCAACAAAAAGCCCGGCGTTACCGGGCTTCTCTGTAGAACAAACGGTGTTTTTGGCACCGGGCGGGCACCCTATCCCATCATCCTCTCAATCGCTTCGGCTGCCGCATGGTCTGAACGGTCACCGAAGAGATGGGCATAAACTTTCAGCGTGATGACCGGCGAGCTGTGGCCGAGGCGGCGGCTCACAGACACCACGTCGATGCCCGCCTTAACCAGCGCCGAGGCGTGTGTGTGTCTCAAGGCGTGGAACGTTATGTTTGGCACGCCTCTGATGCGCCGAATCTGCCGGTTCCACTGGACGCTCAGGTTATTCGGCCTGATCGGTGAACCGTCATTCTCGGAGAACACAAGGGCGTCGGGATGGCGCAACAGATTGCCACGATGCTGCGCGAGATCCGCCATCGCGGTCGGCGGCAGCGAGATCTTCCTGCGGCCATGCCTCGACTTCGGCTCCTTGAACCGAAGCCCTGCCTTTGTCTGCTCCAGGCTCCGCTCGATGGTGAGGATGGCGCCATTGATATCGCGCCATCTCAACGCCAG
>DASTKZ010000034.1:0-42083 GCA_035715445.1 Methyloceanibacter sp.
ACTGGCTCGACAATCACTCGCATTGGGGGCTGATGCTTGATTACAACCACGCCAAGGTCATCGCTGAGCAAGGTGCTGTTGTCAGCATCTCAGGGAGGCGCGACGGCATCGCCGTCGGCCCCAGGGATCGCGTCGGCAACACCTTCGACATCATGGAGTTCACCGACGGTCTCAACCAGATTTTCGGCGGTGCCATGTATCGATGGCAACACGAACGCTGGGCGCCTCATGTGGGCTTCGGCGTCGGCGCCTCTGTCCCGCATGTCGAAGTGAGACGTACCGGAGCGAAGACCGGCACCTTCGATTATCAACTGGCGGGAGTCGCGGTCGAAGGCTTGGTCGGGCTCGAATATCGCTTGGGCCCGCGCCTCGCGGCATTCGGGGATTATAAGCTCAGCTTCTCTAGCAACGATGCCGATTTGAAGGGCGGCGGAACGCTCGAAACAGATATTTGGACGAACCATTTCATCCTTGGCCTTTCCTACGCGTTCGGCGACGGAGAGACCGCGAGCCTCAAGTAGACGTCGAGGTCGCGACTGCTCTCACGAGCGATCTAAGTCTTACCAGCCGAATCCGAGCCCGATCCCGAAAGCGCGGACCTCACCAGCCTCGACGGTTTTTTGACGAACCTGATTTTGTTTCATCAGTCCCGTCCCGCTTAGTCGGGCCATTAGCCCAAACAAAAGGCCCCCGAAAGCGGGGGCCAGTCATCAGATAGGAGATGAAACGATGCGGCGAGTTACAGCCGCCACGCACTCTATAGCATGCTTTGACCCAAAGCGGACGTTTGGTGCCCTGTGCAAAGGACGCGTCGCGCGATTCGTGGCGGGCCAGGCGTAACACACAAGTTATCCCCGATATCCACATTCAAGTGTTTGGAATGCCGAAACGTCGATTCGCCGCGGCGTTCGGTCGTTTTTGTTGAGCCTTTGCGGTTACCGATCGCTAATTTACCCGTCCCACCCCAGCCCAACGCTTGCCTGAATTTCTGTTGATGCTCAAGACTGCTTAGCAGCCGCTTCTCTCGTACACGCGTTCCGTCGGCTCTTCGAACCGTAATCGGTAAGGGCCGAAAGGGATCAACTTAGCCAGTTGACCAGGGGGTTGAGCAATGTACGAAAGCACCAAAACGCGTGATGCAAAAAGTGAAGGCGCTGGTGCGGAGTCAATCGACAACGCAAGACCGAATTTCTGGAAGTCCCTACTGGGCTTTCATGTGAGTCGACCCACGGAACAAGAACAAAACGAAGCTGCTACTGACGACCCGGCGCTGGCACCTCCGGTTCACGAACCTCGCATCATCAAACAAGGCAATTTCGATTGGGGTTCCTTTTCTGCTTTCGAGGACGGCTCAATCGAGGTTGAGAGAAATGGCGTGAGGCAATGGTTCCGCACTTTCTCGGAATTGAAAGACAGTCTGAGCCAAACGGCAGAGAGCAGAAGAATACCTAGCGGGGGCTTAATCGATGCGTGATATCCGTGGAGAGTTGCAAGAACGGGCGAGCCTGGTAGAGCAGCAGATCAATGCCACACAGAACCAATTCAAAAGGCTGCTGGAGCAGCTGAAAAGCGAACATCACACCCGAGCGATCGATCTGAAGGCTGCACTTAATGCCGTGAACAGGGTCATCGAGATCGAGCATCGAAGACTTGGCGGCACTACCTCCGCTCCTTAGAGCCAAAAGCGGACTCCCAGCTCTCACAAGTCGCTGGTATGCGTCCAACGCAACGACGGGCGTTCCGGCAGCACGCGGATCGGCGTGCGTAGTGTCTTGTGTCGTTAACCCATCGAAGGCCGCCAAGCGGGCCACCACCACATCGCACCAAATCGGGGGCGCTTGGAGCGCGTTTCCCGGCGCGGCTGTTATTCGGTCTTGTAGATAAGATTGAATGCCATTGCGGCGGCCTTGAGCCACTTGGCACGGTCATCGATGGACCAGATGCTATCGGATTTTGGCAGTCGATCCACTAACGCCTGAATCAGGGGATCAGGTTCTCCGCGATTGCCTTCAACACGGGTTGGTTGAGCAGAAAGATTTGCGGTAAGCCCGGACCTGGTCTTAGCGCTCTCGGTTACAAGACGACTTCTTTCGTTCAAGGCGGTGGCACCAAATGCAGCGTTACCGCCCTTTATGCTGGTACGTAAGGTCGAGATGTTCATGAGTTTGTCCTCACGTCTTCTGGTCAGAGAGGCGCGACACAAAACGCGCTCGGGTGAGGGCCCGTTCCACCAGGAACTCCGCCCTAACTGAGAGCGATTGTGAGCAAAAGGATGCCACCAAAGATCAGAAAAGCCGTGAGGCTTCCTGCGACGAAACCAGGACCATCCCTTTGGACGAGGGCCGACATGCGTTCCTCCACGCACAAAACGAAAAAAAGCAGCTTCGAGTTCCCCCTTTGCGGAGGGGGCGGTAAGATGACAAAAGAACCCGGAGATTTCCTGGCGTAAGGCTTGTAAGAGTTAAGATTGTCGGGCCTTCGACTTGGCGATTGGACGGTAACGCAATGAGTGAGTACGCCGTCGTCAACCCCGCTACGGGCGAGACCCTGGCCACCTATCCGACGATCACCGACGATGCGCTCGAGGCCGCCGTCGCGGGAGCGGACGCCGCCTACCGCGCGTGGCGCGACGTGCCGGTCGCCGAGCGCGCGGCGAAGATCCGCCGCGTGGCCGAGCTGCACCGCGCCCGCCGCGACGAGCTCGCCGCGATCATCGTGCGCGAGATGGGCAAGCCGCTGGCCGCGGCAGTCGGCGAGGTCGACTTCGCCTCCAACATCACCGAGTACTACGCCGACAACGCCGAGAAGGTCACCGCCGACCAGCCGCTGGACATCCTCGGCGAGGGCACCGCCGTGATCCGCCGCACGCCCCTCGGGGTGCTGCTGGGGATCATGCCGTGGAACTTCCCGTACTACCAGGTGGCGCGGTTCGCCGCCCCGAACATCGTGATCGGCAACACGATTCTGCTCAAGCACGCCCCGCAGTGCCCCGAGTCGGCGGCGGCCATCGCGCAGATCTACGAGGACGCAGGACTGGAGGGCGTCTACACCAACATTTACGCCAGCAACGACCAGGCGGCGACCGTGATCGCCGACCGGCGCGTGCAGGGAGTCTCGGTCACGGGCTCCGAGCGCGCCGGCGTGGCGGTGGCCTCGCTCGCGGGCCAGAACCTCAAGAAGGTCGCCCTCGAGCTCGGCGGATCCGACCCTTTCATCGTGCTCTCCACCGACGACCTCGACGCGACCGTCGAGGCCGCGGTCGCGGCGCGCATGGACAACAACGGCCAGTCGTGCAACGCGCCCAAGCGCTTCATCGTCGCCGAGGGGCTGTACGATGCGTTCCTCGAGAAGTTCACGGCAGCGATGACCGCGAGTAAGATGGGCGACCCGTTCGCCGACGACACCGTCCTCGGGCCGCTGTCGTCGCTGGCCGCAGCGGAGCGCCTGCAGGAGCAGGTCGAGCGTGCCGTGGCCCAGGGGGCGACGCTCGTCGCCGGCGGCACGCGCGACGGCGCCTTCTACGAGCCGACGGTGCTCACCGGGGTCACCCCCGAGATGGACGTGTACCGCGAGGAGCTCTTCGGCCCCGCGGGCGTGGTCTACAGAGTCGCGGATGAGGACGAGGCGGTGAAGATCGCCAACGACACCAGCTTCGGCCTCGGATCGTACGTCTACACCACCGACCCCGAGCAGGCTGAGCGCGTCGCGAACAAGATCGACGCGGGCATGGTCTACGTCAACCTGGTGCTTGCGGACTCGCCCGAGCTGCCCTTCGGGGGAGTCAAGCGCTCCGGCACATCGCGTGAGATGGGTCTGCTGGCCGCCGACGAGTTCGTCAACAAGAAGCTCATCCGCACTGCGCCGTAGCCTCGGCGACGGCACGACACCCCCCCGCCGGCCCCGCTCTTAGCCATCAAGCTCTCGGCGATCAACTGGTCCAGCGTGTCGACGAAGTTTTGGCGGCTTGTTCATGGCATAAGATCATCGATTCTGAGGTTGAAAAAAGGTCAGAAAATAGCGCGCGCCTCGCTAACGGCTGCCCGCCAATTCGAGCTGCACTACCTTTGAGGCTTTATGGCGAGAAAACCGTTTCCTGCTTGCCCACCAGATTGCAGCCGCAGCGGCCTCAAATGAACTACGCTGAGTCAGAAAGCCGACGAGTGTGGTCACTTCTTTTTCACCGTTTGGGAAAAAGCAGATCAACAGAGTATCGAGGCCGAACTCTCCGTAAGTAAGGAAGACTTGATCACTTGTCTCGCGTGCCAAACAGCGACATTCCTCTTCGTTGAAAGGTGTGGGGGGCGGTCCCTTAACCTCGAGCCAGCCGCGACCACGAAGCCAGAAGTCTGGAATGAATGCACCGCATTCCAAGGTAAATTTTTGGATCTCGAATTCGTAGGGCCAGTCAAGCGTGCGCCACAGACAGGCGTAGCGCGCTTCAGTCCGCGACCGAAACCATAGCCGTCGTAATGAGTAGGAATTGGGCTGATGGAATACATGTCGGATCACAGGCAAATCACCTGGGATCGACGCTACGGACTGGACGTCCCTACTGGGCTGGGCGTCTAGCTTTATGTTGGGCTAACGTTAAGTGCTTCTTTCGCGGGACGCGGCGCATTTGGTGTTGGCGCGGGTGCGAGGCTGCTAAGTTGACCGCTTTTCTAAGGCCGACGCTCCCAGGGAGACGGTGGTGGCGGCGCGGGTGCTCTTCGTTGCGAAAACCTCAGAGCAGAGCGGGCGTCCCCAGACCAGGCTCGCGCCTAAACTATCAAGAGTTCCACCAGAGACGTGGCTACTTTGGGCCTACTCTTTAGCGCAATTGTCCTATTGTGGCCGAGTATCCACTATGACGGCTAACCTCCGATTTTCCCCAGCAGGCCTTCTGCCTTGCGAACCTGTCAGACATGAGGGGAGATGGACGAGAATATTTCCAGCCTATTTCAGAAATGGCTATCAGCTTTTGATGCCGTGCAGGTTGCCACAGGGGAGGCGGCGATAAGCGCACAGATCACGCTTTCCGAAATCGAAGCGCAGATTGCCAACACTCCTGGCGAGGGTATGCTGTGCTTAGTCATCAAACTTGGTCTTCATTGCTTCTTAAACGGCCACGCCGATGCTGCAAGTTCCCAGTTTGAATCTGCCTACAGGGATTTAGTGCGTTTGAGCGGCCGCGATCCGGCGGCCGAAATATCCGCGCGCTTTGGACAAAATGCAGTCCGTCGCCGCTAGGTTTTTAGGCGGCGGCATGGTTCAGCAGATCGGTCATTCTGACTAGTTCGGCCACCGACTTGGCATGCATCTTTCGCATTCCATGCCCACGATGCACCTTCACCATGACTTCACTGATGCCCAGTTCAGCGGCGATCTGCTTGTTCAACCGACCAACCGCCACACGCGAGAGCACCTCCTTTTCGCGGACACTCAACGCGTTGAAGCACTCTAGCAACGTCGAGATCGATTGCTGCAGGGCACGCCGAGCATGATCATGCTCCAAAGCGGCAAAGACGGCGTCGAGCAAATCCTGTGTGCGAAACGGCTTGACGAGAAAATCGACTGCCCCCGCTTTCATGGCCGCAACTGCCATTTCTACGTCCCCGTAAGCGGTCAGAAACACGACAGGAACTTGTACCTCAGCCTTGGAGAGTTCCGCCTGCAATTTAAGCCCGCTCATTTCGGGCATGCGCATGTCAAGGATTATGCAGCAAGATGCATCAGGGATCGTGTATCCGAGAAATTCTTCAGGCGATTTGAAGGAGCTTACTTTTAAGCCAACCGACTCAAAAAGCTCCTTGAGCGCGTTGCGCACTGACGCGTCATCGTCGATGACCAAGACAACTCCGCTATGCGCATCGCCGTCCGTCATAACTCACATACAACACCGGTACGGCAGGCTTTATTCGGCCTTCCCCAGTTCCATTTGTAATTGTCATCGGCTGAGGCGGGCCACGAAGGATTAGGACTTTTGGCAAAAAAGTGTCTCTTTTACGACGAGTAAGTTTGCAAGTAAGCACGATGCGATAACCATTGGCACATTCGACTGATGCCTTATTTGAGTACACGCCTAAGTTTGGCAAAACGAACCCAATTGGTGCGATGCAAAACGGGTGGTCCGGCTAGAACGCAGCAAATCGATGAAATCGGAGAGAACACGATCGATGTGGGCTAATCGCTAATTGTGGGTGGCGAGAAATTCAGCCCTTTGCTCGGTGGGTACGACACAATCCTCCGAGAGCAGAACGGGAACCTTTCCGCCCAAAACCTCAAGCAAAATCTTGACCCTGCCGGAATCGTCGAGTTGTTGCAGCCGGCCCACGAAGTTGGCAAACGGCCCTGCGGAGACCCTAACCATCTGGCCGTTTTGTAGGTGGGGATGGAACCGCACAACCCCCTCAGCGTCGGTCGCGGCTAGGAGTTGCTCCACTAATCCCTGCGGCACCGGCTCCGGAACTCCGGCTTGGGTTAAGAGCCTGTCAAGCCATACGTACCGTTGACGCTTCGCCAGCGATCCCGGGTTAGATCCAAGAGGACAAAAAGGTAACCCGGAAACAGCGGTGCCGAGACGATTTCGCCGGCGCCATGCGCGAAAATTCGCAGGAATATTCGGAAATGCTGGTTAGCGAGCTGTCGCTCGGCCTGTCCTTCACGGTGCGGCTGGGTGCGAACCACGAACCACCGCTCCTGAGCGTTAGCGCCAAAATTGGACCCGATGAAGCGGGAAATTTCCCGACTGACGCGCGCATTTCAGCCCACCCGTGCTCCCACTAATGGACACTTGAAGCGCGAATGTTGGCAGGAGAGGGGCAACGGACCCCCTCGAATCTCGTCCGCCCCTGGGCCGAGCAAGGGGGCACCAGCAAAGGGCGCGTGCGGGTTCTGTAGGGGGCTGTGACGGTCTCTCGACAGCTTAACGACGGCGCTGACAAGGAGGGCCCTCTGAGGTTGACGTGACCAAAGGCTCGATTCACTGTGCTTTACCAATGAGCTCAGCCCGTACCGCGGCGGCACTTCGGACTTTGGGTGGGGGTACTAATGGCAGCCTCGTCTGTAAGCGACGGCGCCGACGATTCTCTACAAGCTAACGTCTTGAATTTCATGGGGCGCCCTGAAGCCTATGGCCTGGTTTCTGCAATCGTCGAGCGCATCGAGACCCACGCTTCCATCGTTTTTCTGGTGGGCGACTATGCCTACAAGGTCAAACGGGCGGTCAAGTACGCGTTTCTCGACTTCTCCACGCTGGAAAAGCGGCGCGCGGCCTGCCTGAACGAGCTTCGCGTCAACCGGCGAACCGCGCCCCACCTTTATCTCAACGTGATCCCGGTCACCCGTGGGGAAGGCGAGGCATTGCGCCTGGGCTGCGAGGGCGAGGCCGTCGAGTGGGTGCTGAAAATGCGCCGATTCGATCAGGCGGCGCTCTACGACCGGATGGCGGAGGAGGGGCGGCTTCGGCTCGATTCGATGCCTCCGCTTGCCGAAGCGATAGCCGCATTCCACGCATCGGCCGACCGGGTGCTTTCGGGAGGCCTGACTGTCGCCTCGCTCGATGACGTGCTCGGCGACAATGCCGCAATCTTTGCCGCACACCCCGAGTCGATTCGGCCGCAGGCCTCAGAGGCGCTCGCCGCGGCAAGCCGCGATAGCTTGGCGAGGCTTGCGCCTCTGCTCGAGGCGCGGGCCCGCGGCGGCTACGTGCGCCATTGCCACGGTGATCTTCATTTGCGCAACGTCGTTGAAATCGAGGCGGCGGCGGTCCTCTTCGACGCCATCGAGTTCGACGATCGCCTCGCAACCATCGACGTTCTCCACGATCTCGCTTTCCTTCTGATGGATCTCGGCAAGCGCGGGCTCAAAGCCCACGCCAGCGCCGTGCTCAATGCTTACCTCGATGCGGATGCGAGCAGCGGAAATCTCCTAGGACTTGCGGCGCTGCCACTGTTCCTCTCGATGCGGGCGGCGGTGAGGGCCAAGGTCGAGTTGTTGCGTGCGGTCCACGCAGCGCCCGGACGGGTCGACGCCGTGCACGAGGAGGCGCGCGCCTACTTCGCGCTCGCGCAAGATTTCCTGATGCTCGCGCGCCTGCGCCTCATCGCGGTCGGAGGATTGTCGGGAAGTGGCAAATCGGTCGTTGCTCGCGCCATCGCCCCTCACATCGGCGCCTTTCCTGGGGCCGTGATCGTGCGCAGTGATTTCGAGCGCAAGCGCCTGTTCGGCGTGGGCCCGCTTGAAAGGCTGCCGCAATCCGCTTACGCGCCCGAGGTCACCGAGCGCGTCTATGCCACGTGCCACAAGCGCGCGTTTCTGGCCCTTCAAGGGGGACAGTCCGTGATCGTCGATGCCGTGCACGCACGGGCCCGTGAGCGCGAGGCGCTTGCCGCGCTTGCGGCCGCGTGCGGCGTCCCATTCACGGGACTTTGGCTCGAAGCGCCGGCGAAGCTCCTGCGCGATCGGATCGCGGCGCGGACCGCCGATGTATCCGACGCAACACCGGAGCTGGTCGATGTGCAGCAGGGCTACGATCTCGGGTCGTTGGATTTCACGTTGGTCGATGCGACCCGGCCGCTCGAGGAGGTCGCGGCCGCCAGCCTCGAACGGATCGGGGCGAGGCCCCGGGCGAACCCGTAAATTCACCTTTTGCTAAGGCTCTTTAGACGAGAGTCGGGCGAGGGCAGGCCAGTGCCGGTCGCAACTGGCCGAGGAAGGCGATGCACACGCCTTTCCAGGGGGTCCCGTCGGGGGTTAGGCACGTTGCGTTCGGTCGGTCAGCCTGTGCCGGAAGGGGCGAGGCGCGTTGGTGGCGTAAGCCCGGGCGGGCTTGCCGCGCCGTTTGTCATCGGCGCCGCTCTTGCTCTTGGCCTTGGCGGTTGCGGCGGTGGCGGCAACGGACAGCCGCTCGGCGAGCGCGTCATTCCGCTCGGTCAGCCCGTGCCCAAAGGCGGCGGCTACTACCAGGTCGGCAAGCCCTATGAGGTCGCGGGGCTCGTTTACACGCCGCGCGAAGACCCGGCCTACGACCGTGTCGGCAGCGCCTCCTGGTATGGCGAGCTGTTCCATGGGCGCCGCACCGCCAATGGCGAGATCTACGACATGGACCGCCTGTCGGCGGCGCATCCGACGCTCCCGCTTCCCGTCTATGCGCGGGTGACCAATCTCAACAACGGCCGCTCGATCGTCGTCCGCATCAACGATCGCGGGCCTTACGCGAGCGACCGCATCATCGATCTGTCGCGCCGCTCGGCCGAGGCGCTCGGTTACCGCAACCAGGGCACGGCGACGGTGCGCGTCAAATATCTTCGCCGCGCACCGCTCAACGGCGACGACAGCTACGAGCTCGCTTATCTTGCCAATCAGAGCTGGGCGCGGGTTGCGGCGAAGGGAAAGAACGCGATCCCCGCCAACGTCACGAGCAGGGACAAGCTGCCCCCGTCAAGCCCTGGGAACTTGAATCTGCCGTGGCACACGGTCAAACAGCCGCTTGCGGCGCCACCGCCGCCGCAAACCACGGGCGCCGTTCCCTCAAATACTGGGGAGAAACTGCGCGCCCCGGGCCTCGTGGTGCAAGCCGGCACGTTCAAGAACAAGGACAATGCTGAGCGCGCGCGGGCCGTGCTTTCAACTATTGCGCCGGTCGATGTGGCTTCGATCGCCGTGCGCGAGGAGCTCTATTTCAGCGTGAGGGTTGGGCCGTTTTCCGATCCGCGAGAGGCGAAGGCCGCTTTGGCGAAAGTGACGCAAGCGGGCTATCAAGGCGCCAAAGTGGTCGCGCAGAACTAGATTTTTCCCGTTTCCCTTCCCGGTTGATTTTTGCGGCGCAGCGCTCGATATTTGCCGCATGCGGCTGCGCTAAGCTGCAGCAGCCAACGCCAATCCTAACCCGGTCAGCCCGTGCCCGCCTGGCGCCTTGACAAACGGATCAAGATCGCAGCGTTAGGCGCCGTTTTCGTGTTCGGCGCCGGCTTTGTCGCGGCCACGCTTCACGCCGCGCCTGCGCCCGCGGCGTTCGAAACCAAGGCAAAACGCGCCATTCTCATGGATGCCGACGCCGATCTCGTCCTGTTCGAGAAGGACGCCGATACGCTCGCGCCGCCGGCGAGCATGAGCAAGCTGATGACGCTCGCCGTCGCGTTTCGCGAGTTGAAGGCCGGGCGGATCAATCTCGAGACCGAGTTCAAGGTGAGCGAGCATGCCTGGCGGACGGGCGGCGCGCCCTCGGGCGGATCGGCGATGTTCGCCCCGCTCAACACGCTCGTGACGGTGAACGATCTCATCCAGGGCATCACCGTCCAATCGGCCAATGACGCGGCGATCATTCTCGCCGAAGGGATCGGCGGCAGCGAAGACGCGTTCGCCAAGCAGATGACGGAATACTCGCGCAAGATCGGGCTCGAGAAATCGACCTTCGCCAATGCCACCGGGCTTCCGGCGGAAGGTCACCTGATGACGGCGCGCGACCTCGCCACGCTCGCCCATCACCTGATCTACACCTATCCCGAGTACTACCATTTCTTCGGGCAGAAGGAGTTCAAGTACCGCGAGAAGTTCACCTTCATGAACCGCAACCCGCTGATCTTCGCCGATATCGGCGTTGACGGCATGAAGACCGGATTCATCAAGGAGTCGGGCTACGGATTGGTGGCGAGCGCCAAGCGCGGCGACCAGCGTCTGATCCTCGTGGTGGGCGGCCTCGAAACGGCCAAGGACCGCGAGGCCGAGGGGCGCAGAATGCTCGATTGGGGCTTCAAGAGCTTCAGGCCGTTCCGCTTGTTCGACCAGGGCCAGATCGTGAGCGACGCGCTCGTCTGGGGCGGCACGAAGCATTACGTGCCGTTGGTCGGCAACGGCGACATCGACATCATCTTGCCGGCGAACGCGACCGGCAAGGTCGCGGCCGAGATCGTCTACCAAGGGCCGATCAAGGCTCCCATCAAGAAGGGCGACGAAGTCGCCGTGCTGAAGGTCACCTCGACCGAGTCCCAGGCGACCAACGAGATCCCGCTCTATGCCGGCGAAGACATCGACCAGAGCAACTTCGCCATGCGGGGGCTCGATTCGTTGCTCGTGCTTGCCTTCGGGTGGCTGCTCTAGCCATGCAGCGCGAGAGCGGCGAACTCGGCAGGTTCATCACATTTGAGGGCGGCGAGGGCTCCGGCAAGTCAACCCAGGCCGGCATTCTCGCCAATCGCCTGACACGCGCGGGGCGAAAAGTCTTCGCCACGCGCGAGCCCGGCGGCTCGCCGGCCGCCGAAGAGATCCGCGAAGCGCTGCTCTCGGGCAAAGTCTCGCAATTCGGTCCCTTCGCCGAGGCGGTGATGTTCGCGGTGGCGCGCGCCGATCATATCGAGAAGGCGATCGGCGAGGCGATGCTCGCGGGCAAATGGGTCGTGTGCGACCGCTTCTACGACTCAACGCGCGCCTATCAGGGCGCGACGGCGGGCGTTCCGCGCGGGCTCATCAACGCGCTCGAACGTCTCACCGTCGGCGACCTTTCGCCCGACATCACCTTCATCCTCGACATTCCGCCCGAACAGGGGCTCGCGCGCGCCGCTGCGCGGCGGAACGGCACCATGCCCGATCGCTTCGAGAGTCAGCAGCTGATGCTGCATGAGCGCATCCGCAGGGCATTTCTCGACATCGCCGAGGAAGAACCAGAGCGCTGCGTGGTCATCGACGCGAGCCAGCCCGAGGCGATGGTCGCCGAAGATGTGTGGGAAATCGTCCTCCAGCGCCTCCATCCATGAGCATGACCGTCGAGCGCACGCGGGCGGCGTCTGAGGAGCCCGACCGGCTCGAAGGTTTCTCGTCGCCGCGTGAGATCGACCTTCTGTACGGCCACGAGGCCGCGCTTTCAGAGTTCGACGACGCGCTCGCGAGCGAGCGCATGCATCACGCCTGGCTCATCGTCGGCCCCGAGGGCGTCGGCAAGGCGACGCTCGCCTACCGCTTTGCCCGCACCGTGCTGGCGGAGGGCGCGCGGGGCGGTATCGATCGCGACCATCCGGTGTTCCGCAAGGTCGCCTCGCTATCGCATCCCAATCTCCTCCTCATCCGGCGCTCCTGGGTCGAGAAATCGAAACGCTATTCGCAATGGATCGGCGTCGAGGAGGTGAGGCGCTTGCGTTCCTTTCTCGGTCACTCGGCCGGGGAGGGGGGCTGGCGCGTCGTCATCGTCGATCGCGCCGATGAGCTCAACCAGAACGCGGCGAACGCGCTCCTGAAGGCTCTCGAAGAGCCGCCGCCCCGGACGCTGTTCCTCCTCGTCTCGAGTGCCGAGGGTCGGCTTCCCGTGACCATCCGCTCGCGCACCCGCACGCTTCGCGTGACCGGCTTGAGGGATGAGGAGCTTGAGAAGGCGGTGCGGGCCGCGCTCGAACGCGACGAACACGAGACCGACGAGGAGACGCTCGCCGCCGCGCTCGCGCTCAGCGAGGGGAGCGTGCGCCGCGCGCTCGAACTCGTCTCGAATGGCGGCATCGAACTCTATCGCGAGATCCTCGCCTCACTCGGCGCCCTGCCGGAGATCGAGGGCCCGGACCTCCACCGTCTCGTCGACCGGCTCGCGGGCGCGGGCGAAGCGGAGCGTTTCGATCTTTATCTTGCCCTGCTGCTCGGTCTCATCGAGCGGCTGATCCGCTTCACCGCGATCGGGGAGGGGGCGACGGCGGAGGAGCGGAAGCTCGCCGCGCGGCTCCTTTCGCCCGGCAATCTCGCCGACTGGGCCGAAGCGTGGGAGGAGATTTCGGAAGCCAAGGCCGAGGCCGATGCCCTCAATCTCGATCGGGGCATTCTTCTGCTTCAGAGCTGGTTCCGGCTGCAGCACGCGGCCCGGGAACATCCTGTTTAGCGAGACGCCCGAGCGCGCTTGCCCGCGGCCGGGCCTTGGGGCTATTCCTCGGTCATGGCGGACAAGCGGCCCTACTACATCACGACGGCCATCTCCTATCCTAACGACGCGCCACATATCGGCCATGCCTATGAGGCCGTGGCCACGGACGCGCTCGCGCGCTTCCGGCGCCTGCAGGGGCGCGACGTGTTCTTCCTCACCGGGACCGACGAGCACGGCATCAAGATGCTGCAGACGGCGAAGGCGCAAGGCATCAGCCCCGCCGAGCTTGCCGATCGCAACACGCCGAAGTTCCGCGACATGGTCGCCACGCTCAACTGCTCGAACGACGATTTCATCGGCACGCGCGAGGAACGGCACAAGCGCGCGAGCCAGGAATTGTGGCGGCGCATGCAGGCGGCCGGCGACATCTATCTCGACAAATACGCCGGCTGGTACTCGGTGCGGGACGAAGCCTATTACGACGCGAGCGAGCTGAAAGACGGCGCCGACGGAACCAAGCTTTCGCCGCAAGGCACTCCGGTCGAGTGGGTCGAGGAGGAGAGCTATTTCTTCCGGCTCGCGTCCTATCAGGACAAGCTGCTCGGCTATTACGAAGCGCATCCCGAGTTCATCGGACCCGACACCCGCGCCAACGAAGTGAAGAGCTTCGTGCGCGGCGGACTGCAAGACCTCTCGATCTCGCGCACGACCTTCGATTGGGGCATTCCCGTCCCCGGCGATCCGAAACACATCATGTATGTGTGGGTCGATGCGCTCACTAACTACATTACCGGGGTCGGCTTTCCCGACGACGGATCCGACGCGTTCCGGCGCTACTGGCCCGCCGACGCGCATATCATCGGCAAGGACATCATCCGCTTTCACGCGGTCTACTGGCCGGCCTTCCTGATGTCGGCGGGCGTCCCCTTGCCGAAGCAGGTGTTCGGCCACGGCTTCCTCTATAACCGCGGGGAGAAGATGTCGAAATCGGTCGGCAATGTCGTCGATCCGTTCACGCTGGTTGCGGATTACGGCGCCGATCAGCTCCGCTATTTCCTCTTGCGCGAGGTGCCGTTCGGCCAGGACGGCAACTACAGCCGCGAGGGCATCGTGCAGCGCATCAACGCCGATCTCGCCAACGACCTCGGCAATCTCGCCCAGCGCTCGCTGTCGATGATCGCCAAGAATTGCGGGAGCAAGGTGCCGAAGCCCGGCAAGCTCACCGGAGCCGACGAGGCTATTCTTGCTTCGGCCGATGCGCTTCTGCCCCGGGTCGAGGCTGCCATCGACGCCTTCGCCATTCATCGGGCGCTCGAGACGATCTGGGCGGTGGTCGCCGACGCCAACCGCTATTTCGCGAGCGAGGAGCCGTGGGCGCACAAGAAGACCGATCCTGAGCGGATGGAGACGATCCTCTATGTGACGGCGGAGGTGACGCGCGAGATCGCGATCCTCATTCAGCCGGTCATGCCCGAGAGCGCGGGCAAGCTGCTCGACCAGCTTGGCGTGCCGCAATCCGCGCGCGACTTCGCCGCGCTTGGGCCGAAGGGGAGGCTGAAACCCGGAACGGAGTTGCCCCCGCCTTCGCCCGTGTTCCCCCGCCATGTCGAAGCGGGCGACGCCGCGGCGTCGTGAGCCAAAGGACTAGCGGCACAATTGCTTGATGCGTGCCTCGTCCACGCCTTCGACGAGCGCGCCACCGATTATGGTGCGCGGGACGGCCGTGTCGCCGAAGCGCCGGACCATGTCGGCTTGGACCGGCGCGGTCGTCGCGTCGAGGATGCGGTACTTGATGTTGTTGCGGGCGAGGATCGCCCGCACTTGCCGGCAATAGGGACACCACGAGGCGTTGTAGAGCACGACGCTCTTGCTGCAGCCGGCCAAGGCAGGGTCCGCGCCGAGGCAGAACAGCACCGAGGCTGCCGCCGCCGCGATGAGGTTGAGGCGGGTGACGATGGAAACGCGTCGTGTCATTCCTACTCCCGTTCGCGGGGGCGCCCGCGCCCTTATTGTCACGCTGGAGCAAATGCTGCACATAGGGGTGCAAAGCAAACGCTGCCCAATCTAGCACCATGAAGAATATCGGTCTTTTCTCTTTTTCGTGATGCTCGTCGACAGCCACTGCCATCTCGATTTTCCTGACCTCGGGCGCGAGCTCGACGCCGTGCTCGAGCGCGCCCGCGAAGCCGGAATCGGCCCGATCGTGACCATCTCCACGCGCGTCCGCCGCTTCGACGAGCTGAAAGCTATCGTCGAGGCGCACAAGCAAGTGTTCTGCTCGATCGGGACGCATCCGCACAACGCCGCCGAAGAGCCCGACGTCACGGCGGCGGAGCTGATCGAGATCGCGCGTCATCCCAAGGTGGTCGCGATCGGGGAAGCCGGGCTCGACTATCACTACGATCACAGCCCGCGCTATGCCCAGGCGAAAAGCTTCCACATCCATATCGAGGCCGCGCGCGCAACCGGGCTGCCGCTCGTCATCCATGCGCGCGAGGCCGATGACGATATTGCGCGCATTCTCGAGGAGGAGAGCGCCAAGGGCGCGTTCCCCTTCGTGCTGCATTGCTTCACGAGCGGAGCCGAGCTTGCGCGGCGAGGGCTTGCGCTCGGCGGCTATGTCTCCTTCTCGGGCGTCGTCACATTCAAGAATGCGGACGCGCTCCGCGACATCGCGGCCGAGGTGCCCGAGGACCGTCTCCTGGTCGAGACCGATGCGCCTTACCTCGCGCCCGAGCCGATGCGGGGCAAGACCAACGAGCCTGCTTACGTCGCGCATGTTGCGGCGCGGCTTGCGGCCTTGCGCGGTCTCAATGAGGGCGATCTTGCGCGCCTCACCACGGAGAATTTCTTCAGGGTTTTCAAGAAGGTGCCGCGCGCCTTGCAAACCATGCCGCAAAGCGCCGCATGAGTCTCAAATTCACCATTCTCGGCTGCGGCACATCGGGCGGCGTGCCCCGCATCGGCAATCATTGGGGTGCATGCGATCCCGCCAACCCCAAGAACCGGCGCAAGCGCTGCGCGCTCCTAATCGAACGGAGCGACGCGAACGATCAGACCACGGCGCTGGTCGACACCACGCCCGACCTGCGCCAGCAGCTACTCGATGCCGGCACGACGTGGCTCGACGGCGTGCTCTACACCCATGACCACGCCGATCACACCCACGGCATCGACGATCTGCGCCAGGTTGCCTACAACGGCAATCGCCGCGTCGATGTCTACCACGACGCGGCGACGGGCAGGCAGCTCCGCGCGCGTTTCGCCTATTGTTTCGACACGCCGCCTGCAAGCGAATATCCGGCGATCCTCAAGAGTCACGAGATCCGTGCGAGCGAAGCCGTCCGCATCGCCGGTGCCGGCGGCGCGATCGAAACGCTGCCGTTCCGGCAAATCCACGGCTCGGGCGAGACGCTCGGCTTCCGCTTCGGCGGTCTCGCCTATTCGCCGGATGTGAGCGATTTCCCCGAAGAATCGCTCGAGGCGCTGACGGACCTCGATATTTGGATCCTCGACACGCTGCGTTACAAGCCGCATCCGAGCCATCTCTCGGTGGAGCAGGCGCTCGGCTGGATCGCGCGCATGAAACCGAAGCGCGCGGTGCTCACGCATATGAATGTCGATCTCGACTATGAGCGGCTCAAGGCCGAGCTGCCCGAAGGCGTCGAGCCCGCCTATGACGGCATGGTGTTGAGTGAAGAAGGGTAGGGGTTTACAGCTCGACGATCTGCCCGGTGTCGGTGAAGTCGGGCATGGCGAGGGGAATGAACGCCTCGGCGACCTGTTCCGGCACCGGCAGCTTGGCCTGGTCCTCGCCGGGATAGGCCTCGGCGCGCATGCGCGTCGCCGTGGCGCCGGGGTCGATCAGGTTCACCTTGATCGCGCTGTCGCTCGTTTCGTTGGCATAGGTCTTGGCCAGAGTTTCGAGAGCGGCCTTGGTCACGGAGTAGGGGGCCCAATAGGCGCGGCCCGAGCGCGCGACGCCGGAGGTGACGAAGATCACCCGGCCGGCGCTGGAGAGACGAAGCAGCGGGTCGAGCGTTCGGACGAGCCGCCAATTGGCGGTGACGTTGATGCCGACGCTCTTGTCCCAATGCTCCGACGGAATATGGGTGAGGGGAGAGAGCCGCTCCAGAATAGCGGCATTGCCCACCAGCACGTCGAGCCTGCCGAAGCGCTCAAAGAGAGACGGCCCGAGCGCGTCGATCGCCTTGCCGTTGGCGAGGTTGAGCGGACTGAGGGTGGACTTGCCGCCGCCCGCCCTGATGCGATCGTCAACTTCATCGAGCGCTTTCCGCGTGCGCGCGAGCAAGAGGACATGCGCGCCCTCGCGGGCGAAGGCGAGCGAAACCGCACGGCCGATGCCGCGCGAAGCGCCGGTGATGAGCGCGATACGGTCCTTGAGCCGCTCCGAACTCAACCGACTTCGGCGAGGAAGGAGAGCTGCTTCTGCTGCGGCGGTCCTTCGCGGTCTCTCAGCCGCGTCGGATACTCGCCGGTGAAGCAATGGTCGGTGAATTGGGGATGGGCGTTGTCGCGGCCGTCAAAGCCCATGGCCTTGTAGATGCCGTCCACCGAGAGGAATTGCAGAGAGTCGGCGCCGATGAACGCCCGCATGTCCTCGAGGCTCCTATGGGCCGCGAGCAGCTTGTCCTGGTCGGGCGTGTCGATGCCGTAGAAATCG
The DNA here is from genome assembly GCA_035715445.1 of Methyloceanibacter sp. Taxonomy (GTDB): domain Bacteria; phylum Pseudomonadota; class Alphaproteobacteria; order Rhizobiales; family Methyloligellaceae; genus Methyloceanibacter. The sequence goes on from DASTKZ010000034.1 coordinate 17,502, forward strand.
GGGTGCGTGATCGGCGGGCTCGAAATACGCATATGCACTTCGCTTGCGCCCGCCTCGCGCATCATCTGCACGATCTTCACCGAGGTCGTGCCGCGCACCACGCTGTCGTCGATCAGCACGATGCGCTTGCCCTGGATTTGACCTTCATTGGCGCTGTGCTTCAGCTTCACGCCGAGCTGGCGGATGCGCTGCTCCGGCTCGATGAAGGTGCGGCCGACATAGTGGTTGCGGATGATGCCGAATTCGAAGGGCAGTCCCGAGACCTGCGAATATCCGATCGCGGCGGGCACGCCCGAGTCGGGAATGGGAATAACCACGTCGGCGTTGGCCGGCGCCTCGCGCGCCAATTGCCGTCCCATCTCCTTGCGGACTTCATAGACGGAGCGGCCGCCGACGATGGAGTCGGGCCTGGCGAAATAGATATATTCGAAGATGCAAAGCCGGGCGGGATAGCTCGGCACGAAGCGATGACTCTCCACCCCCTCATGCGTGATGACCACGACCTCGCCGTTCTCGACCTCGCGCACGAACTCGGCGCCGATGATGTCGAGCGCGCAAGTCTCCGACGCGAGCACCCAGGCTTCGCCGAGCTTGCCAAGCACGAGCGGCCTGATGCCGAACGGGTCGAGCGCGCCGATCAGCTTCTTATGCGTGAGGCCGACCAGGGCATAGGCGCCTTCGACCTGGAGCAGGGCCTCGATGAATTGCTCGACGAAACGCTGCTTCTCGCTCCGCGCGACGAGATGGAGGATGACCTCGGTATCGGTGGTCGATTGGCAGATCGCGCCGCGCTTGATGAGGCCTTCGCGCAAAGTCAGCGCATTGGTCAGGTTGCCGTTGTGGGCAAGCGCAAAGCCGCCCGAGTCGAGATCGACAAAGAGCGGCTGCACGTTGCGCATGACCGGATCGCCGCAGGTCGAGTAGCGCACATGGCCGATAGCCATGTCGCCCGCGAGCCGGTCGATCACCGGCCGCGAGGTGAAATGATCGCCGACAAGACCGAGGCGGCGTTCGGTATGGAAATGGTGCCCGTCGAAGCTGACGATGCCGGCCGCTTCCTGGCCGCGATGCTGAAGGGCGTGCAGGCCGAGCGCCGTCAGCGCCGCGGCATCGGGATGATTGATGATGCCAAAGACGCCGCACGCCTCGTGCAACCGGTCCTCTTCGAGCCAGTCCGGCTCCCTGGTCAGAACGTCCTCTGTCACGGGCCTCAAGCCTCCTTCTAGTAAATAAGCGGGCGGAAAAGCGCTTCAATGGCACGCGACGCGACAGAATTCCTTAAACGTTAAACTCATGACGGCTGGTCCGGCGGGGCTTCCGCGGGGGCCTCGGGCACGGCTTCCGGCGGCTGGGCGGCGGGCGGCTGCCCCTCGGGCTGGCCTGCGGGCTGTCCTTCCTCGTCCTTGGACCCCGGGATGTACTGCTCCGGATTCATGGGCAGCAGCGATTCGATGGCGATCCGCGTCTTCTGCAGGATCGCGTAGGACTGCGCGTTGCGCACCCAGGTCGGCTCGTCGCGGGCGAGAGCCGTGAACAGAATAAAGACAATGGCGACCAAGAGAAATCCGCGCGCCAGCCCGAAGATGAAGCCGAAGGTGCGGTCGAGCGCGCCGACCCGGCTGTCGAGCACGCTGTCGGAAATGCGGAAGGTGATCAGGCTCACCACGATCAGGGTGAGGATAAAAACGCCGGCGGCGAAGGCGATCTGGGCGATGCTGGGATTGCCGATATAGGGCTCGAGCAAACTTGCATATTTGGGCGTCAGATAAAGGGCGGCGATCGCGGCCATGGCCCAGGAGAAGATCGACAGGACCTCGCGGGTGAACCCGCGCACCATGGCGAGGAAGCCCGAAATGAGCATGATGGCGATCAGAATGACATCGAGCCAGGAGATGGGCATGGCGCGAGGCTCCTTCGGGGGGCGCACACTATCACGATTCCCGGCGATGAAGCACAATTGGCCCCCTCTCGGCAATCACTGAAGCTTGCGGCGGCGGGATTGTCGCAGGTCGGCCCGAATTTACACTTTTGTGGTGCAAAAAAGAGCCACAAGCTCGTCCAATTGCGACAGCGGCAAGAGGCGCATGTCCCTGATCTCGCGCTCGCCTTCGCCTGAGGGCGCGGGCAGCACGGCGCTGGCAAAACCGAGCTTGGCCGCTTCCTTGAGGCGCTGATCCCGGTGGCTCACCGCGCGCACGGCGCCGGTCAGGCTGACCTCGCCGAAATAGGCGGTGTCTTCGGGAGCGGGATTTGCGCTCATCGACGAGAGCAGCGCAGCCGCGGCGGCAAGATCGGCGGCGGGCTCGTTGAGGCGCAAGCCGCCGGCGACATTGAGATAGACGTCGTGGCTCCCAAGCCTCACGCCGCAGCGCGCCTCGAGCACGGCGATGAGCATGGCGAGGCGGTTGGGGTCCCATCCCACCACGGCGCGGCGCGGCGTTCCGAGGGAGGAGGGGGCGACGAGCGCCTGGATCTCGACGAGCAGGGGACGGGTCCCTTCCATGCCGGCGAAGACGGCGGTGCCGGGCGCGCCCTGCTCGCGGTCGCTAAGAAAGAGCGCCGAAGGGTTCGCTACCTCTTTGAGGCCCGCCTCGCGCATCTCGAACACGCCGATCTCGTCGGTCGGGCCGAAGCGATTCTTGACCGCGCGCAGGATGCGGAACTGGTGCCCGCTCAACCCCTCGAAGGACAGCACCGTATCGACCATGTGCTCGATGACCTTGGGACCGGCGATCTGGCCCTCCTTGGTGACATGGCCAATCAGAATGAGCGCCGAGCCGCTCGCCTTGGCATGGCCGATCAAAGCCGAGGCACAGCCCCTGAGCTGAGAGATGGTGCCGGGCGCCGCTTCCACGCCCTCCGACCACAGCGTCTGCACCGAGTCGATGACGATGAGGGAGGGAGCCCGCGCGCTGCCCAAGGTTGCAACGATGTTGGCGAGATTGGTCTCGGCGCCGAGCGCGACGGGCGCGGCGCTGAGCCCAAGCCGCGCCGCGCGCATGCGGATCTGCGCCGGCGCCTCTTCGCCGGAGAGATAGACGACCGATGCGCCGGAGCCGGCGAGCGCAGCCGCGGCCTGAAGCAGCAGGGTCGATTTGCCGATACCGGGATCGCCGGCGACGAGCACAGCGGAGCCCGGCACGAGGCCGCCGCCGAGGACCCGGTCGAGCTCGGCGATGCCGGTTGGAAGGCGCGGGGCTTCGCTCGCCGCCGCGGCAAGGGTCTCAAGCGTAGCAAGCCGCCCCTTGCCGCCCTTGATCGCGATCAGTCCGGGCGATCCCGATGGCGCGCGCTCCTCGATAATGGAATTCCACTCGCCGCAAGAGGCGCATTTGCCCGACCAGCGGTTGGTGACGGCGCCGCAGGCTTGGCAGACGAAGGCTCGCGAGGCTTTGGCCATAGATTTTAGCCTCCGACATAGCGCCGGAAGGCGCGCCTGCCGAGATTGGTGAGGACCTCGTAGTCGATGGTGCCGGCATGGTGGGCGAGCTCATGAGCCGGGACGTTCGGTCCGATCAGTTCGACGAGGGCACCGCGCCGCGCGAGCTCCGTTGGTACGCGGCTTACGTCGAGCACGGCGAGGTCCATGGAGACGCGGCCGACGATCGGCGCGGCGTGAGGCCCGAAATAGCCGGCGTAACCCTCTTCGCCATCGGCGACCGATAGCGATCGGAAGAAGCCGTCGGCATAGCCGACGGAGACGATTGCGAGCCGCGTCGCCTCGCGGAAAGTGCGGGTTGCGCCATAGCCGACGGTTTCGCCCGGCGATGCGTCGCGCACGCGGAGGATTCGGCCCATGAGCTGCACAACGGGACGAAACGGGTTGTCGCCGTGATGGCGCGGGCGGCCCCCATAAATCGCAAGGCCGGGCCTGACGAGATCGTAGCAATAAGCGGGCCCGAGCAGGATGCCGGGAGAGTTGGCGAAACTTGCGGGCGCTTGCGGGAGGCGCGCGCGAAGCCGGTCGAACAGGTGTCGTTGTGCTTCGTTCTTGGGATGATCGGGCTCATCGGCGCAAGCGAGATGGCTCATCACCAGCGAGAGCGCAAGTTCCGACCAAAGCTCGTCTGCCGTCGAGATCCGCTCCAGCTCGTCGGGCGCAAGTCCGAGGCGGTTCATGCCGGTGTCGATATGCACGGCGCATGGCAGCTTCTCCCCTTCCGCCTTGCAGAACGAGGCCCACTCTCTCACCTCATCGGCGCTGTTCAGCACGGGGCGGAGATTTTGCGCGCGGTAAAGCGCGTCCGTGCCCGGCATGAGCCCCGCGAGCACGTAGATCGTGGCTTCGGGCAGGAGCGCCCGGAGGCGCTCGCCCTCATCGAGTGTGGCGACGAAGAAAGTCCTGCAGCCCTCGTTCCACAGCGTGGCGGCGATCGGAACCATGCCGAGACCGTAAGCGTCAGCCTTGACCACAGCGGCGCATTCGGCCGGCGCGGCAAGCGCGCGCAAGGCGCGGTAGTTGGCGGCAACGGCATCGCGATCGATGGTGAGGATGGCGGTCTCGTCCGGCCCTTCGTCGCGCGCGTCCGAGGGAGCGCGCTTAAGGCTCACGCGCGGCGCTCCGGCAGGCGTTCCTCCGCCGCGAGGTTGCTGAACCGCGTGTACTCCGGCGTGAACTGCAGCATCACCGTGCCGGTCGGTCCGTGCCGCTGCTTGCCGATGATGATCTCGGCCTTGCCGGTCACCATCTCCATCTCTGTCTGCCACTGCTTGTGCTCGTCGGTGTTCTCGCGGGGTTGCCTGCGCTCGACATAATATTCCTCGCGGAACACGAACAACACCACATCGGCATCCTGCTCGATGGAGCCGGATTCGCGCAAATCCGCAAGTTGCGGCCGCTTATCCTCCCGCTGCTCGACCTGGCGGGAGAGTTGGGAGAGGGCAAGGACCGGAACGTGAAGCTCCTTGGCGAGCGCTTTAAGCCCGGTCGTGATCTCCGAAACTTCCTGCACCCGGCCCTCGGCCGCGCGCCGGGAGGAGCCCGACAGAAGCTGGAGATAGTCCACGACGAGGAAGCCGAGCCCCCGCTGGCGCTTCAGCCGCCGCGCGCGCGCGGCAAGCTGAGCCACGGTGATGCCGCCGGTCTGGTCGATATAGAGAGGCAGATGCTGCAGCTCCTGCGACACTTCGACGATGCGGTCGAACTGCTCGGCGTCGATCCGCCCGCGGCGGATGCGCTCGGACGGGATATAGGCCTGTTCGGAGATAATGCGGGTGGCAAGCTGCTCGGCCGACATTTCCAGCGAGAAGAACCCGACCACCGCACCGTCGAGCGCGGTGTCAGAACCGGTAGCAGCGCGATAGGCCTTGGCGACGTGATAGGCGATGTTGGTCGCGAGCGCGGTTTTGCCCATGGAGGGGCGCCCGGCGATGATGATGAGATCGGAGGATTGCAGCCCGCCCATCCGCTGATCGAGGTCGTTGAAGCCCGTGGCAAGACCGGACAGGCCGCCGTCGCGCCGGTAGGCGTTGGCGGCCATGTCGATGGCTTGCGTCAGCGCGGCGGTGAACGGCTCGAAGCCCTGGCCGTATTTGCCGGTCTCGGCCAGCTCGTAGAGCTTCTGCTCGGCGTCCTCGATCTGGGAGGCGGGGGGCGCATCGATGGGCGAGTCGAAGGCGGTGTTGACCATCGTCTCGCCGATCTGGATGAGCTGGCGGCGGACCGCGAGGTCATAGACGGTGCGGCCGTAATCCTCGGCGTTGATGATGGTGGTCGCGTTGGCGGCGAGCCGGCCGAGATATTGTGGGATCGACAATTCCCCGCCCGCGGGCCCCGCCTGAAAAAACGTCTTGAGCGTGATCGGGGTCGCGCGCTTGCCACTCAGAATCAGCTTCGAGGCCGCCTCGTAGATGCGGCCGTGAAGCTGATCGAAGAAATGCTCCGTTTTCAGGAAGCCGCTGACGCGGTCGATTGCCTCGTTGTTGACGAGGATGGCGCCGAGAAGAGCTTGCTCCGCCTCGAGGTTATGCGGCGCCTCCCGGAAGATAGGCGTTTCTGGTTGAAGCGGGCGAATCACGGCATTGCTCATGGAGCGACACTACTCCAAAGGGCCAGGGCGGCTAGATGCCGGGTCTGTGAACAGCGGGCATATCGTGCCGATGCCCACAAGGAGCGGGTCAGGCGCTCCCGTCGCCTTCTTCCGCGGCTTCGCCCGTAACCTCGACGGGTGCACCCTCTTCGAACAGCGCCGCGGCCGCGCGCTTTGCGGCGTCGGCGTCTTCCTCCGCCTCGGTCGCGGCGCGGCTCACGTCCTCGCCGCGGGCTTGCTTCGCCGCTTCGTCGGCTGACCGCGCCACGTTGACGGTGATGTGCGGCTCGACCTCGGCGTGAAGCTGGACGCGGAGCCGGTGCAGCCCGAGCGTCTTGATCGGGCGGTCGAGCATCACTTGGCGCCGCTCGACGGTGAAGCCGCCTTCGGTCACGGCCTCGGCGATGTCGCGGGTCGAGACCGAGCCGTAGAGCTGGCCGGTATCGCCGGCCTGGCGGATGACGATGAAGCTCTGGCCGTCGAGCTTGGCCGCCACCGCCTGGGCTTCGCCCTTCAACTCGAGGTCGCGTGCCTCAAGTTGGGCGCGCTCGCGCTCGAAGCGCTTGCGATTGGCTTCGGTGGCGCGAAGCGCCTTGCCCTGGGGCAGCAAAAAGTTGCGCGCGAAGCCGTCCTTGACGGTGACGACGTCGCCCATTTGGCCGAGGCGTCCGATGCGCTCGAGAAGAATTACTTGCATGTTCGACACTCCTATCCTTGTCAGATGGTTCCGCCGGGTTTGGGCGGCTGCCCGCTTTGCGCGGCTCGCCGGCGCAAGCCCAAAGACGGCTCGGCCAGGCCGATGATGGCAACGACGATGACAACCCAGCCGAGAAACAGAATTGCGAGATAGACGGTCGCGAGCAGAAGCCCGCGCAGCGGCATGCCTTGGCTATAGACGTGGATGACCGCCAGTCCCTGCAGCGCGTAGGCGAAGAGCAGCGCGCCGGCGAGACCCGTGGCAAGGAGTCCGGCCACGCCCGGCAGGAATGACGCCGCCAAGGCGCCGGCGAAGAGCAAGACGAACGCGTTGGGGAGTTCGAGCGCATGCAGGTCTGGCCAGGGCCTGAGCGCGTGCCCCGAAACATCGAGGATGCGCCCGGCGATCCAAAGATTGAAGAGAGTGATGGTGAGCCAGACGATGGCGAAAGCGGCAGGAAGCACCCACGCGATCAGGCCTGCGATTTTTGCCAAGTTCTCCTCGGTGAAGAGGGTGCCGTCGGTGTCGAGATCCTTGAGCGCGCTGTGGCTCAAGACTTCGCGGATCGATTTCACATAGCTCTCCTGGTCGTAACCGAGGACGAGCACGAGAAGGGCGGCGAGGAGGCCCGCGACGATCGCGGCCCAGCCGAGAAGACGCCCCGGTGGATACCATTCGAGCCTGGTGCCTGGCGCGCTTTCCGCGGCTGGAATGGAGCGCGACAGAAGGGCAAGGTGGGTCAGAAACGCGATCGGCGCGGCGATCGAAAGGGCGAAGAGGCCGGCCGCTGCGGGCCCGAGCCCCAGAGCCAGGACGAGCGTACCTGTCAGCGCCGAAGTCAGCCCCGCGGTGGTTCCCCAGCCGAGACCGGCGAGACAAAGCGGGAGCGGCGCAAGATAGAAGAGCACGCCGGCAAGAGCCGTCGCGGTCGCGGCCGAAGCGAACAGCGCCGCGGCCACGAGACCCGAACCTGCGCCGATGATGAGTGGCGTTGGCATCTTTGCGCTGTCCCGCCTCCAAGCGGTTAGGGGCGGGAAGTGTCCCGTCCCAACTTCCATTCAAGCCTAAGCCCCGCTCTAGGCTTCGAGCCCCTACTGAATGAGGTAGGGCAGAAGACCGAGGAACCGCGCGCGCTTGATCGCCCGCGCAAGCTCACGCTGCTTCTTGGCCGACACGGCCGTGATGCGGCTCGGCACCATCTTGCCCCGCTCGGAGACGTAACGCTGCAGCAGCTTCACGTCCTTGTAGTCAATCTTCGGCGCCTTGTCCCCGGAGAAGGGGCAGGTCTTGCGCCGGCGGTAGAACGGGCGGCGGGCCTGGACTTGCGTCATGCTCATCTTGAGTTCTCCTCGCCCGTGTTCATCTCATCGACCTCCGCCTCGGCTCCGCCGCGCGCTTCCCGCGGAGCGAAGTCGCGGTCGCGACGACCCCCGCGGCGATCGCCGCGATCGCCGCGATCCCGGTCGCGGTCGCGGTCGCCTCGGCCATCGCGCTCGTCGCGGTCGGCCCGGCGCATCATCGGCGACGGCCCCGCGTCGTGCTCATCGACGCGCACGGTGAGGAAGCGGATGATGTCGGTCGAAAGCCGCATCTGACGCTCGAGCTCGTTCACGGCGTCATGCGGGGCATCGATGTTCATCAGCGCGTAGTGTGCTTTGCGGTTCTTTTTGATGCGGAACGCGAGCGACTTCAGGCCCCAATATTCGGTCTTGCCGATCGACCCGCCGCGGCCCTCAAGGAGGGTGCGAAACTCTTGCAGCAGGGCCTCGACCTGTTGGGCGGAAATATCCTGCCGCGCCAGAAATACGTGCTCGTAGAGAGGCATGAAGCGCCTTTCCTTCTTCGTTTGCTCCGGCGCGAAGCCTCGCATGGGCGCTTTAGAAGGAAAGGCCCAAGAGACGACCCAGAGAGCGGAGACACGGGAGGGCGGCGTTCGCCTACCGCTCTTGAAGAGCGGTCCTCCGTTCAGCCTCCGACCGGAGCGGTTGCTAGTGGGCGTCTTATAAGACTTTGCGCCGCCTTTGCAAGGGTGAGCGCCCCGGCCCGGAGAAGTCCTTATTGCGGGGCCGAGAGGGAAGTGCAGTCGACCGCCTTGTTCTCGGTCAGCGAAAAGGCCTTGCAGCCTTCTTGGGCATTGACCTCGATAATGCCGACCTTCTCGATCGGCGCCTCGACATACTCGACGGTGAAGCTCACCGGCGTGATGACTTGGGTGCTGAGATCCTGGGGCGGACGTCCCTTGGCGTCGAAGGCAAAGATCTGGTCCTTGGTGTCGCCCATGCGCGGCGTGAGCTGGAGTTCGCTGTAGTTCGGGGTCGGCGCCAAAACATTAACCGTGATCGTCACTGTCGGAGGATCCGATTTGTTGATGGCAGCGGTCACGTCCTGGATCGAGGTCATTACGACAAGCGCGGGATCGGGGGGAAGCTTGGACTTCCAAGGCCAGGGCTGGGTATCGGCCGCCAGGAGCAGCGTGGCCCCGCTTGCAAGGCCGAAGGCCGCAACGAGAGCGCCGAGGAGAACGGGACGATTCATTTATCTACTCCGTTAGAAGCTAGAACAGAGATTTCTGTCGAAACAATATTCTAGCATTGGGGTTTGAACGCGCGGGCTATCTTTTCGGTTCGCCATGATGGACGAAGATTTTTCGCCTGTCGCGACGGCTAAAGGACGCCGCTCGGTCGTCTTGACAGACCGAAACGAAACGGTGTCTTTGGCCGGACCGCGGACCCTTCAATCCAGCAACCATGAGCATCGCTTTCATCTTTCCCGGACAGGGAAGCCAGGCTGTCGGCATGGGCGCCGAGCTTGCCAAGGCTTACCCTTCCGCGCGCGCGGTATTCGAGGAGGTTGACGCGGCGCTGTCGCAGAACCTGTCGCGCGTGATGTGGGAGGGGCCGGAAGCCGAACTCACGCTCACCGAGAACGCGCAGCCGGCGCTGATGGCGGTCTCTCTTGCCGCCTTGCGCGTGCTCAACGAGAAGGGTCTCGATCTTCCGCGTAAGGCGGCCTTTGTCGCGGGGCATTCGCTTGGCGAATATTCGGCGCTTGCCGCCGCTGGCGCCTTGAGCCTTGCCGATACGGCGCGGCTCTTGAAGACGCGCGGCCGCGCCATGCAGGAGGCCGTGCCTGTCGGCGAGGGCGCGATGGCGGCGCTCCTCGGCGCCGATCTCGCTCAAGCCCAAGAGCTCGCCAAGGCCGCCGCCGAAGGCGCAATATGCCAGGCCGCAAACGATAACGCGCTGGGGCAGGTCGTGATCTCGGGCGCCAAAAGCGCAATCGAGCGGGCCGTTGTCCTCGCGCCGAAATTCGGCGCGCGCCGGGCCGTGCTTCTGCCGGTGAGCGCGCCGTTCCATTGCGCCCTGATGCAGTCCGCCGCAGACGCGATGCGGGAGGCGCTCGCCGCGGTTACGATCAAGCCGCCCGCGGTTCCGCTCGTCGCCAATGTGCTGGCGGCGCCGATCACAGATCCGGAAATGATCCGCCCGCGCCTCGTCGAACAGGTGACCGGCATGGTGCGATGGCGGGAAACGATGCTCTATTTGAAGGAGCACGGCGTGAGCACCGTGTATGAAGTCGGCGCTGGCCGCGTGCTTACGGGAATTGCCCGGCGGTTCGACGGGATCGAGGCGAAGAGCGTGGGCTTACCCGAGGAAGTGGAAGCGGCAGCTTCGGCCCTCGTGGTCTGAGGCGCGCGAGAAGAGGAGAGGCTTCGATGTTCGACCTGACAGGAAAAGGCGCTCTCGTCACCGGCGCAACCGGAGGGATTGGCGGCGCCATCGCCAAGGTGCTGCACGCGCAAGGGGCTAACGTCGCCGTCTCGGGCACCAAAGCCGAGCGGCTCGAAGCTCTCGCCGCGGAACTCGGCTCGCGGGTCTTCGTGCTTCCTTGCGACCTGCGCGACCGGGGCGCGGTGGCGGCGCTGGCCGACACGGCGGAAAAGACGCTCGGCCAGGTCGATATCCTCGTCAACAACGCCGGCATCACCCATGACAATCTCTTCATGCGCATGAAGGACGAGGAGTGGGACGACGTGATCGCGGTCAACCTTTCGTCCGTGTTCGTGCTCACGCGCGGGATCTTGCGCGGCATGATGCGGCGGCGCCACGGGCGCATCGTCAATATCGCCTCGATCTCGGGCGTGTTCGGCAATCCGGGTCAGGGCAACTACGCCGCTTCGAAGGCGGGACTTGTCGGCATGACCAAGTCGCTCGCGCGCGAAGTGGCGAGCCGGGGCATCACCGCGAACTGCATCGCGCCGGGCTTCATCAAGACGCCGATGACCGACGCGCTGACGCCCAAGCAGGTCGAGATGATCGCCGCCGCCATCCCGGCTCAGAGCTTCGGCAAGCCCGAGGACGTGGCTGCGGCCGTGGTGTTTCTCGCGAGCGCCGAGGCCGCTTACGTCACGGGCGAGACGATCCACGTGAACGGCGGCATGATAATGGTGTAAGCACTTGAGTTATAACGGTTTACAGCAATATCCGGGAGCGCCTTGCAAAACGGTTTGACGGGCGCCGCGGCTGCTTTCAAGGCCCGGCAAAGTATGGTAGGCAAGCGGCCGTTTCGGTGGGGGCTTGACAAACGACAATCCCGCCGCGATCAACCCTGCTATGACTTTGCCGCTCGGGGGTGCGCGAACCGCCGGCTCGGGGCGATGTTCGAAGGTTGAGAACCGGCAGTTTTAGGGACGGGTGAGGCGGATATGAGCGATATCTCGGAGCGCGTAAAAAAGATCGTGGTGGAGCATCTCGGAGTCGAGGCCGACAAGGTCACCGAGAACGCGAGCTTCATCGACGACCTTGGGGCCGACAGCCTCGACACCGTCGAGCTGGTCATGGCCTTCGAGGAAGAGTTCGGCTGCGAGATTCCCGACGATGCGGCGGAGACCATTCTGACGGTCGGGGACGCGATCAAGTTCCTGGAGAAGAATACAGCCGCTTGACGTGACGTCGCTTGGAGCGTGCCGCCGCCGTTCCGCGGTAGAATTTAAGCCCTCGAACGGCTCGAAATCGGTTTCCCGCGAGGATCACGCGAAGCGCGATGCGACGTGTCGTCATCACAGGCCTCGGACTCGTCACCCCGCTCGGCTGCGGCTACGAGACGACGTGGGACCGGCTCGTCGCCGGGCATAACGCCGCGCGCCGCATCGACAATTTCGACGTCTCCGACCTGACCTGCCAGGTGGCGTGCCAAGTGCCGCGTGGCGACGGCTCGAACGGCAGCTTCAATCCGTCCGACTGGATGGAGCCGAAGGAGCAGCGCAAGGTCGACGAGTTCATCGTCTATGCCATGTCCGCGGCAACCCAAGCGCTGAAAGACGCGGGCTGGCAACCGACCGCTTATGAAGATCAAATCCGCACCGGCGTCTTGATCGGCTCCGGCATCGGCGGGCTTCAGGGCATCGAGAAGACCTCGCTGCTCTTGGCCGAGAAGGGACCGCGCCGGGTGAGCCCGTTCTTCATCCCCGGACGCCTCATCAATCTCGCAGCCGGCTATGTCTCGATCGAGCACGGCCTGAAAGGGCCGAACCACGCGGTGGTGACGGCCTGCTCGACGGGCGCGCACGCCATCGGCGACGCGGCGCGGCTGGTGCAGCTCGGCGATGCCGATGTCATGCTCGCGGGCGGAAGCGAGTCGCCGGTTTGCCGTCTGGCGATCGCCGGCTTCGCCGCCTGCCGGGCGCTCTCGACCAATTTCAACGACCAGCCCGAACGTGCCTCGCGCCCCTATGACCGCGACCGCGACGGTTTCGTCATGGGGGAGGGCGCGGGTGTCGTCGTGCTCGAATCGCTCGAACATGCCAAGGCGCGCGGGGCGCGGATCTACGCCGAGATCATCGGTTATGGCTTGTCGGGCGACGCCTTCCACATCACGGCGCCGGCCGAGGACGGGGACGGGGCCTATCGCTGCATGGTGGCGGCGGTGAAGCGCGCCGGGATCGAGCCCGCCGACATCGACTATATCAATGCCCACGGCACTTCGACGCCGATGGGCGACGAGATCGAGCTTGCCGCGGTCGAACGCCTGTTCGGGAACGCGGCCGGCAAGGTGTCGATGTCTTCGACCAAGTCGGCTATCGGCCATCTGCTCGGCGCGGCCGGCGCGGTCGAGGCGATTTTCTCCGCGCTCGCGATCCGCGACAACGTCGCCCCGCCGACGCTCAATCTCGACAATCCTTCGGTTGTAACCGCGATCGACCTCGTGCCGCACCAGGCCAGGCGCCGCACCATCGATACGGTACTGTCGAATTCCTTTGGTTTTGGCGGGACCAACGCCTCGCTGGTCCTCAGGCGCTGTAACGGATAAGGCGGCGAGCGATCCTCCCTTTCGCCATATTTCGACTGAAAGTGGTTGGAATCGCGTTCAACCGGGGCGTATCAGCCAATGTCTTCTACTAGAGACAGAGACCCTGCGTTGACGGCCAACAATAGCGCCGACCGCTTTGCGCCGGGCCCCGCCGGGCCTCACGCAGGGCCGTTGCCGCGCAGCCCCGCCGAGGCGCTCGAGCCGATGCGGGCGCCGGAACTGCCGCCCGACTGGGACGAGCCCGAGCCGAATCAGCATCCGTTCCTCAAGATGCTCGACGGGCTTGTGACCTTCGTCTTCCTGCTCGCGTGCCTCGGGGTGGGAATCTTCTATTGGGCCAAAATTCAGCTCGACCAGCCGGGGCCGCTTGCCACCTCAACCGTCTTCGCAGTCCCCAAGGGCGAAGGCGGGAGCTCTGTCGCAGACCGGCTCGAACAGGAGGGCATCATCGCCAACCGGCGCGTCTTCATGACCGGCATCCTCTACTTCAAATATATCAAGGGGCAGGGGAGCCTGAAGGCGGGCGAATACGAGTTCCGCAAGAACGCGACCATGCGCGAAGTGCTCGACACGCTGGTCGAGGGCAAGTCGATCGAGCACAAGGTGACGCTCGCCGAAGGGCTGACCAGCTACCAGATCGTGCAGAGGCTGATGGGCCATCGCGAGCTTCGCGGCGAGATCAAGGAGGTCCCGCCGGAAGGCAGTCTCCTGCCGGATACATATAAGTTCGGCACCAATGACACGCGGCAGGACATTCTCGAGCGCATGCGGGCGGCGCAGGCCAAGTTCCTCGCCAAAGTGTGGGAGACGCGCGACCCGGATATCGTGGTGACGACGCCGGAAGAGGCGCTGATCCTCGCTTCCATCGTCGAGAAGGAAACAGGACGGGCCGATGAACGGCCGCGCATTTCGAGCGTGTTCCAGAACCGGATCAGGAAGAAGATGCGGCTCCAGTCCGATCCCACCATCATCTATGGGCTCGTGGGCGGCAAAGGCGCGCTCGACCATCCCATCCAGCAGGAAGAGCTCGACCGCGAGACGGCCTATAACACCTATAAAATCAATGGCTTGCCGCCGACGCCGATCGCCAATCCCGGCCGTGCGGCGATCGAGGCGGTGTTGCGTCCGGCCAAGACCAAGGACCTTTATTTCGTCGCCGACGGCAGCGGCGGTCATATCTTCGCGCCGACGCTCGATGAGCATAATAAGAATGTCGTCGCGTGGCGGAAGATCGAGCGCGAGATTCGCGCGCGTGAAGCAGCCGAGGCCGCAGCCAAAGCGGCCGCGGAGGAAGCTGCCGGCACCGCCGCCGACGGCGGCGCGCTTACCGGCGCGGCGCCTGCGGGAGAGGCGGCCGCGTCGCCGGCTCAAGCCGCGGCTCCCGCCACCGCGGCCGAACCGACGATCGCGCCGGAAGTCTTTGTCGATCCTGAGTCGCTGGGGACTACCGTAAGTCCCTTTGCCGAACCCGAGGCCACGGGGTCGGAGCCAGTTCCCTCGCCGCAGCGAAATCCCAACCGCTAGGGACGGCGCAACCTCTTTATCGCGTGCGACTCGGCTTATAGCGGCGTAGGTTACAATGGGGCGCGAGCTTGGGGGCTTAAGGTCCGTGACGCTGAAGAGCATGACCGGCTTTGCCCGTGGCGACGGAATGCACGGGGATACCAGCTGGAACTGGGAAGCGCGCAGCGTCAACGGCCGCACGCTCGACCTCCGCTTCCGTCTCCCCACCGGTTTCGAGGCGCTTGAAATCAGGGCGCGCGGCCTCGCCCAGGAGAAGCTCGCGCGCGGCAATTGCACCATCAATCTTTGGGTCAAGCGAGAGACCGGGCGCGCGGAGATCAGGCTGAACGAGACCGCGCTTCGCCAGGCGGAGGCCGTGGCGGAACGCGCCAGGGACTTGACCGGGCTGAAACATGCGCGACTCGACACCCTCCTCGGCATGCGCGGCGTGGTGGAAACGGCCGAGGCGGAGGAGAGCGAGGAAGCGCTCGCGGCGCTTCACCTTGCCATGATCGCGAATCTCGCGGGGACGCTTGATGAGCTTGTGCGCGCGCGGAGCGGCGAGGGCGAGCGGCTGCAAGCGGTGATCGAGAAGCAACTCAAGACGATCGCGCGACTGATCGAAATCGCCGCTGCCGCCGCGGCCCAGCAACCGGCGGCGATCGCGGCGCGGCTTGCCGAGCTGGTCGCGCGGCTCTCGGAAGCGAGCGCCACTCTCGATCCGGAACGCCTGCACCAGGAGGCGTTGCTGTTGGCCGCCAGGGCCGACATCCAGGAGGAGCTCGACCGCCTGCGCGCGCATGTCGCCGCGGCGAACGAACTGATCGCGAGCGGCCAACCGGTCGGCCGCAAATTCGACTTTCTCGCCCAGGAGTTCAATCGCGAAGCCAATACGATCTGCTCGAAGGCCGCCGACATCGAAACCACGCGCACGGGGCTCGAACTCAAGACCGTCATCGACCAGCTGCGCGAGCAGGTCCAAAACATCGAGTGAGAAGATGGGGAACGGCATCGCGAGAAGGGGACTCATGCTGGTTCTGTCGTCGCCCTCTGGCGCCGGCAAGACCACGATCGCGCGCCGGCTGGTCGAGAGCGAACGCGAGACCGACCCGGGGATCGCCATGTCGATCTCGCATACGACGCGGGCCAAGCGCAAAGGCGAGGACGACGGCATCGACTACCATTTCGTCGATCGGGACACCTTCACGCGCATGCGCGAGAAGGGCGCATTCCTCGAATGGGCGGTCGTGTTCGACAACTATTACGGCACGACGCGGAAACCGGTTGAGGATGCGCTGGCGCAAGGTCGCGACGTGCTGTTCGACGTCGATTGGCAGGGCGCTGACTCCTTGCGCGAGAAGGCGGGAGACGACGTGGTTACCGTCTTTATCCTGCCGCCGACGGCGGCCGATCTCGAACAGCGGCTGAATATCCGCGCGCAGGATCCGCCCGAAACGGTGCGGCGCCGGATGCTCGGGGCGAGCAATGAGATCCAGCACTGGAAGGACTACGACTACGTCGTCATCAATTACGACATCGCGCAGTCGGTGGCGGCGGTGCGCGCGATCCTCGACGCGGAGCGCCTGAGGCGGAAGCGCCTGACCGGGCTCAAGGATTTCGTCCAGAATTTGCAGTCGAAGCTCTAGCGCTTGCGCGGCACCGCGGGCTGAAGCGCATTGGCGAGGCGGCAGAACGCCGAAACCGGGAGTTCCTCCGCGCGCGATTTGGGGTCGATGCCAAGTCCTTCGAGGACGGCAACGCTGTCAGGCACGAGCTTGCGCAGCGCCGCGCGCAGCATCTTGCGCCTTTGACCGAAGGCCGCGGCGGTTACGCGCTCCAACGCCCCGACATCGCATGAGGGCTCAGGCGCGGGTCTCGGCACAAGCTCGACCAGGGCCGAATCGACCTTAGGCCGCGGCGTGAAGGCTTCCGCCGGGACAGTGAAGAGAATGCGCGCTTGCGTGCGCCACTGCGACAAGACCGAAAGCCGTCCGTAGTCCTTCCCGCCCGGCGATGCGACGATCCGCTCGGCCACCTCGCGCTGAAACATCAGCACCATGCGGTCGAACCAGGGCGGCCAGGGGTCGGTCTTGAGCCGGGCGATGAGGAGAGGCGTCGCGACGCCATAGGGCAGGTTGGCAACGATGCGGGCAGGGGAGGGAAGCGCAAGCGGCGCATAGTCGATGTCCATCGCGTCGGCGGTAACGACATCGAGACGTCCGGGATAGGCCGCGGCGATCGCCTCGAGCGCGGGCAGGAAGCGGGCGTCCTTCTCGACGGCGACGACGCGCGTTGCGCCTTCGAGCAGAAGGGCGCGGGTGAGGCCTCCGGGGCCGGGCCCGATCTCGACGACCGTCACGCCTTGGAGCGGCCCCGCCGCGCGGGCGATGCGCCGGGTCAGATTGAAATCGAGCAGGAAGTTTTGCCCGAGGCTCTTCTTGGCCGACAATCCGAGCGCGCGGATGACCTCGCGAAGCGGCGGCAATCCGTCAGGCGCGGTCACGCCCGCGCCTCGGCATGCGCGCTCATCGCGGCGGCGAGCTTCAGCGCCTCGATCAGACTGCGCGGGCTTGCTTTGCCCGTGCCGGCGAGGGCGAAGGCCGTGCCGTGGTCGGGCGAGGTGCGAATAAAGGGAAGCCCGAGGGTCACGTTGACGCCTTCCTCGAAGGCAAGGGTCTTGAACGGCGCAAGCGCCTGATCGTGATACATGCAAATTGCCGCGTCGTAAGTGGCGCGAGCGGCTTCGTGGAACATCGTATCGGCAGGGTAGGGGCCCGTGGCGTCGAGGCCGATGGCGCGCGCATCCGCGATCGCGGGCGCGATCACGTCCGTCTCCTCGCGGCCCATGCTTCCCTCCTCTCCGGCATGAGGATTGAGGCCCGAGACGGCGAGACGCGGACGCGCGATGCCGAAATAGCGTTCGAGACCTTCGGCGGTGGTCGCGATAGTCTTCACGATCAGCGCCCGCGTAAGGAGGCCGGGAACCTCTTTCAGCGGAACGTGGATCGTGACCGGAACCGCCTTCAGCGACGGACCGACAAGCATCATGACCGGATGCGGCGGTTTTCCCTTCGGCGAGGCAAGCGCGGCGAGATATTCCGTGTGCCCCGGAAAGCCGAAGCCCGCGCCATAGAGCACGGATTTGGCGATGGGGTTGGTCACGACCGCTCGCGCCGTGCCCGCTTCCGCAAGTGCTACGGCGCGTTCGATCGACCGCGTGATGAGAGGAGCGGCGGCGCGATCGGGCCGTCCGGCTCGAACCTCGCCGGGCCCGAGGATCGGGAGCACCGGAAGGGCATCCGGGAAGCGGCTCGATCCCTCGCCGATCTCCGAGACGACGGCAAGCGGCGCGTCAAGCCCGAGCGCGCGGGCGCGCGCCGTGAGCACGGCAGGGTCGCCGATCAGGACGAAGAGAGGGATCTGCTCGCGCTTCCGCGCGGCGAAAGCGCCAAGCGCAATATCCGGCCCGATCCCCGCGGGATCGCCGATGGTAAGTGCAAGCGGCCGTTCGACCCGTTCGATGCTAGCCATGGGGCTTCGGCTAGCACGAAACGCGCCCCTAGCGGTACTCGATGAAGGCCTCCGCCCGGACATCGCGCAACAGCCGCTCGGCGCGAAGCCCCATTTCCTGGCCCATCAACTGACGCTGCGCCTGCTCGCGGGCGTTGCTGTCGCCCGTGGGCGAGCGCTTGCCGCAAACCGCGTAAAGCTCGACGGCGGCCTGAGTAATGGTCGGGGGCGTCATCTGCCCCACTTTGGCGTTCGTGACGAGCAGCCGCGCAGGCTGGGCCAAGGACGCCGTCTTGTAGTCCTGGAGCGTAGTCACGTTCGCGCCCTGGACGCCGTTAGCGAGGTCGGCGCAGGACTTGAACCGCGCGCGCATGCTCTCGGCCGCCGCAAGCTGGCCGGCGATCACCCGCTGGTCGGCGCCCGTGGGGAGGGCGTATTTGATCTGGCGAAGCTGCAACGCCGGTTCCGCCGCCGCCGCCGGAGCGGCCCCGCCTTCCGTCGCGGCGCCGCCCGCCGTGGCGCCTGAGGCCAGCGCCTGATCTACGTCGGCGTCGGCGATTTGGATGTCGCGGCGGAACTTCTTCTGCACCGTTGCCTGCCACACGATCTGTGCCCGGATGCGATCCTTCAACGTCTTGATGTTGACGCCGGCTTTGCCAAGCGCGGTCGCAAGTCCCTCGACGTTGAGATTATTTTTTTGCGCCATGTCGGTGAGGATCGCCGTCACGTCCTCTTCCACGGGGGTAATGGAGACTTTGCGGCCTTCCTGAAACTGCAGCCGCTCATCGATCAGCATGTCGGCGGCTTGCTTCTTGAGAGCGGGCGAGGGCTGCTGCTGCGTGGTGATGGCGAGGAAGCGCTCGCGCTGGTCGATGTCGTAATCGGAGATCGGCTCGTCATTGACGAGGATCTTGATCGAAACCTCTTGGGCAATGACCGCCGCGATGCCGCCGACGAGAATCGCGATCAGGAGCGCCGCCGCCAATCCCGAGCAATAGCGCGCGCCGGCGCGGCGCTGCACCGATGCGATGGCAAAGAGGCGTTCACGGAGCAGGGGCATGAACCTTGATCGCCTAGTCGTTGGTGTCGGACCCGCTGGCGCCGAACACGTTGTTTGCCGAGGTGGAATACGAGTAGCTTCCGAGATACTTGAGCGAGACATTCACAAGGAAGCGCTCATCCGGTCGGATATCCTGATCTTCGATGAAGGAGCGCTGATAGGTCAGGTCGACCAGGAAGCAGTCGTCCTGGTAGCGCAGGCCTAGACCATCCGTGATCGTCTGGTCGGTCGCAAGGTCGTAGCGGAAATTGCCAAGCAGCGACCAATACTCCGTGACCGCCAAGGTGCCGGCTGTCACGATTTCCTCGCGTGGCTGGTTATTGGCAAGTCCCGGTTCACTGGTAACGTCGGCATAGTTGACTTTCACGCGGGCCGGACCGTAGCGCGCCCACGAGGACAGGTCGGTGCGCTGCACGCTGAAATTCTGCTCGTCGAAGCGCGACTGGGCCGAGAAGCCGAGATAGGTCGAGGCCTGGACGTAGAGCCCGCCGACATAGTCGGACTGGTCGGTGGCAAGGCCCGCCGTCCGATAGAAATCGGTGTCGAACTCGTTGTCGCCGGCGATCTGGTAGCTCTGGCCGAAAACGGCGCGGCCGTAAGCGCCGGAAGCGAACTGAGCCGTGTAACGCCCGCCGACATTGGCGCGCGTGCCGGTTTCGATACGGTCGTAACCGGAGAACTTGTCGAGGTCGAAGAGGATGGTGTCGTCGAACACCAGGCTCAGGGCATCTTCGTTGGGAATTTCCTGCTGATTGCCCGCCGTATCGGGCCGCCCGATGATCTGGCCGATCGGCTCGAGCACATGGGTGACGTTCCCGGTGCTGGCGACGAAGGGATAGCGATATTCAACTCCGCCAAGGGCGACGCCCCGCAAAATGGCGCCCGAGCCCTCCTTCTCGTCGTCGACGAAGTCCTCCGAGCCGTCGAGGCCGCGCCCGATGCCATTCACGCCGTAGATATCGCCGCGCAGCTGCGCGAAGGGCGTGAAGACCTCGCCGATGCCGTCGATCATCTGGCGCCGCCAATTGGCCTCGACGATCAACCGGTTGGAATCGATGCCCTCCTGGTTCTGGAACACCATCACGTTGGAGTTGAAGCTCAGCTCGCCGCCGATGAGCGGATTCTTGGCGATGTAGTCGTAGTCGATAATCGGGAACACCGTGGCGTCGGAGAACGGCTCGTCGGTGAAGAGCAGGCTCTGCGTGTTGTAGAACCGCATCGAGGCGTAGTTGCGGTCGTGCAGACCCTCGAGATAGATCTGCGAGATGCGGTCCGTCTTGAGCCGGCTGTCGAGGTTGTAAAACCGGCGGAAGGTTTCGTCGGTCTCGGCGAGAATGTCCCAGCCGTAGCTCCAATAGGGGTTCAGCGCGAACCTGCCGTCGGTCTTGATGCTGCCGCGGAAGTCGCCGTCGGTGGGACTTTCAAACGTGCCCTTGTCCCATGCGCCAGCAAGCTCGATGCGATAGGCGCCGCTCGACAGGCGGTGGCGCCAATCGCCGATGAGGAGCGTGCCCGCTTTTTCGGTCACCATCGGGGCAAAGGTGAAATCGTAGTGGTCCGACAGCGCGAAGTAGTAGGGGATCTGCACCGTGCTGCCGAGCTCGTTCGAATGGCTGTAGCTCGGCATGAGGAAGCCGGACTTGCGCTTCACGGTCGGGTCGGCGATCTGGAAGTAGGGCACCCAGAGCACCGGCACGCCAAAAAGGTCGAACACCGCGTTCTTGAACTTGATTGTGGCCTGATCGCGCTGATGCGTGATCTTGCCGGCGCGGATGCGCCACGTCGGGGCCTTGTTGGGATTCTCCACGCAAGGCTTGCATGGCGTGAACCAACCCTTCTCGAACACCGTGACGTTACCAGCCTGTCGTGACGCCGAAGCGGCGACGATGCGGGTATCGTCCTTGGTCACGAGTTTCAGCGACTCGATGAAACCGTCGCGGAAGTCGTCGGTGAGCGTGATCTGATCGGAGGTGATCACCGCGCCGTCCGGATCTTTGATGCGGACATTGCCCTCGGCGGAAAGGGTGTTGGCGGAGCGATCGTAGATCACCTTATCGGCAAGCAAGGTGTAGTTGCCGTAGTAAAGTTCGACGTTGCCCTTGGCGGTCACCCTCGCGTTGTCGTTGTCGTAGATCAACTCATCGGCCTGCAACAGCATCGGCTCCGACGGGTCGACCTTGGGGGGCTGGACGATCTGCTCGAGCGAGGTTTGCGCCTGACCGAAAGCCGGTTGCCAAGAGGCGAGGGGGGCGAAAAAGGCGGCGAGAACGCAGGCAAAAAGCGCCCGGTGCAGGCGCGCAAACACCCGGCCATTAGACGCGGCAAGGCCGGGCTTGGCCCGGCGCATGCAGGTCAATTTTGCGCGCGCGCCGGCCATCATCCGTCCTCTTTGTACAAAAGCACGGTGAGCGCGAGCGAAGCCGCGACGAGCACCGGCACCCATGCTGCGGCGACCGCGGAGGTCAGGCCGGCCATGGCGAAGTTGCGCGAGATTTCGGAGAACACGAAGAAGGCAAAGCCGGCCGCAAGGCCGAACACTGCGTTGATTTGCACGTTGCCGAAACGGAACCCTCGGAGCGAACACGTCGCGGCGATCAAGACCATCGTGACGAGGAGGAACGGCCGCGACAACAGGAGCTGGTACTGCACGCGGTATTGCGTGGCGGGGAGGCCCGCCCTCTCGGCGATCTGGATGAAATTCGGCAAGTCCCAGAACGAGATCGAGAACACCGTGCCGAGACTGTCGCGAACCTGCGTCGGGGTGAGATAGGTGCTGAGCAGATAGCGCTTGTAGAACTCGGGCTCCTGGCCGACCGCGCTCACCCAGGCATTTTCCAATTCCCAGCGCCCGTCCTTGAGCACCGCTCTCGCCGCCTCGACCCGCTCGATCAGACGGTGCTCGGGGTCGTACTGGAACACCGTGACGCCTTTGAGCTCGAGACCCTGGTTCAAGACGTCGAGCGCATGGATGACCGAGGGGCCGTCGGCGCCGTCCTCGCGCAGCCAAGCGCCGGAGTTCTTGGTTTTGAGCAACGACTCGCCGCGACCGAATGCTGCGGCGTAAAGGCGTTCGGCTTCGCCGCGCGCGACCGCCGCGATCGGATTGTAGAGCAGCACAAAGGCAATCCCGAGCAGGAAGGCCACGATCATTGCCGGCAGCGTGAACTGCCACACCGAGACGCCGGCGGCGCGGAGCACGACAAGTTCGGAGGAACGGCTCAGCATCAGGAAGATGCCGATGCTGCCGATCAGGACGGCGAAGGGGAGAACGAGTTCGGAGAAGGACGGCAAACGCAACAGCGACATCCAGGCGAGGAGCACGCCCGGAACTTCGCCGGAATAGTTACCGGCGCGACGGAGCATTTCGATGAAGTCGACGAAGAAGATCAGCACGCAACAGATCAGGAACATCGCCAGCATGGCAATGACGAAGCGCAGCGCAAAATAGCGCGCAAGCGTTCCCACTGCACTGATGCCTGGCATCTGCGCTCTCACGTCGCGTGCATCCCTCTACCGGTCCAAAATTTTATCTTTGTTGACTGGAACTTAGCCCCGAAGCTCAGCTTGGACCGCAGCTTTGGTACCATTTTAGCGTGAGCCGCCCAGGCCGCAACGATAATCGCCCCCAAAGGAAGGCCGTAAACAAGCAGAATTGCCCAGGGGGACACGACCACCATGTTGCCCACGGTGATGCCCGCCGCGCGCAGTCCGACCGCGATGCCGAAGGCCGCTAAAATCTGCCCCCAGCGGTTCTCCCGGGCGGTGCGAGCGTGGCCGAGGAAGGCAATGGCGACGAAGGCGAAAACCAAGGGATAGAGCGGAGTTGCGAGGCGATCATGCAATTCCGCCCGGAGCTGAGGATAATTCCGACGAACTTCCGGCTTGGTCATATCGGGGCGAAGAAGATCGCTCGAATAAGCCTCGCGCGGCCGCATCTCTTTTCCACCGCTATCCTTGGGGCTGAACTCGGTCAGATCGAGCATATTCTGGTCGAAAGCGACGATCTGGACGTCTTTTTCATCGCCTTCATTGTTGAAACGCTGGACGAAACCATCGAGCATGATGAGGTAAGAGCCCTCGTCGTTGTCGATGATTCGACCGCGTTCGGCGAGGTAGCTCATCACCTGCTTGCCATCGCGCTCGTCGTGGACGAGGAGGCCGAGCAGATCGCCTGCTGGGCTGCGATCGCGAATATGGAAGGTGAGGCCGTCTTCTGGGCTAGAAAAGCGGCCTGGTTGAAGGACTTGCGAGATCAGATCAGCCCTGACATGGGTGATGAAACTACGTAGCTCGCGCATGCTGGCGGGTGTCACGTAGAGGTTCGCGATGAGCACGCCCACAGCCACAATCGAGGCAAGCGCGACGATCGGAGCGCCGATTCGCCAGATGGGCGCGCCCGAGGCCGTCATCACGATCAGCTCGCTGTCGCCGTTCATCCGGTCGAGGGTGTAGAGCGCCGCCATCAGCATCGCATTGGGGGCGATCAGCGCCATCAAGCTCGGGAGGCTCAGCATCGTCATCTGCAGGAAGAGCAGGATGCCCTGTCCCCGCGATGTAATTAAATTCAATTCTTTCAATGCTGTAGCAAGCCAGACGACGAGCGTCAGGGTCAAGAGGATGACGAGCAGGGCATTGGCTGCCTGCCGAAAAAGATAGCGGCCGAAGATCGTCATCGCCCTTCCGCAAGTCCCCCGACTTGGCACCTTGGCGAAGCCGCTCCAAGCCCCGCCAACCCCCTGGTGCGAAACGCGATTCTCACCAGCCTAAGATGGCGGAATTTCGGCCTTTTTGGAATGGCTTGCTTTCATCTGGGACTGGTTTTACGTAAGGCCGCTGTTATTTCCCGCCGCTGTTGCAAGACTGCATCAGTCAGCGCTTCCGGCCCAACGCCGGGGGACGCCGTTCCGGTCGATTCCCTGACGCCGAAAGGCGAGGGCACGCGAGGAGTTTTTGGTGAGCGAGCAAGCCAGTTTGTCCTTCGCGAGCACGACCGCGCCGGCCGATGGCGTCGTCGTCGTCTTCGCCGAAGAAGGACGCAAGCTCAGCCCGGCCGCGCAAGATCTCGACAAGAGGTCGAAAGGTCTTCTGTCCAAAGCCGCGAACATCACCGGCTTCAAGGGCAAGAAGGACCAGATCGTCGATCTGCTCGCGCCGCAAGGTCTGAAGTTTGCGAAGATCATTCTCGTCGGCTTGGGCAAAGCGAGCGCCTATCGCGGCGAGGACTGGCTCAATCTCGGTGGTACCGTGCGCGGGCTTCTCAGCGGCAAGGAAGCGCCTTTTGCGCATATTTTCGTCGAGACGGCGGAGGGCAAGGTCGAGCCGCGCGACGTTGCAAGCTTTGCGCTCGGCGCGGAGCTCCGCGGATACAATTTCAAAAAATACAAAACCAAACCGCGCAAGAAGAGCGGCGAGGGCGCTGAAACAAGCGAGCGGACGCTGAAGAAGATCGTCATCCACGCGGCCGATCCGAAAGC
>DASTKZ010000035.1:0-18876 GCA_035715445.1 Methyloceanibacter sp.
CGGCACGGCCGAGGAGCTTGCGCAGGACGCGCTGGTCGCGGCGTTGGAGCAATGGCCGAACTCGGGCATCCCCGACAATCCCGGCGCATGGCTCATGACCGCCGCAAAGCACAAGGCGATCGACCGCCTCCGCCGCGACAAGCTTGCCCAGCGCAAGGAAGGCGAACTTGGCTATGAGCTGGAAGTCGAGCAGGAGGCAGGGCAGCCCGATCTCGATGCGGCCCTTGGCGACGAGGTCGGCGACGATTTGCTCCGCCTCATCTTCATCGCCTGCCACCCGGTCCTGTCGCCCGAGGCGCAAGCGGCCTTGACGCTGCGCTTGCTCGGCGGCCTCACCGCCGCCGAGATCGCCCGGGCCTTCCTCCTGCCCGAGGCGACGATCCAGCAGCGCATCGTTCGCGCCAAGCGAACGCTGAGCGAGAAGCGCGTGCCGTTCGAAGCGCCGCGCGGGGCCGAGCTCGAAGCGCGTCTCGCCTCGGTGCTGTCGGTGATCTACCTCATCTTCAACGAGGGCTACGCGGCAACGGCCGGCGACGACTGGGTGCGTCCTCAGCTGTGCGAGGAGGCGTTGCGGCTGGGCCGCATCCTTGCCGAACTTGCGCGCGATGCGCCCGAAGTGCATGGCCTAGTCGCGCTCATGGAGATTCAGATGTCGCGTTTTGCCGCGCGCGCCGGTCCGTCGGGCGAGCCCGTGCTGCTGCTCGACCAGGATCGGTCGCGCTGGGACCAGCTTCTCATTCGCCGCGGCCTCGCCGCGCTCGCCCGGGCAGAGGCGCTAAGCGCGGCCTCGGCGCGCAACCCTCACCCTTATGTCCTTCAGGCCGCAATCGCCGCCTGCCATGCGCGAGCGCGAAGCGCGGAGGAAACGGACTGGGCGAGAATCGTGGGGCTCTACGGCAGGCTCGGCGAGGTCGCGCCGTCACCCATTGTCGAGCTCAACCGTGCCGTGGCGCTGACGATGCTGTTCGGCCCGGAGGCGGGCCTCAATCTGGTCAATGCCCTGGCCGGGCGCCCCGAACTTGCAACCTACCACCTGCTGCCGAGCGTGCGCGGCGAGCTGCTGCGGCAGCTCGGCCGTCTTGACGAAGCCCGCGCCGAATTCGAACGCGCGGCGGCGCTCACTCGAAACGAGCGCGAGCGCAAGCTTCTCCTCGATCGCGCCTCGTCCTGCGTGGCGAAGCTCGGCGGTCACGACGAAACATGACAAGCGCTTGACGGACGGCACGCGTTTCCACGCCTGCAACGAGTCGCCGCGCCCGAAAAGGGAGCCCGTGGCGCGCAACGGTCCGGCAATCCACAGCTTATTTCGGTCAATCGCGCCCCAAGCGGCGGGGCGCCTTGGTGCCGCCGTGACCCGCGTTATATAACTGATTCTCAAAGTGATTCGCGGACGGGCAAAACGCGGAACGCTACCGGGGCCAACCGAGGAGAGGCATGGCGACACTGCAGCCGGTCTTCGACCATTTCACCAACCCGGTGGATATGGTCGAGCATATTGCCACGATCCACCAATGGAACTTCGAGAGGAATGCGCCTGACGAGCTGACGCTCACCGTGTCGGGCTCGTGGTGCGACTATCACATCTCGCTCAACTGGCGGGACGATCTGGAGGCGCTGCATCTCGCCTGCGCCTTCGATTTCAAAGTGCCGAAGCAGCGCCTTGCCGACATCTACCGGCTGCTGGCCATGGTCAACGAGCAGCTTTGGCTCGGTCATTTCGATCTTTGGCGCGAAGACGGGCTGCTGCTCTACCGCCACGGCCTGCTGTTCGCAGGTGCCGACACTCATGTCGGTCAGTGCGAGGCGCTTCTGCGGGCTGCGCTCGAGGCCTCGGAGCGCTATTATCAGGCTTTCCAGTTCGTGTTGTGGGCGGGCAAGTCGCCGGAGGATGCGCTTGCCGCCACGATGCTCGAGACGCAAGGACACGCATGACCCTCCGCCTCGCCGGCCCGTTGCTCCTTGTGGGCGCGGGCAAAATGGGCGGGGCATTGCTCGAAGGTTGGCTCCGGCAAGGCCTCGATCCCACCGCCGTCTTTATCCAGGACCCGGCGCCGCCGCCCGAGGTCGTGGCGCTCGCCGCGCGTCACGGCATCGCCGCCGGCGATGCTCCCGATCTGCCGGCGCCGCCGTCCGTCATCGTGGTCGCGGTCAAGCCCGGCCTGGTTGACAAGCTGCTGCCCGAGCTCGAGCCCTTGATCGACGGGAGCGTCATTCTTTCCATCGCCGCGGGGCGGACGCTTGCCGCGTTGTCGCGCGCGCTGCCGGCCGGAACCGCGGTCGTGCGCGCCATGCCGAACGTCGCCGCCTCGGTCGGGCGCAGCATGACGGCGGCGTGCGCCAATGAAGCCGTCACGCGCGACCAGGCGCTCGAATGCACCATGCTGCTCGAAGCGATCGGCGACGTCATGTGGATCGAGGACGAGACGCAGCTCGATGCGATCACGGCGGTCTCGGGCAGCGGGCCCGCTTATGTCTTTCTGCTCGCCGAGTGCCTCGAAGAAGCGGGCCGCGCCGCCGGGCTCGAGCCCGCGCTTGCGCGCCAACTGGCGCGGGCGACGGTTGAGGGCGCCGGCGAATTGCTGGCGCGTTCCGACCTTTCGCCGCGCGAGCTCAGGGAGAAGGTGACCTCGCCGCAAGGCGTCACCGCCGCGGCGCTGCAAATCCTCATGGGCAAGGAGGACGCGGTCCAGGACCTTCTCACCCGCGCCGTCGCCGCCGCCGCCAAACGCTCGCGCGAATTGTCGTCCTAGTCTAATACTTGCCCGTCTTTCTAGCCTCCCCCTCGTGGGGAGGTCCGACGCCGCCGGTTACTTTGCGCTACCGCTTCGCTGCTTAGAAGAGCGGCGTCGGGGTGGGCCTGTGCACTACGCGCAAAGCAGTCTTCCATTGAAAAGCCGTCACCCCACCCGGCTCAACTTTCGCTCCGCTCAAGCTTCGCCACCCTCCCCTCGAGGGGAGGGAATGGTTTCGCTTGGGTGCCTTTTGATAGCCACCAAGACCGCCTATGTTTGCAGTGAGGAGTGACGCCCATGTTCGACGATTTCTCCAAGCGTTCCAAGGCGGTCAAGGCGGCGCTCGATCTCGCCAAAGAGCGAGGCTGGAGCGACATCGCGCTTAGCGATATCGCCCGCGAAGCCGGTCTCAGCCTCGCCGAGCTCCGACGCGAGTTCGCTTGCAAGACCGACATCCTTCGCGCCTTCCAGGCCGAGCTCGATGAAGCGGTGCTCGCCAAGACGCGCGCTGCCGGCGAGACATCAACGCCGCGCGACCGTCTGTTCGATGTTGTCATGTCGCGGTTCGAGGCGATGCAGCCCTATAAGCCCGCGCTGAAGCGGATCGCCACCCATCTCTGTTGCCGGCCGGGCGAGGCGGCGGTGCTGCTCGGCTCATCGCTCCAATCGCAATATTGGATGCTCGAAGCGGCAGGCGCCAAGCTTGACGGGCCCGGCGGGCCGCTTCGCGTCGGCGGCCTCGCCGCTATCTATGGCAGAGTGTTTTGCGTGTGGCTCGACGACGACACGCCCTCGCTCGACAAGACCATGGCCGCGCTCGACCAGCGTCTCGGCAAAGGCGAACGCATGCTGTCGGGCATGGAGACGGCCTGCGCCGATCTTTGCCGCTTCGCCTGCGGGCTCATGCCGCGCGGGTGGAAGCGCGAGACGGCGAAGGAGGAGACCGGGCCTGGCGCGGGGTCGGCCCCTGCGCCGAGCGCTTAGCCTGCTGCGATCTGTTTTATCCCTCCCCTTTAGGGGAGGTATGACAGCAGAGAGCTCAGGGAAACAGGGGCGCCAAACCTACTCGGGGAGGTCGTCGTCGTCGTCAGGACCTGAGAGGTCCTCCGGGCCTTCGCCCGGCAGTTCGTCGTCGATGGGATCGCCGGCCTCCGGCGTGTCGGGATCTTTCGGAACATCCAGGACTTCGCCGCCGGCGCCGCCGATATCCATAATCGGCTTGCCGCTCTTGCGTTCGATCTCAACGCCGCCGCCACCGCCGCCCTCGATCTCGATTTCCGAACCGGGCTGCTCTTCCTCTTGGATTTCCTCGGTCATATCGACGGCAAACACCGGTCCGGCGGCGGATACGGTCAGCATCGCGGCAAGTCCAACCAACATGCGTCTCATCGAACACTCCTTTCGAACGATCAAAGCTTAAACTGGAACTTTGAGCACGGCCTTCAAACCGCCGAGAGGGGAACGGCTGAGCGCGATGTCGCCGCCGTGGATGCGGGCGATATCGCGGGCAATGGCCAGCCCGAGCCCGGTCGACCCCGAATCCTGATTGCGCGCATGGTCGAGCCGGTAGAACGGCCGGAACACCTGCTCGCGTTCGGTCTCGGGGATGCCGGGGCCGTCATCCTCGACCGACACCGTCAGCGCTCCGTTGTTCTTGGCGGCGCTGACATTCACGTGCTCAGCGAAGCGCGCGGCGTTGTTGATGAGGTTCGCGACCGCCCGCTTGAAGGCGTGACGCCGGACCGGGACGATGAGCGGGCCGTCCTTGACCTCGACCGCGATCGGTTTCGTCGTGTGCGTCTGGCTCCTCACCTCGCTCAGGATCTCGCCGATATCGGCGCGCACGATCTCTTCGCCGGAATCGCCCTTGGCGAACGCCATGTAGTCCTCGAGCATGGCCTGCATCTCGTCGACGTCGGCGCGCATGGCTTCGAGCTCGGGCGTATCCTCGAACATCGCCAACTGCAGCTTGAAGCGGGTCAACACCGTGCGCAGATCGTGGCTGACGCCCGCCAGCATGACGGTGCGCTGCTCGACGTAGCGCTCGATGCGGTCGCGCATCTCGATGAAGGCATGGGCCGCCTGGCGCACCTCGCGCGCGCCGCGTGGGCGGAAATCGGCGGGCGGCGGCCGGCCCTTGCCGAAGCTCTCGGCCGCCTCCGACAGGCGCAAGATCGGCTTGATTTGGTTGCGCAGGAACAGGATCGCGACCGTCAACAGCACGAGCGACGTGC
Source organism: Methyloceanibacter sp. (assembly GCA_035715445.1). Taxonomy (GTDB): domain Bacteria; phylum Pseudomonadota; class Alphaproteobacteria; order Rhizobiales; family Methyloligellaceae; genus Methyloceanibacter. The sequence continues at coordinate 4,967 of DASTKZ010000035.1, forward strand.
CCACCATCCATAACAGGAAGATTTGCGAATTGGACGCGTAGGTCTGGCTGCGGCGGGCGATGACATGCATCACCGCATTGTCCAGCTTGACGCGAATATCGACGAAGTTGGAGCGGCCGACCGTGTCGATCCAGAACGGCCGCCCGATCTGACGCGTCAGCTCGTCCGAGAGCGTCGTATCGAGAAGATCGAAGAACGGCTTCGCGCGCACTTGCGGCAATTCTTCGCCGGGAACGAATTGAACCCGCAAACCCAGATTCTGCTCGGCGACGCGCGACAGGGTTTCCGCCTCGAGCGGGTTCGTCTGGTAGAGCTCGATGAGCATGCCGATGTTCTGCACCGTGGAGGTGGAGAGCCGGCGCGTCACCGTCTGCCAGTGACGCTCGAGGAACACGAAAGTCACCACCGACTGCAGCAGCACCATGGGCGCGATGATGATGATGAGCGCGCGGGCATAGAGGCCCTTGGGCATGCGGTCGCCGAACGCGGCGAGGAGACGCTGCAGCGGGCCGCCGCGGCGTTCGCGCAAGAAGGCGGGGGGTTTCGACCGCGCGTCCATCATTCGGGATAAAGAATGTAACCCTTGCCGCGCACGGTCTGGAGATAGACCGGATTGGCCGGGTCATGTTCGATCTTGCGGCGGAGCCGGTTGATTTGCACGTCGACCGCGCGCTCGCCGCCGCTGTCGGCGTCCTTGGCGAGCTCGTGGCGCGCGACCGGCATGCCCGGCCGCTGGGCGAAATAGCGCAGGAGATCGCGCTCGCGCTCGGTCAAGCGGATCGTCTCGCCGTTCCGCTTCAGCTCGCCGCGCGCGATGTGAAAGACGAAATTGCCCATGCGGACTTCGCCCGAGGCCTGCGCCCCGCCGCCGCGGCGCAGCACATTGCTCACGCGCAAGAGCAGCTCGCGCGGCTCGAACGGCTTGGCGAGATAATCGTCCACCCCCGTCTCCAGCCCCTCGACGCGTTGCTCGGGCTCCGCCCGCGCTGTCAGCATCAGGATCGGCACATGCGATTCGTTTTGTAGCGAACGGGCAAATTCGATGCCGGATTCCTGCGGCATCATCACGTCGAGAATGAGCAGGTCGAAGGACAGGCTGCGCATCGTTGCCCGCGCGCTTGCGGCGTCGATTGCGGTCGTGACGCGGAAGCCGTGATCCTGGAGGTAGCGTGCGAGCAGATCGCGGATGCGGCTGTCGTCGTCGACGACGAGAATGTGCGGGGCGTTGTCGTCGGGGCTGCCGCTGCGGGTTTTGATCGGTGTGGGCACGGTCATCCTCCCTCGCCGCCCTCCTTGAGCGGAGCCGGTGAGGCAGCCATGATGGAGGAGACTTTGGGCCGTTCTTCGGCATTGACCATGGCTTGGAGAAAACGGCGCAAATGCGCCTCGGTCCCGGGCCCCGCCGCCTTCAACGCCTCCGCGAGCCGCACCGATTGCGGCGCCGCCAGCCGCTCGGCGAGGACCCGTCCTTTTTCGGTAGGGAACAGAAGGCGCTGGCGGCGATCGGAGCGTCCCGCCCGCTGCACGATGTAGCCCTTGTCGATCAGCTGCTTGAGCACGCGGGAGAGGCTCTGCTTGGTGATGGTGAGGACGTCGAGCAGGTCGGCGACGCTCAAGCCCGAATGGCGATTGACGAAATGCAGCACGCGATGATGCGCCCGGCCGAAGCCGAAATCCTTGAGGATCGCGTCGGGGTCGCGGGTGAAGTCGCGATAGGCGAAGAACAGCAGCTCGGCGAATTCGAGCAGCTTGGCCTCGGGCAGGCCGCGTTTGCGCGCGCCGCCATTGCCGCGCGGCTTGGCGCGAGGGATTTTGGCGCGCCGGACCTTGCGGGCGCGGGCCACGGTCTCAGTTAGGTCAGTCATGTTGACTTAGTTTCCGCCCTCGGTTATGTCAGCCATGTTGACTTATTTCAGCATAGATACGCCTCGGCGCCTGCTCGCGCAATTCCCCTGCAAGGTGCTATGAGGGGCGCTTGGCCTGGCGTCGAGTCCCGGGTTTCGCCGCGTCAAGACGGCGGACCTTCGATCGCGGAGGAATGCTCATGACGACCGCCCCCTACGATCAGCGCGAGGGCTTCATCTGGTGGAACGGCAAGCTGATCCCGTGGAACGACGCGCGCCTTCATGTGCTGACGCACGGGCTGCACTATGCGAGCGCCGTGTTCGAGGGGATGCGCGCCTATGACGGCGAGATCTTCAGGCTGAGCGAGCACAATCAGCGCCTGCACGACTCGGCCAACATTCTCGATTTTCAGATTCCCTACACCGTGGCCGAGCTCGACAAGGCGGCGCGCGACGTCGTGCGCGCGAACAAGCTGTCCGAAGCCTATATCCGCCCCATCGCCTGGCGCGGGCCCGAGCAGATGGGCGTGGCCGCGCAAATGACCAGGACCAATGTCGCCATCGCCGCCTGGGATTGGGGCTCCTATTTCGATCCGGCCGCGCGCGCGCGCGGCTTGCGCCTGACCTTCGCCGAGTTTCGCCGTCCCGATCCCTGCACCGCACCGGTGAAGAGCAAGGCGGCCGGCCTCTATATGATCTGCACCATCGAGAAGCACCGGGCCGAGCGGCTGGGCTACAACGACGCTCTGATGCTCGACTGGCGCGGCCAGATCGCCGAAGCGACCGGCGCCAATATCTTTTTCGTCAAGGACGGCGTGCTGCACACCCCGCTGCCCGATTGTTTCCTCGACGGCATTACGCGCCAGACCGTGATCGGGCTCGCCAAGAAACGGGGATGGAAAGTGATCGAGCGGGCGATCGCGCCCGAGGAGCTCTCCGGCTTCTCCGAATGCTTCATCACCGGCACGGCCGCGGAAGTGACCCCGGTCGCCGAGATCGGTCCTTATAAATTCGCCATTGGCGACATCACCCGCACGCTGATGGACGATTTCACCGCGCTCACCCGCCCGACAAAAGTCCGCGCCGCCGCCGCCGTAGGGTAGGGGAAGGCGCGTTGCCGTTGCGCCTTTCATGCTAATCTCACCGCATGACACGTGCAGTTCAGTTGGATGTCACGGAAACGGGAGAAGGGGCGCCTGAATTCGGGCCCGAATTCCGCGAGCGGCTTTACGATCTTCTGAAATGGCGGCGCGACGTGCGCCGCTTCAAGCGCACGCCGCTTCCTGCCGGCACGATCGAGCGGCTGATCGCGATTGCCTGCCTCTCGCCCTCGGTTGGACTCTCCGAGCCGTGGCGCTTCGTCATCGTCGAAGACGAAGGCCGCCGCGCCGCCATCCGCGCCTCGTTCGAGGCTTGCAACAAGGATGCGCTCGCCATGCAGACGCCGGACCGCGCCGCGATCTATGCGAGGCTCAAGCTCGCCGGCCTCGACGACGCGCCTTGCCAGATCGCCGTGTTCGCCGACCGCGCCACCGCGCAAGGGGCGGGGCTCGGACGCCTGACCATGCCGGAGACGCTCGATTACTCCGTCGTCAACGCCATCCACACGCTCTGGCTCGCCGCCCGCGCCGAAGGGATCGGCGTCGGCTGGGTGTCGATCCTCGATCCGAAGCGGATCGCCGCGATCCTCGACGTGCCCGCGGACTGGGTCTTCATCGGCCATCTCTGCGTCGGCTATCCGCAAGCCTCCGACGACCGGCCCGCGCTCGAACGCGCCGGCTGGGAGCGCCGCCATTCGCCCGCGAGCACCGTCCTCTACCGCTGATCCCTCGCATTGAACGCCTGTTTGCCGCGCCGGCAGACAACAAACGTTTCGCTCTCCCCTTGAGGGAAGCACGCGAGCGCGAATTCAATGCTCCCGCGGTGTGCTGCGTGAGCCGAGCGCGAGCGGTGAGGGGTAAGCGGGCGAGAGCCCGCGTCAATGCGATTTACCCCTCACCCTACCCGCCATTCATCGGGCTTCGCCACAGCGTGGCTTCGCGCGGCGGGCGGGAAGCCCTCTCCCTCAAGGGGAGAGGGGGAATTTGCCGAGGTCTAGCGAATTGGGGCCAACCGGCGCTTGATCCGCGAAGCGGCAAAAGGCACTCTAGCGGCGGGGATGGAGACTGGCGCGAAGGGGGGCTTTCGATGCGCAAAGCACTGCTCATTCTCGGCGCTGGCGGCCTGCTCGCGGCCTGTCTCTACGCGCTGCCCGTGGGCGAGGCGGAGGCGCGGGTGTGGAAGGACTGCCAGAGGATTGCGCGCTGCAGCGGCTGCCAGCCGGTCTTCCGCTGCCGCTCCTGCGAGTACAAGCGCACCTGTGCTGGCGGCGTGTGCGGCTGGGGCGACATCTGCGTCTGGGGGCCCTACGTGAAGGTGCTCCCGCGCGGCGCCCGCATCATCAACCAATAGTGCGGCGCCGGAACAAACAACCCGCTCTCCCTCAAGGGGAGAGGCGAAGGGGACGGAGCTACTCAGCGGCCGGCTTCTTGTTCCAGCGCGCGGTCGCGGTCTCGTCGTGCGCCTCGGCCTCGACCCAGCGCGCGCCGGAAGGTCCGTCCTCGCGCTTCCAGAACGGCGCGCGCGTCTTGAGATAGTCCATGAGAAAGCGCGCCGCCTCGAACGCGGCCTCGCGATGCTCTGATGCCGTCGCGACGAGGACGATGTTGTCGCCGGGCTTGAGCGTGCCGTAGCGATGCACGATGAGGCTCGCCTGAAGCGCGAAGCGCGCGCATGCCTCGGCCTCGACGCTTGCAAGCTCCGCCTCGGTCATGCCGGGATAATGTTCGAGCGTCATTGCCGCGACCGCGCCGTCTTGATCGCGCACCGTGCCGGTGAAGGTGACGATAGCGCCGATATCGCTCCGCCCCGCCTTGAGCCGCGCGATTTCGGCCCCGATGTCGAAATCTTCCCGTTGCACGCGGATCATCTTCAGCCTCCGGTGACGGGCGGGAAGAAGGCGATCTCGCGCGCGCCTGCGATCCGCGCGTCATGGCGCACGTGACGGTGATCGATCGCGGCGCGGATCACCTCGGCGCGGGCGAAGGCGTTCTCGAATTCCGGCCCGCGGCCCTTCAGCCAATCGATCAGCTCGGCGACGGTGGCGACGCCCTCCGGCGGCGCGACCTCCTCCGCGGCGACGCCGGCCTTGTCCTTCACCCAGGCGAAATAGAGGAGACGCATCCGCTACTCGTCCTTCATCGCGTGACGGAAGGCGGCCATCAGATAGTCGTAGCCGGTATAGAGCGTGAAGATAGCGGCGATCCACAACAGCGTGAGGCCGAACTGCGTGGTGTGGGACCAGATCTTGTCGCCCGCGCTCCCGGCCAGCAGAAAGCCGATGGCCACCATCTGCACCAGGGTTTTCCATTTGGCGAGCCGGGTCACCGGCACGCCGACCGAGAGCGAGCCGAGGAATTCGCGCAAGCCCGAGACCAGGATCTCGCGGCAGAGGATGATGACGCCGGCCCAGAGCGACCACCCGGCGATGGTTTGGTCCGCGGCAAGCATGAGCAGCGCCGCCGCCACGATCAGCTTGTCGGCGATGGGATCGAGCATGCGGCCGAGGCTGCTTTGCTGCTGCCACGCCCGCGCGAAATAACCGTCGAGAAAATCGCTGACGCCGGCGGCGATGAAGATCCACATCGCCGTCCACCGCCCCCAATCGCCGGTCACGAAGAAGCAGGCGACAAGGGCCGGAATGGCGATGATGCGGGCATAGGTGAGGATGTTGGGCAGGCTGCCGAAACGGGGACGGATGGCCTGCCGCCCCAAACCGGGCTGCGTCATGTCCGACTGCTGATTCACCGCGACCTACCCGCGCTCATGAAAGTGATCATAGATCGTCCGCGCCATCTGCGCGCTGATGCCGTCAACCGCTTCGAGATCGGCGACCCCTGCGCGGCTCACCGCCTTGGCCGAGCCGAAATGCTGCAGCAGCGCCCGCTTGCGCCGGGGCCCGATACCTTGCACCTCGTCGAGGGGCGAAGCCGTGATCGTCTTCTTGCGCTTGGCGCGATGGGCGCCGATGGCGAAGCGATGGGCTTCGTCCCTGAGCTTCTGGACATGATAGAGCACGGGATCGCGCGGCTCCAGCAAGAGCGGCTCCTTGTCCTTAAGATAGATTCGCTCGCGCCCGGCATTGCGTTCGGGCCCCTTGGCCACGGCAGCCACTTTGATCTCGGACAGGCCGAGCTCGTCCAGCACGGCGTAGGCGGCGCCGAGCTGGCCCGGACCGCCGTCGATCAGCACGAGATCGGGCGCGGCCCATCCGTCCGGGTCGGCCCGCTGCTTGGCGAGCCTGCTGAAGCGGCGCATCAGCATCTCGCGCATCATGGCGTAATCGTCGCCCGGCGCCAGGTCTTCGCTCTTCATGTTGAATTTGCGGTACTGTCCTTTGACGAAGCCTTCGGGGCCGGCAACGATCATGGCTCCGACCGGGTTGGTCCCCGAGATGTGGCTGTTGTCGTAGACCTCGATCCGCTCGGGGCTCTCGTCGAGATCGAACACCTCGGCGACCCGCGCGAGGATCGCGGCTTGCGAGGAGGATTCGGCCAAACGCCGCGCCAGCGCCTCGCGCGCATTGGTCAGGGCATGCTCGACCAGCTCGCGCTTTTCGCCCCGCGCCGGCGCGCTCACGTCGATCTTGTGGCCGCTGCGCAGCGATAGCGCCTCGGAGAGCAGGCGGCGCCCGGCGATGTCATGCGAGAGCAGGACGCGTTTCGGCGGTTGCTTGTCGTCATAGAACTGGGCGACGAACGATTCCAACACTTCCTCGACCGGCACGCTTCGGTCGGCGCGGGGGAAATAGGCGCGGTTGCCCCAATTGTTACCGTTGCGGAAGAAGAACACCTGGACGCAGGTCTGGCCGGCGTCCTGATGCGCGGCGAAGACGTCGGCTTCCCTGACGCTCTTGGGGTTGATGCCCTGGCGCGACTGAATGTGGCTGAGCGCGGTGAGGCGGTCGCGAAAGCTCGCCGCCCGCTCGTAATCCTGACGCAAGGCGGCCTCGTCCATCAGCGCGCGCAAGCGGAGCTTCACCTCGTCGCTCTCGCCGGTGAGGAAGCGGAGCGCTTCGTCAACCAGCGCGCCATAATCGGCGACAGAGATCTCGCCCGTGCACGGCGCGCTGCAGCGCTTGATCTGGAAGAGCAGGCACGGCCGTGTCCGGCTCTCGTAATAGGCGTCGGAGCAGGAGCGAAGCAAAAAGGCGCGCTGAAGCGTGTTGATCGTGCGTCCCACCGCGCCCGCCGAAGCGAACGGACCGAAATACTCGCCCTTGCGGTTGCGCCCGCCGCGGTGCTTGAGGATCTGCGGCACCGGATGATCGCGGGCGATGAGAATGAAGGGGAAGGACTTGTCGTCCCTGAGCACCACGTTGTAGCGGGGCTTTAGCCGCTTGATGAGATTGGCTTCGAGCAGCAGCGCTTCGATCTCGGTCGCCGTGGTGACGAATTCCATGTTCGCCGTGTCGGCGATCATGCGGGCGATGCGATTGTTGTGAGCCGCGCCCCGCGCGTAGCTCAGCACCCGCTTCTTGAGATGCCGCGCCTTGCCGACATAGAGCACCTCGCCGGCGGCATCGAACATGCGGTAGACGCCGGGCCCGGCCGGCGCCGTCTTGGCATGGCGGCCGATCACCTCGGCGCCGGTCTCGACGGCGCGAAGCGCATCGAGCAGAGGCGGAAGCGCTCCGCTCTTGTCTGGATTCTCTAACGGCATGGAATCATTGAACTTTTGCAATAGCGGGGACGGGCCGTCCCACAGCGAAACTAGGGTCTCGGCGCGGCCGCCTTCAAGAGCCTAGACGCAACGCCTCAACCGCCGCTTTCTTGATCGAACGCGAGATGCTGGCCGCTGTCGAGCGCGATGAGCTGGCCCGTGATCGAGGGCGTTTCGAGCAGGAACTGCACGGCGCCCGCGACGTCGTCCGCGCTCACGGCCCTTCGCAGCAAGGTCGCGCCGCACTCCTGCTCGAAATCGCTCCGGCTCTGCCCCTCGTGCTTCAGCACGGGACCGGGTGCGATGGCGTTGACCCTGATCTTCGGCGCGAGCGCCTGCGCCATCGTTTGCGTGGCGGACCACAGCGCCGCCTTGGCGATGGTGTAGGAGAAATAGTCGGGGGTGAGGCGCAACACCTTCTGATCGAGGATATTGATGACGTTGCCCTCCACGCCATCGGGCAGGGCCCCGGCAAAGGCTTTCGTGAGGAAGATCGGCGCCCGCAGATTGACGTCGAGATGCGCCTGCCATGTCGCGCCGTCGAGCGTGGCAAGCGTGTCGGGCTCGAAGCGCGCGGCGTTGTTGATGAGGCAGCTCGGTGCGCCGAGAGCTGTGGCGCAATCCGCGATCAACTTGGGAAGCGCATCAAGTCGGTCGAGATCGGCGGCGAAGGCGGCGGCCTTCCCGCCATTCCGCCCGATCTCGGCGACGAGGCCGGCAGCCTCGGATGCCGACGCGCGATAATGCACGCCGACGCGCCAGCCGTGAGCGGCGAGATCGAGCGCGATGATCCGGCCTAGTCTTCGGCCCGCGCCGGTCACGAGCGCGGTCCGGTCGTCCTTTGCTTTCGCCATGCTGTCGCGTCGGAAGATTGGAGCCAAGGGAGCAGGGAGCGGGCTACTCTAGGTGAGCGCCATCGGGCGAACAAGCTCCGGCCTTTCGCTGGCGGCTCCCGTGGCCTATTGAGGGCAAGCCCAGAGTTCTGCCAAAGGGTGAGCCGTGCTCGACGAGAATGCCGTCGCCAAGGCGCATGCGGTCTACACGCCGTTCACGCTCGCGATTTACGATGTGCTGGTTCACGGCCTTTCCAATCGCTTCGCCTGGGGCTGTCCGACGCGGCGCCTGGTCGAACTCTATCGCGAAAATCTCGCTCCCGATCATCTGGAGGCGGGGGTGGGCACGGGTCTGCTTCTCGATCGCGCTGCGACGCCAAAGCTGAAGCGCCTCGTCTTGCTCGACGCCAATCGCAATTGTCTCGACCGCGCGGGCGCGAGGCTCGCCCACTTCAAGCCTGAGCTGCATCAAGTCAATCTGCTTGCGCCGCTTGTGCTTCGCACCGCGCCGGTCGCGTCTGTCGGTCTCACTTATGTGCTCCAATGCCTGCCCGGCCGCATGGACGCGAAGCTGAAGGCGATCGACCATTTGCGGCCGCTGATGCGCGAGGGCGCCACGCTGTTCGGCGCGACGATCCTCGGTCGCGGCGTTGCCTCGAACCGCGCCGCGAGCGCGCTTTCCAATCTCTATAACGCGAAAGGCGTGTTCAACAATCGCGCCGACGACCTCGAGAGCCTGTCGGACGGGTTGCGGCGGCGCTTCGCCAATGTCGCCATCGCGCAAGAAGGCTGCGTCGCCATCTTTCGCGCGTCCTGAGCCTTAGTCCTGCGACGGCGGCGGGACGGCAATCTTCGGCAAGGGGCAGAGCCGCCCCTGATCCTCGTTCACGCCGCAAGCCCGCGGCGCAAGATCGCGGCCGAAGCACACCCTGATATCGAGGAGATTGGCTTTCCGGCAGGTGATCGAGATCATATCCGGCGTGAGCCAGGGATTGGCGTCGAGGAAGGCGCGTTCGATCTCGTCGGGCGTATCGAGGCTGGCGCCGGGGGCGAGAAAGCCCACCGGTACGCTGATGCGCTCGTAAAGCGCGCGCGCGACAGCGTAATACTCCGCCGGCGCGAGGCCGGAGCAGGTGCCGTGGGTGCGGTATTCGTGAATCACCAGGCTCTTGCTCGGCATGATGTCGCGCATCGAGGCGATCACGCTTTCCGGCACCCAGGGACGCTTGCCGGTGAAGCAATCCGCCGGCCAACCCTTCTCGTGCTGCGGCCAAAGCCCATGCAGCAGAAACGTGTGTCGCCTGGCGGCGTCGCATTGCGCGTCCGCGCGGGATTTGCCTTTGCCCCGGCAATAGGACGGGACCCAGCTGAGAACGAGCGCGTAGTAATCGAATTGACCCGGCGTGTCGCGCTCGGCGCCCCGAGCCGGTCCCGCCGAGAACACGAGCGCGAGGACCAAAGCCAGCAAGGGGTTGCGACCAGGCCGCATCAAACGAGCGCGCCGAGCGCGGCGAGGATGCGCGCCCAGCTTCGCATCCCCTTGGTGAAACTCGTGAGATTGTACTTCTCGTTCGGCGCATGAATGCGGTCGTCGTCGAGCGCGAAGCCGACAAGAAGCGAGTCCATGCCGAGGCGCGAACGGAACGACTCGACGATCGGGATCGAGGCGCCGCAGCCGACGATCGCCGGCGCCTTGCCCCACTCGTCTTCCAGAGCGCGCGCGGCCGCGACAAAGGCGGGCGCGCTCGTTTCGAAACCGACGGCTTGCGATCCGCCCTCATGCGCGAACGAGGCCTCCGCATCCGCGGGCAAGCGATCGGCGACGAAGCGGCGGAACCCGGCGAGGATCTTCGCCGGTTCCTGACCGGGCACGAGGCGGAAGGAAAGTTTCGCGGTCGCCTCCGCCGGGATCACCGTCTTGGTGCCCGGTCCGCCATAGCCGCCGGTGATGCCGTTGATCTCGGCTGTCGGGCGCGCCCAAAGTTGCTCGAGCACGGCGCGACCTTTCTCGCCGGCGGACTTGCTCAAGCCGATGGCGCCGAGAAACCCCGCCTCGTCGAAGCCGAGCGCGCGCCAGCTTGCAAGCTCGGCCGGCGAGGGCCCGCGAATGCCGTCATAGAAACCGGGAATGGCGACGCTCCCGTCGTCGTCGTGAAGGCCCGCGAGAATTTCGGCGAGAACGCGCAAGGGATTGAGGGCGGCGCCGCCATAGAGTCCGGAATGCAAATCGCGCGAGGGGCCCTTCACGGTGAGCTCGGAGAAGGCGAGCCCGCGCAGGAAGGCGGTGATGGCGGGCGTCCCCGCGTCCCACTGCCCGGTATCGCAAACGAGCGCGAGATCGGCCTTGAGCTCGTGTCCATGCGCGGCCAGGAACGGCGTCAGGCTCGGGCTTCCCGATTCTTCCTCGCCTTCGATCAGAACGCTGGCAGCGAGCGGAAGCGTTCCGGTCTCCGCCCGCCACGCGCGCGCGGCCTCGATGAACGTCATCAACTGGCCTTTGTCGTCGGAGGCGCCCCGCGCGACGATGACCTTGCCGTGTTGCGGATCGTCGGCGAGACGCGGCGCGAAGGGCGGAGCGGTCCATTCCTCGAGCGGCTCCGGGGGCTGCACGTCGTAGTGACCGTAGAACAGCACGCGGCGGCGCGGCTTGGGCTCCTGTGGATCGCGCGAGTGCCCGACCACCATTGGCTTGCCCGACGTGGGCACGACACGTGCGTCGAAGCCGGCTTCGCGCAAGAGGCCGGCGCAGCATTCCGCGGCGTCGATGCAAGCTTGATGGTGGGCGGGGTCGGTCGAGACGCTCGGGATGGAGAGCAGCCGGAACAGCCGCTGGAGCGCTTGCGGCTCTTCCGTTTGGAGCCGGCCGAGCACTTTGGGCAACGCCCCGGCCGTTGATCGTGCCTCACTCATGGCAACGCCCCGGCGCCGGTGAAATTCAGCACGGCCCCGGCGGAGGCGCATGGAGCGCCGCTACCGGAACCGATCGCTGCGAGGTTCGATTGTGGGGGAGGCTATTCGCTAAGCTGCACGTTGATGGCCTGCGGACCCTTGCCCCGGCGGTCTGGCTCGGTCTCGAAAGAGACGCGCGCGCCCTCGTCGAGCGCCGGAAGCCCCGAGCGCTGCAACGCTGAGATATGCAAAAACACATCCTTGCCGCCATCGTCCGGCGTGATGAAGCCGAACCCTCGAGAGTGATTGAAGAACTTGACCGTACCGGACTGACGCATGGGAAGCTCCTTTCCCCCTTTCAAATAATCCGCGCGCTGACGCCGCGCAGAGGATCAGGCAAGTCTACAAAGCGGGAAAGAAACCGCCCCGCCTCCCACGAGCGCGTGCGGCCAATCTCAACCCGGGTTCGCAATCTGCCCGCAAAACGCCTCACTCTAGGGGCGCGCGACCGGCAAACGCAAGACCCATCTGCCCGGTTCCGGCGGGTAGAAATACTGCGATGCGAAATACTTAATTGGGATAGGGATCGTGCAGCGGAGCGCCGTTGAGGGACTCCGGCGGGAAGTCGAAATGAGGTCCGAAATCCGTCGGAGGCTGGGGCATCTTTGCCGGTCCCCAGATGTCGCTCAGCGTCAACCGCGAGAAGCCGCCGGGCCGGCGCGGACCGACAGGTCCGTAGGCGCCGTTCGGATATCCACCCTGCGCCGCCTGACTGCCGTTTGACCCTTGCTGGGCACGCGCGTCGTGAACTGCAACGAGCACGAGTAGCGCGCCGGCAAGCACCGGAAGGAGGAATTTGCGGGCGACGGCAAGCTTGGTCATGGGTCCTGCTAGCGTGTTTGCGGTGAAAGCTTTTCGAATCACGGCGCGATTTTGACCGGCCGAAGTTACAATTGCGTCACCGGCTCTCGCAAGCCTCGATCTGGAAAACGCCGTCCTTACACTGACGGTTGCATCCAACATCACTATGGGGCAGTTCTTGCCCCATGCCTATGGCTTCCGTGCAACAGCCACCAGCCTTCTGACCCGCCCCCCCGAGTCACTTTTCCATTGATTTTCGAGGCTTAGCGGCCCCCAGAGGGCCTTGAGGTGCCGAATCCGAACGGACACGACGCCCCAAATGATAGAGGCCTGGCCCGAAATCGCCGGGCCAGGGTCGTTGCGTGATGCTGGTGGAGAGCGAGCCCAGCTAGCCCGTGGCGCGTCGCTCGCGCAGCTGCGCCTGCTTCATGAATCCCGAAGTCGTGCCGAGGTCAGGGTAGGGGTGTTGCGTCTTCGATGCCACGTTGATGCGGCGGCTGGAGATCTTGGACGCCTTGCGTCCCGTTTCTCTGAGCTCGGCCGACGCCACGATTGTCCGGCGGCTCGAGAGTTTTGCCGCCTCGCGACCCGCTTCTATGAGCCCGGCCGAGGCCACGATCATCCGGCGGCTTGAGACGCGCGATGCCTCGCGCCCTGTGGCGCGAATGCCGGACTTAGCCGCAGCCAACTGAACGCGGGCCTTGGCGCTTTCGTTTGACCGGGACCGCTTGGCGGCAACCTTGACGGTCTGCGAGGCTGCACGCTTCTTCGCGACAGAAGCCGCGGCAAGAGCCTTGGTCTTGGCGGTTTTTGCCGCAATCTTTGTTTTGGGCGCAGCCTTCGCCTCGTTGGTATCGGTTCCGGCCATTTTGGCCGAAACAGCCGGCGTCTCGTCCCGCTGCGCAACGGCAATCAAGACGCCTGTGATCCGGGACGTCGCATTTTCCTTCGCCGTCGACTCGCCGAGTTCGGCAAGCACGCCGCCTTCGGCAACGCTCACCCTCACATTGGCGACCCCCGAAGCGATCATGCCAATGCTGGCGGCGGCCGCTTTGGACAGGTCGATGATCCTGCCGCCGGTGAAGGGGCCGCGGTCGTTGATGCGAACGACAACGGACTGGCCGTTCGAGAGGTTCTCGACCAAGACCCGCGTGCCGAACGGCAACGACCGGTGAGCCGCCGTGAGGGCGTTGGGGTTCATCCGCTCTCCATTGGCAGTCTTGTTCGCCGGCAAGGAATACCAGGAGGCGTGGCCACGCTGGTCGGCCTTGGCAGAGTCGACAGGTACTATCGCAGCGGCACCGAGAAGTCCCACTGCAATCATCTTAGCTCGCACTGTGAACATGCGCTCGTAATCCGTATTCAGTTGTCAGGAAGGTTTTTGAGACCGACGAAGAATCAAGCCGGCTGCACTTTTTGTGCAGAGCGGTAACCTACGGAGAAAAAAGGCTAAAAATCGACTCTCAGGAGGTCATTGAAAGGCGATTTGGGCGAAGGGGCCACAAGCCCGCCTTGAAGGTTAAAACTTGTTTAGAAACTGACGCATGACGGCGCCACGCTTGCGGTGACTGGGATGGAGATTCCCGGGTTTGGCCCTCGTCTCTGTCATTTCTCGCCTGATCTTTGCCCCTTTCAATTGATACTGAGACATTCTGTCGCGACGATCCGGAAGCGGGGTCCGGGTGTGCGTATTGAATGCGAACGAGGGAAACGATGAGGCACA
>DASTKZ010000036.1:0-3926 GCA_035715445.1 Methyloceanibacter sp.
GATCGAAATCGGCGCGGATCAGTCCCTTCGAGGGGCTCGCCTTCTTGATCTCGGCAATGAGGGCGTATTCGCCGCGGGCCATCCGCGACCGCAACGCGTCAGTAAAGCCGCGCACCGGGCTTTGCGCCTCGGCCTTGGCCCGCAAGGAGGCTTCGCTCACCGCGGCTTTCGCGGCCGCAATCTCCTTGCGCTTATAGGCGAGGATATCGTCGAGCACCTGGGCCATGGCTCACATTCTATCATGGCTGAGCTTAACGAGCGCTTCGAGCACGGCCCGCGCCTTGCCGCTGTCGACGGCCTCCCCGGCGAGCGAAACGCCCTCGCGCAAGGTCTTGGCCTTGCCCGCGACGAGAAGCGCCGCGGCGGCGTTCAGAAGAACGATGTCGCGCAAGGGACCGGGCTTGCCGTCGAGCACGGCGCGGATCGCGGCCGCGTTCGCGGCCGCATCGCCGCCGATCAGATCCTCGGCCTTCGCTTCCGCCAACCCGGCATTCTTCGGCGAGACCTTGAAGGTCGAAACCTTGCCGCCATCGAGAACCGCCACATGGCTGACGCCGGTCGTCGTGAGTTCGTCGAGGCCGTCTTCGCCGTGCACGACCCAGGCCCGCTCGGTGCCGAGCAGAGCAAGCACCCGCGCGATGGGTTCGACCCACGCCTCGCTGAAGACGCCGACCAACTGGTATTTCACGCTGGCGGGATTGGCGAGCGGCCCGAGCAGATTGAAGATCGTGCGCGTGCCAAGCTCGGTCCTGACTTTTCCGACATGGCGCATGGCGGCGTGATGGGCGGGCGCGAACATGAAGCCGAGCCCGCATTGCTCGATCGTCCGCGCGATCGCCTCCGGCGCGCATTCGATATTGACGCCGAGCGCGGCGAGCACATCGGCCGAGCCCGAGCGCGACGACATCGAGCGGTTGCCGTGCTTGGCGACGGGGACGCCCGCGCCGGCAACGACGAAAGCGGCGCAAGTCGAGATATTGTGCGTGCCCTTGGCGTCGCCGCCGGTACCGCAGGTGTCGATGGCGCCTTCCGGCGCGCGAACCGCAACCGCACGTTCCTTGAGCGCGCGGGCAGCGCCCGCGATCTCTTCCACCGTCTCGCCGCGGACCCGAAGCCCCATCAGCAGCGCACCGATTTGCGCCTCGGTCGCGCCGCCGGACATGATGACGCCGAACGCTTCGGCGGCTTCGCTCTCGCTGAGCGTCGCGCCGTCGGCAACGCGGCGGAGAATGGGGCGGAGATATGCAAGCTCGGCCATGGTCGCGGCCGAGCGGTTAGAGGACACCGGCCGCCGCTCGTGGCGCTTTGCCGCGTGCGCGCCGCTCGACGCGGGCAAGGTCGAGGAAATTGGCGAGGAGCCGGTGGCCGTGCTCCGAGGCGATGCTCTCGGGATGGAACTGCACGCCATGCACGGGGTAGCGCTTGTGTTGCAGCCCCATGATGACGCCGTCGCTCGTCTGCGCCGTGATCTCCAGCGCGTCGGGCAGACTTGCCGGCTCGACCACGAGCGAATGGTAGCGCGTGGCCGAGAAGTCCTGGGGGATACCGGCGAACACGCCTTTGCCGGTGTGATGCACCTTCGACAACTTGCCGTGCATCAGCGTCGGCGCGCGCACGACGCGGCCGCCATAGACCTGGCCGATGGCCTGATGGCCGAGACATACGCCGAGGATCGGCACGGTCGGCCCGGCGCGCTCGATCAACTCGAGGCAAATGCCGGCGCGGTCGGGATCGCACGGTCCGGGCGAGAGCACGATCGCCTCGGGCGCCTCCGCCAAGACCTCGTCCACGGTAATCTTGTCGTTGCGATAGACGCGCGTCGAGGCGCCCAATTCGCCGAGGAAATGGACGAGATTGTAGGTGAAGCTGTCGTAGTTATCGATCAGCGTGAGCATGGTGGTGGTGTTACGCTTCGCGGCCGTATCCCGTCAAGGCGCGGGGGAGGGCCCCCGGCCGAAGCTCTCCCCTCAGCCGCGCAAATCCTTCGGCGTCAGGAACAGGCTTAAACTTCCGCTGTTGACCGCGACGCGCTTCCACGCGCCGGCATCGAAATTGATGACCGCAAGGGCGGCGGTCGGATATTTCGATCTCAGGCGCTCCTGGTAACCTTTCGAGCCCGAGCCGACGAGATCGAGCGCGAAGGAATGAATTTCGGGATTGTGCCCGACCAACATGACGCGGTTCGCGCCCGGTTGAATGGCGCGCAGCCTGTCGAGCATCTCCTCGGCGGTCGCGTGATAGAGCGCGTCTTCGTACACGACCTTGGGCTCGACGCGGAGTTCGGGAAGCACAAGCGCGAGCGTGTCGCGGGTGCGCCGCGCCGAAGAGCACAGCACAAGCTCGGGGTCGATGCCGCGCTCGGCCATGGCCTTGCCCATGAGCGGGGCGTCGGCGAGGCCCCGCGCGGCAAGCCCCCGCTCGCGATCGGACGCCACGGGGTCGCTCCAGCTCGATTTTGCGTGGCGAAGAAGGGACAGCGTCAGCATGAAGCCGTTCACTGCCCGCGTTTGGCGCGCGCGGCAAATCGCACGGCTTCGTCGGCCGCCTTGAACAGCGCGCGAGCCTTGCTCACGCATTCAGCCTGCTCGCGCTCCGGCACGGAGTCGGCGACGATGCCGGCGCCGGCCCTCACATGCATCGTCCCGTCCTTGACCACCGAAGTTCTGAGCACGATGCAGCTGTCCATCTCGCCGCCGGCCGAGAAGTAACCGACGCACCCCGCATAGGGACCGCGGGCCTGATCCTCCAGTTCGTCGATGATCTGCATGGCCCGCACTTTCGGCGCGCCGGACACCGTCCCCGCGGGGAAGCCCGCCATCAGCGCATCGACGGCATCGAAGCCGCCGTCGAGCCGCCCTTCGACATTCGACACGATGTGCATCACCTGGCTGTAATACTCGAGAAAGAAGGAGTCGGTGACGGTGACGGTGCCGATCTCGGCCACGCGCCCGACATCGTTGCGGCCGAGGTCGAGCAGCATCAGATGCTCGGCGCGCTCCTTGGTGTCGGCGAGAAGCTCTTTGGCGAGGCTCTCGTCTTCCTCCGGCGTCGCTCCCCTTGGCCGCGTCCCGGCGATCGGCCTGATCGTGACGGCGCCGTCGCGCACTCTGACGAGAATCTCGGGGCTCGATCCCACGACGGCAAAGCCGCCGAAATTGAGATAGTAGAGGAAGGGCGAGGGATTGACGCGCCGTAGCGCACGGTAGAGCGCAAACGAGGGGAGGGTGAACGGCGCCTCGAAGCTCTGGCTCAACACCACTTGGAAGATGTCTCCGGCGGCGATGTAGTCCTTGGCGCTCGCGACCTTCGCCATGTAGGCCTGAGGCGTGGTCGCGGCCTTTGCTTCCGGGTGCGGCGCGCCCGTGTCGATCTCGCTCGTATGCGGCAGAGGCTGTTCGAGCCGCTCCAGCGCGAGATTGAGCCGGTCGCCCGCCCGCGCGTAGGCTGCCTTGGCGCTGACCCCGGGCGCGGGCCGCACCGGCGTGACCACCGTCATCTCGTCCTTCACGCTGTCGAAGATCACGATCAGCGTCGGCCGCACGAGAATGCTGTCGGGGAGGCCGAGACTGTCCGGCTTCTTGTTCGGCAGCCGCTCGATCAGCCGCACCGTGTCGTAGCCCATGTAACCGAAAATCCCGGCCGCCATGGGCGGAAGCTCGGGCGGAAGCGCGATCGCGGATTCAGCGAGGAGCGCGCGGAGCGAGGCGAGCGTGGGCAAGGGCGAGGGCGCAAAGTCTTCGGGGTCCGATTGCGGCGTCCGATTGATCTCGGCTGTCGCGCCATTGGCCCGCCACACCAGATCGGGGTCGCAGCCGATGATGGAGTAGCGGCCGCGGGTCGAACCGCCTTCGACCGATTCCAGCAGGAAACTGTTCGGCCGCTCATGCGCGAGCTTGAGCATGACCGAGACCGGCGTTTCGAGGTCG
>DASTKZ010000037.1:0-2568 GCA_035715445.1 Methyloceanibacter sp.
CTCGAAGGCGCCGCCGATCCGCGCCGCGAAGGCGTGGCGCTTGGGGACTGAATGGCAGGACCGTCTCATAACATCGCCGTCCGCGGCGCGGGCGTTGTCGGCCTGTGGCAGGCGCTCATCCTTGCCCGGCGCGGCCATGCGCTCACAATCTATGAACGATCGAGCGAGCCCTTCGCGAATGCGTGCAGCATCTATGCCGGCGCCATGCTCGCGCTCCGCTGCGAGGAGGACAACGCCGAGCCGGTAGTGAACGCGCTCGGCAAGCGGGGCATCGCGCTCTGGCAAAAGACCTATCCCGGCACGGCTATCAACGGCACGCTCGCCGTGGCGCATGGCCGCGACCGCGCCGAACTCGACCGCTTCGCGCGCATGACGAGCGGGCACCGGCAGCTATCGCCGGCGGAGCTTGCGGCGCTCGAGCCCTCTCTCGGCAATCGCTTCGCCGGCGCGCTCTTCTTCCCCGAGGAGGCCCATCTTGACCCTGAGAGCGCCCTGCGTTTCGTGCTCGACCGCGTCCAGGCGGAAGGCGTTTCTCTGCGCTTCGGCGACGGCGCGGCGCCCGGGGGCGCCGATGTCGTCATCGATTGCCGCGGTCTCGGCGCCAAGGACGATCTTCTGGACTTGCGCGGCGTGCGCGGCGAACGGATTGTGGTCAGGAGCCGTGAGGTGACCTTGAGCCGGCCGGTGCGCCTGCTGCATCCCCGCTTTCCGATCTACGTTGTGCCTTGGGGCGACGGCGTTTACATGATCGGCGCAACGGTGATCGAGAGCGAGGAGTCGGGCGCGATTTCGCTCCGCTCGGCGCTCGACCTTCTCTCAACCGCTTACGCGCTCGATCCCGCTTTCGGCGAAGCCGAGATCATCGAGCAGGGCGCGGGCGTGCGGCCTGCGTTTCCCGACAATCGGCCTAGGATTATCGCGCGGAAGGGCTATATCTACGTCAACGGTCTCTACCGAAATGGATTCTTGCTCGCTCCCTCTATGGCCGAACTGGTTGCCGACTATATCGAGACGGGTGCGAAGGAGCCGGAGGTGTTTCTTGAAGATCCTGCTCAACGGTGAAGCCTTCGCCACCGACGCCGCGACGCTCGACGAGCTTTGTGCGCGGCTCGGCTTCGGCGGCGCGAAGATCGCCACCGCCGTGAACGGAAGCTTCGTCGCCGCATCGTCGCGCGGAACGACCAAGCTCGACGAGGCCGACGAGATCGAGATCGTGGCGCCGAGGCAGGGCGGGTGATGCTCACACTTTACGGGAAGAGTTTTGCTTCGCGCCTCATTCTCGGCACGGCGCAATATCCCTCGCCGAACGCTCTCAAGCAGGCGATCGCGGCGGCGGGCGTGGAAATCGTCACCGTCTCGCTCCGCCGCGAATCCTCGCGCGCCCGCACCGGCCAGGGCTTCTGGGCGTTGATCGAGGAGATGGGCGCACGCGTGCTGCCCAACACGGCCGGTTGCCGCACGGCGAAGGATGCGATCGCCACCGCCAAGATGGCGCGCGAGCTGTTCGGCACGGATTGGGTGAAGCTCGAAGTCATCGCCAACGACGATACGCTGCAACCCGATTTGTTCGGCCTGGTCGAGGCTGCTGCCGCGCTTTCGAGCGAAGGTTTCGAGGTTCTTCCCTATACGACCGAGGATTTAAGCGCGGCCGAACGGCTGGTCTCCGCCGGCTGCAAGGTGCTGATGCCGTGGGCGTCGCCGATCGGCTCGGCTCGCGGACTGATCAACAAGGAGGGGCTGAAGAGCTTGCGCGCGTATTTCTCCGATATCCCGCTCATCGTCGATGCCGGTCTCGGAGCGCCGTCGCATGCCGCCGAGGTCATGGAGTTGGGTTATGACGGCGTGCTGCTCAACACCGCCGTCGCCAAAGCGGGCGATCCGGCGAAGATGGCGGACGCCTTCGCCAAGGCCGTTGCCGCCGGGCGGCTTGCCTTCGAAGCCGGCTTGATCGAGCCGCGCGACATGGGCCAGCCCTCGACGCCGGTTGCGGGAACGCCCTTCTTCAAGATCGATCATGCGTCCTGAGCGATCTTGGGTCCGCACCCCGCTTTGATTCGCCTCGATCCCTTCTACCCCATCCTCCCCGATACGGAGTGGCTCGCCCGTCTCCTGCCCCTTGGGCTCAAGCTGGTGCAGCTCCGCGTCAAGGAGACGCCGCGAGACATTGTCAGCGCCGAGATTGAAAAGGCGATTGGGCTTTGCGCCGCGCACCGGTGCCAATTGGTGGTCAACGACTATTGGCGGGAGGCGATCGACAAGGGAGCGGATTTTGTCCATCTCGGCCAGGAGGATTTGGCGGAAGCCGACCTCGCCGCGATCAGGGCGGCGGGCCTCAAGATCGGCGTCAGCACGCACAGCCACGCCGAACTCGATGCGGCGCTTGCCGCGGGCGCCGACTATGTCGCACTCGGTCCGATCTATGAAACCAAGCTGAAGGCCATGAAATGGGCCCCGCAAGGCCTTTCCCGCCTTGCCGAATGGCGCGCGCGATCCGGGTGTCCTCTGGTTGCAATCGGCGGCATTACGCGCGATCGCGCCGCTTCGGTGCTTTCGGCAGGGGCCGATTCC
>DASTKZ010000038.1:0-19006 GCA_035715445.1 Methyloceanibacter sp.
GGCAACTCGGCCGTGACCTCATCGATCGCCGAGGAGGTCGAGAAGATGGTGTGGGCGATCCGCTGGGGCGCCGACACGGTGATGGACCTTTCCACCGGGCGCAACATCCATGCGACGCGAGAGTGGATCATCAGGAACGCCCCGGTGCCGATCGGCACGGTGCCGATCTATCAGGCGCTGGAGAAAGTCGGCGGCGATCCGGTCAAGCTCGACTTCGAGGTCTACAAGGACACGCTGATCGAGCAGGTCGAGCAGGGCGTGGACTATTTCACCATCCATGCCGGCGTGCGGCTCGGCTACATCCACCTTACCGCCAACCGCGTGACGGGGATCGTGTCGCGCGGCGGGTCGATCATCGCCAAATGGTGCCTCGCCCATCACAAGGAAAGCTTCCTCTATGAGCGCTTCGACGAGATCTGCGACATCATGCGGCGCTACGACGTGTCGTTCTCGCTCGGCGACGGGCTTCGTCCGGGATCGATTGCCGATGCCAACGACGCGGCGCAATTCGCCGAGCTCGAGACGCTGGGCGAGCTCACCCGCATCGCCTGGGATCGCGGCTGCCAGGTGATGATCGAGGGGCCCGGCCACATTCCCATGCACAAGATCAAGGTCAACGTGGAGAAGCAGCTTGCCGTTTGCGGCGAGGCCCCGTTCTACACGCTGGGGCCCCTCGTCACCGATATCGCGCCGGCTTATGACCACATCACGAGCGCGATCGGCGCGGCCATGATCGGCTGGTTCGGCACGGCCATGCTCTGCTACGTCACGCCGAAGGAGCATCTCGGCCTGCCCAACCGCGACGACGTCAAGGCCGGCGTCATCGCCTACCGGATCGCCGCGCACGCGGCCGATCTCGCCAAGGGCCACCCGGCAGCTTGCGCCCGCGACGACGCGCTATCGCGCGCCAGATTCGCCTTCCGCTGGGAGGACCAATTCAACCTCTCGCTCGATCCGGAGACGGCGCGGAGCTTCCACGACGAGACCCTGCCCAAGGAGGCGCATAAGCTCGCCCATTTCTGCTCGATGTGCGGGCCGAAATTCTGCTCGATGGAGATCACGCGGGAGGTGCGCGACTACGCCGCCAAGCTCGCCGAGAAAGAGGCCGGCATGGAGGAAATGAGCGCGAAATTCCGCGCCCTCGGCGGCGAGGTCTATATCCCGGCGGATTGAGCGCCTTTTTTCGTGCGTAGGCCGTGCAATTTGCGGTTTTGGCGGCGGCCGATTTCGGGTATTTTCAGGCACGACCGAGGGAAAACGGGGGTTTTCACTTGGTAGCTGCACCCCAGATTACGGCTGTCGCGATCGCGACCCTGCTGATCGCATCGCTTCCTGTTGCCTCCCCTTCTGCGACAGCGGGGGCGCCGGCCGCAACGCCGTCCGCCGATTGCCAAAACGAGGCCGGGCTTGCCATGCTCGCCTCGCCCGCCGTGCCGTGGAAGGGCGCCCCTTTGCGGGTCGTGTTCGTCGCCGAGACGCCGCTCGAAGGCGAGCTTTCGCTGATTAAGCCCGACGGAAACGTCGCGGCCACATCGCGCCACGGCGAGAGCGGTCCTCCTTACATCTGGTTCGCCGAAATCGCGGCGCCTGAAGCCGGGACGTGGCAGGCGAAGCTCGTGCGCGAGGGTGCCGCGCCGGAATGCAGGGGCGTCACCCGCGAAATCGCCGTGCAGCGCAAAGCGGGGTCGCGCTCGCGCGCGGCCAAGAGCGTCTGGCCCATCAACGATGCCTGGAACCGGGCGAACGAGAATTTGTATTCGGCGTGGATCGCGAAACTCTTCGACGCGCCGCTCGAGGATGCGCCGTCTTGGAAGGCGATGCACGAGGTGCTGCGCGATCCGTCGCGCAACCTCCTCTTCGACCATCTCGGCCTGCGCGAGGACCAGAAGGGGCAAGTCGTCCGGCCCGATTGCGCCGACGTTCCTTACTTCCTGCGCGCCTATTTCGCCTTCAAGCTGGGCTTGCCGTTCGGCTACGCCAAATGCACGCGCGGCGACGGCGGCCAGCCGCCGCGCTGTCCGCAATGGTGGAACATCGTCAAGGAGGAGCCGCCGCCGGAGCAACTTATCCCGCAACAGACGGTGACGGTCCCCACAGGCCTGTTCGGCACGTTCGCTCGCACGGTGCAAGCGCCGCCGCGACGGGTGAAACTGCCAACGAGGCCCAAAGGGCTGGTGCCGGGCTTCGGCTTCTACCTGAGCTCGACCCTTGCCGACGCCGTGCATTCGGGCAACGGGCGGACGCCGGGCGAAGACAACGACACCGACTACTATCCCGTGGCGCTTAGCGCTGAGGCGCTGCGCCCCGGGACGATCTACGCCGATCCCTATGGGCATGTTCTCGTCCTCGTGAAACGCGTGCCGCAATCGGGCGATGGCGCCGGCGTGTTCCTCGCGGTTGACGGACAACCAGACGGCACGGTGGCGCGCAAGCGCTTCTGGCGCGGCAATTTCCTCTTTGCGCAGGACCCCGCGCTTGGCGGTCCCGGCTTCAAGCGCTTCCGCCCGATCGTGCGCGAGAAGAACGGCACGTTGCGGCGCCTCACCAACGAGGAGATCGCGAACAGTTCCGACTATGGCGACTATTCGCTCGACCAGTCGAAGATCGATGTGGAAGCGTTCTACGATCGCATGGATGACGTGATGTCGCCGGCGCCGCTCGATCCGATGCGCGCGCTGACGGAAGCAATCACCGCGCTCGAGGAGCAGGTCAAGGCCCGGGTCACCTCGGTCGAAAATGGGCGCAAATATCAGGTCGAGGGCGGGGGCGAAGTGGACATGCCGGACGGCGCGTCGATCTTCGAGACGACCGGCGCGTGGGAGGATTTCGCCACACCGTCTCGCGATTTGCGCTTGCTGATCGCGATCGACGTGGTGCGCGGGTTCCCCGATCGCGTCGGGCGGCGGCCCGAGCGCTACGCCATGCCGAAAGACAAGACCGTCGAGTCCGTCAAGGCGGAGTTGGACGGCACGCTCGCCTCGGAACTCGCGGCGCGGAAGTTTGCCTATACCCGGACCGACGGGTCGCAGTGGACGCTCGCGCTCAAGGACGTGCTCGACCGCATCACGGCGCTCGAGATGGCCTACAACGTCAATGACTGCGTCGAGCTGCGGTGGGGCGCGGCCGAGGGCAGCGAGGAAGCCGGCTCTTGCAAGCGGCGCGCGCCTCAAGTTCAGCGCGCCAAAATGTCGGAATATCGCGCCTGGTTCAGCGAGCGCCGCCGCCCGCCGCGGGGCTAGGGGAATCACCGGACGTAAGGACTAAGACAAGCGCTCCCCATTGCCTTGCGGGCTTGCCCGCGCGGGAAGGGGGAGGCGCGAATGGCTCAATCCTATGTTCTCTGGGCCCTGCTCGGCATGGCCGGCTATTCCTTCATGACCCTGTTCGTGAACCTCGCCGAACGGTCGAGCGAGGTCTCGACCTCTATGGTGATGGCGGTAAGCGCGACGATCGTCTCTATCGTCGCCATCGCCATCGTCACGCTCAGGGGCGAGCTCAAGCCGCTTCTGTTCGAGCTCGAGCGCCCGCCGCTGCTTTGGGCGATTGCGGGGGGCATTGCGCTGACCGTCAGTGAATGCGTTGTTTCACGCGCTGTCGCTCGGACCGGCCAACGTGGTGGTGCCGATCTACGGCATGTTCGTTGTCGGAGGATCTCTGCTCGGCGTCCTCTTCCTCGGCGAGCCGATGGCCTGGCACAAGGTCGCGGGCCTTGCCGCCGCCGTGATGGGGATCGTCCTCATCCGCTTTAGCTAAGGTTTCCGCGCAACCTTGGCGAACGGCGCTGGTTGTGCCACGCTCGCCCCGAACCGGATGCGAGGACCGTCATGGCGAAGCTCGTCTATAGAATCGTCAAGCATGAGAATGGCTGGGCCTACAAGGTGCGCGGCACCTTCTCCGAAACCTTTGCGAGCCACGATGAAGCTCTCGCCGCGGCGCGAACCGCCGCAGGCGAGCAGAGGGTTCCGGGTGAGACGGTCGGCATCCAATACGAGACCGCCGACGGGGCGTGGCACGAAGAGGTCGATCCCGGGACCGACCGGCCGGAGACGGCCGTCAAGGACTAGGCGGCAATGACGAAAGAACATGGCTCGCGACGCTTACGCGCGAGCATCTTCTTCGCCGTCTATGCCGAGATCGCATTTCTCGTCTTTCTCGGGGTGTTCTTGTGGCGGCACGCCAATCCGAAAGGGGGCGGCATGGAGATGGTCGGCCTCAGCGCGGCCTTCATGCTGACCTTCCTGCCGTTGACGCTCCCGGCATGGATTCTGGCGAAGCAGAGCCGGTTTCTCGTCACGGCCGCTTTTTTCGCCGCGTTCGCCGCAATCCTCTATTTCCTGCTGTGGCTCGAGCTGCTTGACGAGCTCGGCATCGCGCGTGCGCCTTGGTCTTAAGCAGACAACGGCGAGCCTAGTCGGTGTCAACGAGGACGATCTCGGCGTCCCCGATCGCCTTGATCTTGATCGCGTTCTCACCGCTGATGGCGGCGCCATCGCGCGCTTCGATGCGGACGCCGTTCACCTCGACCGATCCTTTCGCCGGCACGAGATAGCCGTGGCGCGTCGCTCCGAGCGCGTATTCGACGCTGTCGCCCGATTTGAGCGTTGCGCCGAGAACGCGCGCCTCGGCCCTGATCGGAAGAGCGCCAGCGTCGCCGGCGAAGCCGCTCGCGAGCGGGATCAGCCGCCCCGAACGATCCGCCTTGGGGAAGGGCTTCGCGCCCCAGGACGGAGTGCCTCCTTGCCCGGCCGGCTCGATCCAGATCTGAAAGAGCGTCGTCGGGACCGATTCGCGATTGTATTCGGCGTGGCGAACGCCTGAGCCTGCGCTCATCACCTGAACGTCGCCCGCCTCGGTGCGGCCCTCGTTGCCGAGGCTGTCCTCATGCGTGATCGCGCCCGAGCGGACATAGGTGATGATCTCCATGTCGGCATGCGGGTGCGGGGGAAAGCCGGTATGAGGCGCGATCTCGTCGTCGTTCCACACGCGCAAAGCCCCGTGCCCCAGCCGCTCGGGGTCATAGTAGCGCGCGAAGGAGAAATGGTGCTTGGCCTTGAGCCAGCCGTGGTCGGCGCCGCCAAGCGCCGCGAATGGCCTCCTCTCGATCATGATCGATTCCCCTTGTTGCAACGTTCTGCATATATCGCGATCTGGACGCGGCGTTTCAAAGGGGGAAAGGGGGCTGCTAAACGCCTTGAGCGGGGGCTCGATTGCTGCGACCCTCCGCGGCGGTTTGATGGCAAAGCCTTGGATATTGCTGACGGCATGACGCGACTGTCGCCACTGGCTCTGACCGCGGTTGCAATGCTTCTGCTCGCGGCGCCGGCTTCCGCCCGGGAGGACGCCATCTCCCGCGTCGAGGCTGGAGCCAAGGAGGCTGGCGCAGCACTCGGTGGACCGAAACCCTTCGTCGATATCGTCTGTCCGATCATGCAAGCGCAGGCCGAGGCGCGCGGCCTGCCGCCGATGCCGTTCGTGCGCTTGATCTGGAAGGAGAGCCGGTTCAACCCACAAGCCGTGAGCCCCAAAGGCGCGCAAGGGATTGCCCAATTCATGCCGGGCACGGCCGAGGAGCGCGGGCTCCACGATCCGTTCGAGCCGAAGGCGGCGATTATGCACTCGGCGAGCCTCTTGGCCGACCTTCGCCGGGAATTCGGCAATTTCGGGCTGGCGGCCGCCGCCTATAACGCGGGCGCGGAGCGGGTGCGGTCGTGGCTCGGAGGCTCGGGTTCTCTCCCGTGGGAGACCCAGAACTACGTCCAGTTCGTGACGGGGAGGGCGGCCGAGGAGTGGAAACTCGAAGAGACCGAATTGCCGGAGCAGCTCAAGACCGTGGGCGCCGAGGTCCAGGACTCCTGCCGCGCGCTCGCGCCGCTCGTCGTGCGCGCCGTCTACGAGACCGAACCGCTGACGGCGAGCGGGGCTTGGCGCCCGTGGGGCGTCAATGTCTCGACCTCGTTCTCGAAGGCGAAGGCGCTTGCCCAGTTCGGCCGGCTCAAGCGGGCGCACCAGTCGCTCCTCGGCGACCGGGAGCCGTTCGTGCAGCCAGAGCGGAATCTGAGCCGGGGGCGTCGCTCCATGTATCTGGTGCAGATCGGGGCCGACAGCCGCGACGACGCCGAGGCGCTGTGCAAGCATCTGCGCGCCGATGGGGGCGCCTGTATCGTGCAAAAGAATTGACGCATCTTTGATGCATTCTTGCGCCGGTGGGCCGCATTGTCCCAGTGGCAATGGAACCCCCCTGGTATAAGGTCTCGGCGGGCGTGAACGGGCTCGGGAAGCGGGAGGTTGGATGCTCACCATCTATGAGAACCGCGCCGGTACGCTCACGCGCCAGAAGGGCAAGCCCAGGATCGGCGAAGAAGCGGTGTGGGTCGACCTCCTCAATCCCACGCAGGACGAGGAGAAGAAGGTCGAGCGCGCGCTGAAATTCAACGTGCCGACGCGCGAGGAGCAGCAGGAGATCGAGGCCTCGAGCCGCCTCTACCAGGAGAACGGCGCCTACTTCATGACGGCGACGCTGCTTTACACGACCGAACAAGGCGACCCCCGAACCACGCCGGCCACGTTCATCCTTGCCGGCCAGCGGCTCGTCACGGTGCGCTATGCGGAGCCCCGGGCGTTCCCCATCTTTGTAGCGCGCTGCAATCGCACCGAGACCGATCTCAAGAGCGGTCCCGCTGTCCTGATCGGGCTCCTCGAGACGATCATCGACCGGCTCGCCGATTTCATCGAGCGCCTCCAGGCCGAGGTCGAGGGCCTGTCCCATTCGATCTTCGAGCTCAAGGGCGGCGCTGCCTCGAAGCAGCGGCGCTTCGACGTTCTCCTGCGCGCCATCGGCCGCGAGGGCGAGATCACCTCGAAAGCGCGCGAAAGCGCGCACTCGCTCGGGCGTCTTCTGACGTTTCTCATCCATGCGGCCAACGAACGGAAAGAGGGCAAGCCGCTGCAAGCGCGCATCCGGACCGCGGCGCGCGACGTCACTTCGCTGACGGATTATGCCACCTTCCTCTCAGGCAAGATTATTTTCCTGCTCGATGCGACGCTGGGCAGTATCAACATTCAGCAGAACGACATCATCAAGATCTTCTCGGTCGCCGCCGTCGTGTTCCTGCCGCCGACGCTGATCGCGTCGATCTACGGCATGAATTTCCAATTCATGCCGGAGCTGTCGTGGTGGTTCGGTTATCCGCTTGCCATCGCGTTGATGATCCTGGCGGCCGCCCTCCCTTATCTCTATTTCAAGCGCAGAGGCTGGCTGTAATTTCGACTTGCCTCGCCCCATCTGCCGAAACACACTGCTGCGCTATGGCTTTCATCGGCCGGCGGGGAACTTGGTTAAGGAGAAATTAATGCGTACTCGTTTCGTCACATTCGTTGTCGCGGCTGCGGCCGTTGCGATTCTTGCCGGCCCGTCCGCTCCCGCCTCGGCCGCTCCCGGGCTTGCCGCCATGCCTGAAGCGGACACGGCAATGGTGCAAGAGGCCGGCTACTACAAGCGCCGTTGGCGCTACCGCGACGGCGCCTATGTGCGCGCCCCGTTCGCCGAGGTGGACACCTACCGCGACACATGGGTGGCGGCACCGTTTGCCCGCGTCTATAGCGGACGAGTTGGAACGTGGGTGAGGGCGCCCTTCGTCAATCTCTGGGTACCGCGCTAGCGCACGCTAGAGCCCGAGCTGCGACCAAGCGAGAGAGGAAGCGGCGGCGATCGCGAGCGTGCCGGCGATGCCGACGTGAAAGCCGAAGAGCAGGATCGCGGCGAGGATCGCGAGCACCATAGCTTCGACGTTGAGCGTGGCGAGATCTGGCGTCCATAGCTGCAGCGGGCCGAGCCACGTCTCGGTCACGCTGCCGAACAGGACGTGGAGCGCGAACCACAGGCTCAGGTTAAGAATGACGCCGACGACCGCGGCAGTAACGCCGGCGAGCGCTCCGGCAAGGCGCGGGTGTGCGCTCAAGCGCTCGACATAGGGCGCGCCGGCGAAGATCCAGAGGAAGCAGGGCGCGAATGTTGCCCACAGCGTGAGGGCCGCGCCAAGGAGACCGAAGGCGAGCCTCGGCTCGCCACCTTGGCGAAAGCCCGCGAGGAACCCAACGAACTCGGTGACGAGAATGAGAGGGCCGGGCGTCGTTTCGGCGAGACCGAGCCCGTCGAGCATCTCGCCGGCGGTCAGCCAGCCATAGGTCTCCACTGCTTGCTGCGCCATGTAGGCCAGCACCGAATAGGCCCCGCCGAACGTCACCACGGCAAGCTTGGAGAAGAAGAGCGAAATATCCGTGGTCACGTGCCCGCGGCCGAAGATCGCCGCGGCGGCAAGCAGGGGCACGATCCAGATCGCGAGCCACAAGGCAATCGTCGCGATTGTGCGAGAGAGCGGCACCGCCTCCAAGCTCGCGGGCGAAGCGGCCGGCGCACGATGGGGCGCGGCGCTCGTTTGCAGAAAACCGATTACCGCCGCCGCGGCGATGATGAGCGGAAACGGCACGGCAAAGAAGAAAATCGCGATAAAGGCCCCGGCCGCGATGGCGAGGTCGTAAGGCCCGCGCAAGGCCCGCTTCGCCACACGGAAGAGCGCCTCGATGACGATCACGAGCACGGCGGCCTTGATGCCGAGAAAGGCGGCTTCCACCAGCGGGACTTTCCCGAAGTAAGCGTAGGCGATGGTGAGCGCGAGCACGATCGCGGCGCCGGGCAGCACGAAGAGAAGGCCGGCGGCGAGACCGCCGATCGTCCCGTGGAGCCGCCAGCCGATATAGGAGGCGAGCTGCATCGCCTCGGGGCCGGGAAGCAGCATGCAAAAGTTGAGCGCGTGTAGGAAACGCTGTTCCGAAATCCAGCGCCGCTCATCGACGATGAGGCGATGCATCAGGGCGATCTGGCCGGCGGGGCCGCCGAAGGAGAGGAGGCCGATTCGGCCCCAAAGCGCGAGCGCCTCGGAAAAGCTTGGCTTGATGTTGGTCTCGGCCTCCATGGCGGCTATGGCCCTAGCACGACTCCGGTCCGCGCGCAGTCACAACGGTTGCTCTGCCTTCGTCATGCCCGGACTTGATCCGGGCATCCATGCCATTTCGTCGCAGCAGGTGAATGCCAATGGAATGGATTGCCGGGTCAAGCCCGGCAATGACGAGGCGTGTGCGGGGTCGTGGTGCGCGTGTGCGGGGGTGCGCTCCCGGCTAGTGGGTTTAGCGGTAGCGTGCTACCCAAAACGGCGAGCGCGAGGGGTTTGGGCATGGAAACGGCACAATTAATTCAAGTCGCGGTGTTTTTGGCCGCTGCTGCTATCGCCGCGCCGCTCGGCCGATCCTTGCGGATGGGGGCGGTGCTCGGCTATCTCGCCGCCGGCGTCGTCATCGGGCCTTACGTGCTCGGCCCTCTCTATGCCCTCGACGATGTGGGGGAGCTTCTCCATTTCGGCGAGTTCGGCGTGGTGATGCTGCTGTTTGTGATCGGGCTCGAACTTCGCCCGGTCCGGCTGTGGGCTATGCGCTCGGCGATCTTCGGGCTCGGGACAGCACAACTTGCCGTCACCGCCGCCGTCCTTGCTGGGATTGGCATCGCGCTTGGGCTGCCCTTCGCGCAAGCGCTCTTCATCGGTCTCGCGCTCTCGCTGTCCTCGACGGCGTTCGCGCTACAGGTGCTGGAGGAGAAGGGCGAGCTTACGACGCGGCACGGGCGCCTCGCCTTCTCGGTGCTGCTGTTTCAGGACCTTGCCGCGATCCCCCTCATCGCGCTCGTGCCGCTCTTCGCCTTCGGCGCCGAGGAGCCGAGCATGGACTTGACCACGGCGCTGATCGCCATCGGCACGATCCTCGGCGTCATCGTCGGCGGGCGCTTCCTATTGAGCCGGCTCTACCGCATCGTCGCGGCGACCGGCGTGCGCGAGGCTATGACGGCGAGCGCGCTGCTCACCGTCGTTGGCGTGGCGCTGGCGATGGAAGCGGCGGGACTTTCGGCCGCGCTCGGCGCCTTCATCGCCGGGGCGCTGCTCGCCGATTCGGAATACCGCCACCAGATCGAAGCCGACATCGCGCCCTTCGAGGGGCTGCTGCTTGCCGTGTTCTTCATCGCCGTCGGCATGTCGATCGATCTCGGCGTGCTTGTCGGCCAGCCGGTCAAGCTCGCGGCGCTCGTGCTCGGGCTCGTCGCGCTCAAGGCCGCCATCCTTTATCTGCTCGGACGGTGGTGGGGATTGGACGGCGCCGCGGCGCGCCGGCTCGGCCTCGTCATCAGCCAGGGCGGTGAGTTTGCGTTCGTGCTGTTCGGCGCCGGCGCGCTCGAAGGCGTCATCGACCAGGCCATGTCAAATTTCCTCACGCTCGCCGTGACCTTGTCGATGGCGGCGACGCCGCTTCTCCTCCTCATCGACGACGCCATCAACCGGGCGACGAAGCCGGAGCCGCCGGAATACGAAATGCCGCCGGACAGCGATCAGCATGTCATTGTCGCGGGCTTCGGCCGCTTCGGGCAGATTGTCGCCCGCGTGCTCCGCGCCCGCCGCATCCCGTTCACGGCGCTCGACTCCAATATCGAGCAGGTCGATTTCGTGAAGCGCTTCGGCGCGCAAATCTACTATGGGGATGCAGGGCGCATCGACATCCTTCGCGCCGCCGGCGCCGACAAGGCCCGCGCCTTCGTGCTGGCGATCGACGATGTCGAGAGCTCACTCAGGGTCGCGGAGATCGTGCGAACGAACTTCCCCAATCTTGCCATCTATGCCCGCGCGCGGGATCGGACCCATGTCCACAGGCTGATGGATCTCGGCGTCACCATCATCGAGCGCGAGACCTTCTTGTCGGCATTGGCGCTGACCAAGACCTTGTTGCGCGGCCTGGGACTGCGCGAGGCCGAGGTCAAGCGCATTACCGAGACCTTCAAGCAGCAGGACGAGCGCCGGCTCTATCAGGACTACCAGTACTACACCGACGTGGAGAAGGTGCGTGCCAATGCGAAGTCGCAGGCGACCGAGCTCGAAGAGCTGTTCGCCCGCGATATCGAGGAGTTGCCGGCCGAAGAAAGCGCGCCGAAACCCGAGCGCACCCCCGAACCGGTCAACGCTCCGAACGGAGATGGTCGAGGATGAGGCGGTTGAGCTCGGCGGGATGAGTGAAAGGGCTCATATGGCCCGCGCCGGGGAGGATGGCGAGCTTGGCATTGGGTAAGGCGGCCGCAAGGAAATCGGCAACGGCGCGGGTCGGCGCCCGCGTCTTGTTCCCGGCAATCAGCAGCGTCGGCGCGGCGATCCCGGCGTAATCCTTGAGGCTCGTCTTGGCGTCGATGGCGATTGAGAATTCGAGCGCGACCTTGGGGATGGTGGCGGCAATCGCCGCCTTGAAACGTTCGGGCGACAGCCACCAGCGGGTGCGCCCGAGCCAATAGACCATAAAGGCCTTGGCCGCCTCGCGGTCATCGCCTTTCGCCACGGCGCCGAGCACGGCGCGGCCGAGCCCTTCGACCTCGGCCCATTCGGGCCGGCCCTCGAGCCGCAACAGATGAAACGAAACCGGCTCGACCAGGGTAAGGCTCTTCACGCGCTTGCCGAGACTGCGCGCCGCTTCGAGCGCGAGTGCGGCGCCGTAGGAGTGGCCGACGAGATGGAGCGGGCCTTTCGTCTTCTTGGCGATCGCCCGCAGCACCTCGACGTCCGCCTCGATGGAGAAGGGCTCGGTCGCGGGCCACGGTTCCGACTGCCCGTAGCCGATGAAATCGGGGGCGAGCACGCGCCAATCGGACTTGAGCGCCTCGATCAGCGGCAGCCATTCCTTGTGCGAAGCGCTCGAACAGTGGCCGGCGATGACCACAGGGCCCTTGCCCTCATCGAGATAGGCGATTTCGATGCCGCGAATGGCAAGCCGCTTCATGCCGGCAGGGGCAGAAGCGGGCGCGCCCTGCAAAGCAGGCGAGGGGGAACTCACTGGGCCGGGGCGGGTTCGCGGGCTTGGGCCGAGGCGGCCTTCTGCACCGCCTTCTGCACCTTCTCGAAGGCGCGCACCTCGATCTGCCGGATGCGCTCGCGGCTCACGCCGAACTCGGCAGACAGCTCCTCGAGCGTGAGCGGCTCCTCGGCGAGCCTGCGCGCTTCGAACACGCGGCGCTCGCGCGCGTTCAGGCCTTCAAGCGCCTCGTTCAGCATGTCGCGGCGGTGGTCGCGCTCCTCCGACTCGGCAAGTGCGGTTTCCTGGTCCATGGTATCGTCGACGAGCCAGTCCTGCCACTCGCCGCTCTCGGCGTCGTTCCGCACCGGCGCGTTGAGCGAGGAATCGCCGGCAAGCCGCCGGTTCATCGACACCACGTCCTCCTCGGTCACACCGAGCTGGTTCGCGATCCGCTTCACCTGGTCGGGCCTGAGATCGCCTTCTTCGAGCGCCTTCAGCTGGCCCTTGATCTTGCGCAGGTTGAAGAAGAGCTTCTTCTGCGCCGCCGTGGTGCCCATCTTCACCAGGCTCCACGAACGCAAAATGTATTCCTGGATCGCGGCCCTGATCCACCACATGGCGTAGGTGGCGAGCCGGAAGCCCTTGTCGGGATCGAAGCGCTTCACCGCCTGCATCAGCCCGACATTGCCTTCCGAGATCACCTCGCCGATAGGGAGGCCGTAGCCGCGATAGCCCATGGCGATGCGCGCCACGAGCCTGAGATGCGAGGTGACGAGCTGATGCGCCGCGTCGCGGTCGCCATGCTCGCGCCAACTCTTGGCGAGCATGTACTCCTGCTGCGGCTCGAGCATGGGAAAGCGGCGGATTTCTTCGAGATAGCGCGTCAGTCCGCCCTGCGCGCCAACACTCGGCAAACTTCTCGCAGCCATGAGAGCCCGTCTCCGGCGGCCCCAACGCGGCCGCAACTGTCCCAACTCGCTTCGCCCCCCGGCGTTTCCTCTCTATAGAGCCTTTGCGCCTGCGAAAAAAGACCGCGCGCGCTTCACACTTGCTTGAAAGCCTGAACAATCTCAGCGAGATCGGCGGGAAGCTCACTATTAAATTTGAGTAATCTGCCGGTCGCCGGATGGACAAAAGCAAGCTCCGCCGCGTGCAGCGCCTGGCGATCGAGCGATTCGAGCTTGCCGCGCAAAGGTTCGGGCAATTTCCTGAGCTTCGACTTGAAACCGGGTCCGTAGAGCGGATCGCCGATCAGGGGATGGCCGATATGGGCGAGGTGCACCCGCACCTGATGCGTGCGCCCGGTCTCGAGCCTGCATTCGAGGAGAGAGGCGACCGGCTCCTTCGCCGAGCCGAAACTCTCGATCACGCGCCAATGGGTGACGGCCGCGCGGCCACGTTGAGGCAGCACCGCCATCTTGGTCCGGCTCGCCAGGTGGCGGCCAATAGCCGCATCGACCGTTCCGTGAGGGCGGGGTGGGGCGCCCCAGACGAGGGCGAGATAGCCGCGCTCGAGTTTGCCCGAGCGGCCATGGTCGGCGAATTGCTCCGCGAGCGCCCGGTGGCTTAAGTCGGTCTTGGCCACGACCATGAGCCCGCTCGTGTCCTTGTCGAGGCGATGGACGATGCCCGGGCGCGCGACGCCGCCGATGCCTGAGAGGCTCTCCCCGCAATGAGCGATGAGCGCGTTGACGAGGGTGCCTGCGGCATGGCCGGCGCCCGGATGGACCACGAGCCCCGCCGGCTTGTCGATGACGATAAGCGCGTCGTCCTCGTAAACCAGGTTGAGCGGGATCGCCTCGGCGCGGGGCTCAGGCGCTGCCGCGGGCGGCAAATCGAGGGCGAAGCGCTCGCCCGGTTTGACCCGGTATTTTGCGTCAACTATGGTCGCCCCGCGTGAAGAGACGTGGCCTTGCTTGATGAGGCTTTGCACGCGGGTGCGGCTCAGTTCGGGCAGGCGCTCGCTCAAGAACCGGTCGAGCCGCAAGCCGTCGTGGCGCGCCTCGGCTTCGGCGTGAAGCCGCTTGAGGGCGGGAGCTTTCGTTGACTGAGGCATGAGGTCAATGAGGAATGGCGGTCCTGGACGAGCCCGGCGATAAGCCTTTACCCGGCACGGTGTTCAGCCCGCGCCAAGTGCGGGTACTGAAGATCGCCGTGATCGTGATGGGGCTGCTCTTGGTCGGCGGCTTCGCCTTTGTGCTTGCGGCCATTGTCTATCAGGCATCGCGCGGAGGGCAAGACGGAGCTAGCGCGGCGGCGCCCCCCGGTGGCGTGGCGGGGGAGCTTGGCATACCCAAGGATAGCTCGGTCACGGCGCTCTCCCTTGATGGCGACAGGCTCGCTCTCCATCTGAATTCGGCGGCGGGCGCGGAAATTGCCGTGATCGATCTCAAGACCGGGCAAGTCCTCGCCCGCATCAAGCTCAAGCCCGAATAGGCCTTGATCGCTTTTGCCGCGCCAAGCTATAGGTTTCGGTCTTGGCTCGGGATCACGCCCCGTTCGTCTAGTGGCCTAGGACGCTGGCCTCTCACGCCGGAAACAGGGGTTCGAAACCCCTACGGGGCGCCATGATTTGAGGGACTAAGGATCGGCCTACGATTTTATGAGGCGGGCAGAACAAATAACCGAACAAATGTTTCCGCTCTCTCGCGTAATTCACCTCGTCGCAACGCAAACAGCTACGGGGGACCGTCAGAAGCGGACCTTGGTCCTGCAGCGAACTTAAGCCGACTCAGCGTGCCATCGCGGCTATGTCCGCTTTTCCCTCAAAAGCAGACGTTTTTCAACGTCCGCTAAGTGCCAATAGCGGACGTCAACCATCACCTGTTCAGCGCGGTCTTTATAGCCTTGATCAGACTTGTCCGTTTGACGGGCCGTTGAAATCCACCCGGTCAGCGCCTTGGCATGGCTCGCAGTCGGCAGCTGCTTCAGTTATTTGATCTCCCAGGTGGCCTTGTGGTTGACGACATAGGCCGTGCGGCCGCCGACCGTGTCGTGAAGTTGCACCACAGTGTAGGGAACCGTTCCCGTAATACCTTTATATTTCCCCGTACCACCCATCAGGTAGTGGTTCTTGTCGTCGAAGGTGGTGAATACGTTGTCACCGTCTTTGTCGGTCTCAACGCAGCTCCCATTGAAGTGCAATGTCTCTCCCACCGAGCTCTGGTGATATAGGCAGCGAACTGACATGTCGTGGAACGGGCCGTCTCCTTTGACGTTGCGATTGATTCCGGTGCTGTCAACGATTGCCCCCGTGTTGCCTCCGCTATCAATTTTAGCCACCGTGTTTTCTAAATAGTACGTGTCGTATTCCGCACTGCCGGTCTTCGGAAACTCCGCAGCTGCTACTGGAGACGCGCAAAACGTGAGTACGATAGCCATCGAAGCGAGCATCGATTTCATAGCAGTACTCCTTTCCTAATAGTCGCGTTTGACATCAGAGTAGTCCCAGAACCGCTCCAATCAACGCTATGCACAAGAGCAGGAGAATGGGCTCCAAGACCCCGCTAACCCATGGGTCATAGTTCACCCAATTCGTCATCCGTCGCGGCATAGCGGACCTCCATGATCGAAGAACTGCCAGCCGGCCTCTCAGATTGAGAGACCGGCTTGCGTGCCTATTGCGGCTTACCGCCCGCGATGCGCTCCCAAGGGATTCGGTGGGCACACGGCCGCCCCGCACCACTTGTCGGGTCCGCCCCCGCCAGCGACGGCGGTGCTCGAGATCGGGGCCACGGTTGCGGTGCCGATCGTCAGCGCTGCTGCTGCAAGCGCGATTGCTAGTAACGTTTTCATGTCGGCGCTCCTTTCTGATCGTCGATGACAAGGACGATCCTTCCCTGAAGCGTGACAGGCCGTGCCTGCTCGTCCTAGTATGTAACAGTATGAAACTGCACCCCGATGCTGGCGGGGCTGGCCTTTTCCCGGCGTTTTGGAGTTGGAGCGTGACGGCAATTCCGCTCAATTCCTGGAGCGAATCCGACCAGGAGGCTATTCGTCAGCAGCTTGACCGCATCCTCCACAGCGGCCCATTCCACCAATCGCAGCGCCGGCAGCGGTTCCTGGAGTACCTCGTCAATGAAACACTGGCTGGGCGCGGTGAGCGGCTGAAGGGCTACAACGTCGGTTTGGAGGTCTTCGATCGTCCCGAGACGTTTGACCCCGTGGTCGATCCCATTGTGCGGATCGAGGCCGCGCGCCTGCGCGAGAAGCTTCTCGAATACTACGCGGCTGACGGCAAGGACGATCCTATTCGCATTGGCCTTCCGAAGGGCTCGTACGCACCGCTAATCGAGTTTCTGGAGGGCGAAGAGCAGGTCAAGAGTATTTCGACGCGCCGCTTGCGCTGGCAAATAGCCGCGCCGGCCTTGGCACTGATCCTTATGCTGGGCGCCGTCGGCGCGTGGCTCACCCGCGACCTTTGGGGACCGGGACCCGAACGACCGGCCGAGGAACGGGTGCTCGGCGTACCCCAAGGTCCGGCGATCGCGGTTCTCCCATTCGTCAACTTAAGCGGCGATCCCCAACAAGAGTATTTCAGTGACGGCTTGACCGAGGATCTGATGACCGCGCTGTCGCGGGCGTCGAGCGATCTGCGTGTGCTCGCGCGCAACACCACCTTTCAATACAAGGGCAACCCCGTGAACGCCCCCGAACTCGGGCGCGAGCTCGGCGTGCGCTATGTGCTAGAGGGCAGCGTCCGGCGCGCCGATGACGACCTCCGCGTCACGGCGCAGCTCATTGACACAGGGACCGGCGCCCATATCTGGGCCGACAAGTTCGATCGCAAGATGGCCGACATCTTCCTCGTCCAGGACGAGATCGTCAGTCGGATCGTCGCCAAGATCGCCGGCAATTTTGGTGTCATCGAGATGACCGAGGCCAAGTCGGTCACCCGCAAGAACCCCAACGAAATTCAGGCTTACGACCTTGTTCTGCGCGCCCAAGAAGCGATGCGACCGGAGTACAGCCACGAAACCTTCAGCGCCGCGAAAGAACTGTTACGCCAAGCGATCGCGCTCGACCCGCTGAACGCGCGGGCGCGCCGCGAGCTGGCCTACCTCGCTGTGATTGGCTGGGTGTTCCGCTTCGATGATAAGCCACTGCCGCCGCAAGAAATCACGGCACAGGCAGCCAAGGCGGTCCAACTCGACCCCGCCGACGCACGCGCGCGCATGGTGGCCGCGTCAGCCTACTTTTTCACCAAGCAGCTCGATCTGTTCGAGCGTGAAGCCCAGCAGGCGATTGCGCTTGCCCCATATGACGGCGAGATCTTAGCCACTGTCGGCCACTTGATTGCAAGCTCAGGACAGTGGCAGCGCGGGGTAGCATTGGCGAAAAAGGCGAACGAGCTAAACGCCGCCGCTGCTGCCGGATGGTATCATGCGGCGATGTACTATGATTACTACCTGCAGGGCGACTACGAACGCGCGCTCGAGTTTCGTCGGCTGCACCTGGACCAACAAGCGATGCACGCCTACATCGAATACATCCCTGTGTATGGCCAGCTCGGCCGCAAGGAGGAAGCGCTGGAAAACTGGCGCAAGTTGCTCGCGGATGTCCCCGGCGCGTCGGCTGAAACCTTCGAGAACTGGTACCACCTGTGGAACATGCGCGATGAGGACATCGCCAAGCTGATGGATGGCGTCTACAAGTCAGGCGTGCTCGGGCCGGAGGCGAAGGCCGGCCAATGAAGCCCGCATTCGGCTTGGCTGCTCGCCTCCCCGGCGAGCTGAGATGTCCGCCTTGGGTCATTTGCCCCTGAAAGCAGACATTCTACGCGGGTGCATTAAAGATGTGGGTGATACGGATATACGGCGTAAGCATGAGTGGGCGCGCACGGGCGAGCTCGAGCGACGAGGCGTTTTTGCGTCATATTTGGTCGGTCAGTTGTGCTCCTCTACCTGAAACCAAAAAACCGCATTCGCGCCAAGGGTGGAGATGCACGTTTCCGCCCGAGAAAGGCGGCGTCCAAGGCCGGACGCCAAGAACTGCCTCCTTTTCTGTGCCGATCGGCATTTTCGACAGCCTGGACAACGCCGGGGCTTGCCCTCGGCTTAGCACTCACTCCTTGAAAGTGCCAGACGGCTGATTTAAAAGGCGCGTTAGAGGCGTTCGTTCAGGAACGCTCGGCCCCACAAGTTATGGCTGGAGGAGGTGAAGCGATGAAGTTTCGTCCGTTGCATGACCGTGTCGTTCTACGTCGCATCGAAGAGGATGAAAGAACCAAGGGCGGCATCATCATTCCCGACACCGCCAAGGAAAAGCCGCAGCAAGGCGAGGTTGTCGCCGTTGGACCCGGTGCCCGTGACGACAAGGGCGTGGTTCAACCGCTCGAGGTAAAGGCTGGCGACCGAGTTCTATTCGGAAAATGGTCGGGTAGCGAAGTCAAGATCGATGGCGAAGACCTTCTGATCATGAAGGAGAGCGACATTCTCGGCGTGCTGGAAGGCACCGCCTCGGCCAAGAAGAAGGCCGCCTAACCAGGAACTCTAGTGGAGTTAAAACAATGGCTGCGAAAGAAGTGAAATTTTCCCAAGATGCTCGCGACCGCATGCTGCGAGGCATCGACATCTTGACCAATGCGGTCAAGGTGACGCTCGGCCCCAAAGGGCGCAATGTCGTGCTCGACAAGTCGTTCGGTGCGCCCCGCATTACCAAGGACGGTGTTACCGTCGCTAAGGAGATCGAGGTCGAGGACAAGTTCGAGAATATGGGCGCGCAGATGGTTCGCGAGGTGGCGTCTAAGACATCTGACACGGCTGGAGACGGCACCACCACGGCGACATTGCTCGCTCATGCAATTGTACGGGAAGGCGCAAAGTCGGTCGCTGCAGGTGGCAATCCGATGGACCTGAAGCGCGGTGTCGATGCTGCGGTCAATGCCGTTGTCAATGAATTGAAGGCGAAGGCTAAAAAGGTCACCTCCAGCGAAGAGATCGCGCAAGTCGGCACCATCTCCTCGAATGGTGATCCAGAAATCGGCAGCATGATCGCCGAAGCCATGCAAAAGGTCGGCAATGAAGGGGTGATAACCGTCGAAGAGGCGAAAAGCCTGGAGAGCGAGCTTGAGGTCGTGGAAGGTATGCAGTTCGACCGCGGCTACATTTCGCCCTACTTCATCACCAACGCC